>JAAYLQ010000110.1 GCA_012521805.1 Bacillota bacterium
GGGCGGTATTTAGCTATCGATCTGGCTGTCGCTCCCGATTGGGTTGAGCAGATAATCGCCCTCGCACCTAAATCATGGGCAGTTTGGCAGGTAGCCAGACTGATGGCATCAGCGATATTTTGACGCTGATTGCGGCGCCTTAATTCTAACCGGGCTTGGTAATCCATAGACTCTTCGATTCTGATGGCTATGCGGCTCATCAGCGATACTGCCTTGACAGGATATTTTCCGACTGCTGTTTCACCTGACAGCATTACCGCATCGGTACCATCGAGAATCGCGTTGGCCACGTCGGTAATTTCAGCTCTGGTAGCCCGGGGATTGCGGATCATGGAATCCAGCATCTGGGTAGCAGTAATAACCGGTTTGCCGTGATCATTGCATTTTTCAATGATCATCTTTTGAGCTAGGGGAACTTCTTCCGGTGGAATTTCAACTCCCATGTCCCCACGGGCAACCATAATACCATCAGCTGCAGCGATGATCGAATCAATGTTGCGGATGCCTTCGCCATTCTCGATTTTAGCAATTACCGGTACATCCCCGCCGTAACTGTGGATTAATTCCTTGACAGCCTTAACGTTATCGGCATTTCTAACAAATGAAGCGGCGATAAAATCTACGCCATTTTCCACACCAAACTTGATGTTCCGGATGTCATCTTCAGTCAGTGGAGGCAGTTTCACATCTACACCCGGAAGCGTTACCCCTTTCCGGGAGCCAATCAAACCTCCAACAACCACTTTGCAGATAACCTGTTTGCCAGTTTTGGAAACAACTGCCAACTCAACTAGGCCGTCGTCAATATAAATTGTGTCACCCGGATGAACATCCTCAACTAAATAAGGATAGTTAACAAAGATTTTGGAGGGTGTGCCCACACAGTATTCTGTAGTTAAGACTATTTCCTGACCAGATTCCAGTTCAAATCGATCTGGCTCAAGCTCTCCTAACCGGATCTTCGGCCCTTTAATGTCTAAAAGAATGCCCACATTAGCTCCGCACTCTTCAGCACACTGCCGAATCAATTTAATCCGGCTTAAATGTTCCTCACTCGAACCATGAGACAGGTTCAATCTGGCTACGTTCATCCCTGCTTTGATCAGTTCTGTAATCATTTTTGGACTATCTGTTGCGGGTCCGATTGTACAGACTATCTTTGTTTTGCGAATCATAATTCCACTCCCAATTTATAATTTACAGTGTTGATAAAATTTCCGCCAAATGGTAATACTCCATATCAATGGTTTTTGTTTGGGCTAGCGCATAATCCAGATCAAAAGCCTTGATCTGCTTTTCAATCTGCCCAACCATTTTACCTGTTTGACCTTGGGCAATCAAACGCACTGCTTGATACGCCAACCGGCTGGCTAACAGCCGATCGTTAACTGTAGGGCTTCCGCCGCGCTGAATATGTCCCAAAATTACAATCCTGGTTTCATATCCAGTGTGCTCTTGGATATGTTTACCGATTGTTACAGAGATATTCTCCACTGGCGGCTTAAGGTTTAATCCTACTCCTTCTGCAACCATGATGATGTTATGACTTTTACCTACATCATAAGCTCGCTTGATTCTGGTGCATACTTCATCCAGATCAAACTTAGCTTCTGGGATTAAGATTGAGTCTGCCCCACAAGCTAATCCAGAGTATAAAGCTATGTACCCACAGCGGCGTCCCATCACTTCAACTATGTAGATCCGCTCATGGGATGATGCTGTATCGCGGATTTTATTAACAGCATCCATCACTGTATTCACAGCGGTATCAAAGCCGATTGAATAGTCAGTGCACGGTATGTCGTTGTCGATGGTTGCCGGAATACCGATCACTTGGATCCCCTGCTTCATCAGCTCTAAAGCACCTCTAAAAGAGCCATCGCCTCCGATTACCGCAACAGCATCAATTTGATGCTGTTTAAGATTGTTTACAGCTTTTTCAATCCCAGCCGGGGTCATAAATTCCTGAGAGCGGGCACTTTTTAGTATAGTACCGCCGCGCTGAATGATCCCGGACACGGACTCGCTGTTTAAAGGCTCGATTTCATCATTAATCAGCCCATGATAACCGCGGTAAATTCCATAAGGCTCCATGTCAAAACTTAAGGCTGCTCGCACTAAAGTACGCACAGCCGCGTTCATTCCCGGAGCATCTCCGCCACTGGTTAAAATTCCAATTCGTCTAGTCATGCCGGTTCTCACCTTCTATAGTTTTACTCGGCTTTCCTCCAGCTGCACAGCTTGAAAGTGACCGATTTTGCGAAAACGCTCAAGGCGCTGCTCTACAAGCTGATCAGTGGGGATCTTTTTTACCTCCGATAGATATCGGCGCAAAAATGCCTTAATCTGCCTGCCTGTTCCCTCATGGTCGCGGTGGGCTCCCCCGAGCGGTTCGGTTATAACATCATCAATAATACCAAATTTTAACAGATCTGTGGAAGTTAATTTTAACAACTCAGCCGCTTCCGGGGCCCGATTTGGATCCTTCCATAAAATTGTAGCACACATTTCAGGAGAAATCACTGAGTACCATGCATGTTCCAGCATTAAAATTCGATCCCCCACACCAATAGCTAAAGCACCGCCGCTGCCGCCTTCACCAGTAATAATGCAGATAATCGGTACTTCTAAAAAAGACATCTGCTCAATGCACTCGGCAATAACCAGACCCTGCCCCCGCTGCTCTGCACCAATTCCTGGATAGGCCCCCACTACATCAATTAACGTAATAATTGGTCTTTTAAACTTTTCCGCCTGCTTCATCAAGCGCAGTGCTTTGCGGTAGCCCTCCGGATGGGGCAGACCAAAATTGCGGGAAATATTCTCTTTAGTATCCCGCCCTTTCTGGGGACCAATTACCGTTACCGGCTCCCCCTCAAAGGCAGCAATTCCACCAATAATTGCTTGGTCATCACCATATTTGCGATCTCCATGGAGCTCAACAAAGTCGTCAAAAACTAATTTTATGTAATCCGCGGTAGTTGGTCGTTCCGGATGGCGTGCCATTCTCACCTGCTGCCACGGAGTTAACCGCTCATAAATTTCCTTGCGCAGCTTGTCTGCTTTTCGCTCCAGCTCATTAAGCTCATCCTTAAAATCAAGCCCCTGCTCGTAGACAAAGCTGCGGAGTTCTTGAATTTTGGCTTCTAGTTCCACTAGTGGCTTTTCCCAGTCAAATACTGTCGGCACTTGTTTCACCTCATAAATGAAAACTCAAAAGTTTACCAATGGTATCTTTCAGTTCAGATCGGGGTACAATACCATCAATCATGCCGTTTTTCAAAGCATACTCTGCCGTTTGAAAATCTGGAGGCAGCTGCTGCCGCGTAGTTTCGGCCACAATCCTCGGCCCGGCAAACCCAATTAGAGCCTTGGGTTCGGCGAGAATAATATCACCAAGGGATGCAAAGCTAGCGTAAACTCCCCCCATGGTTGGATGCGTGAGCACCGAAAGATAAAATAAGCCAGCTTTACTAAATCTCCCGACCGCTTGTGCCGTTTTGGCCATCTGCATTAAACTGAAGATACCTTCCTGCATCCGCGCTCCACCGCCGCCACCCGATATAATGACGACCGGGAGCTGTTTATCAATCCCATATTCAAAACCGCGGGTGATCTGCTCCCCAACCACACTTCCCATACTGCCGCCGATAAAACCAAAATCGATAATCCCCAGCACGCAGCTGTGGCCTTGAATCTTGGCTTCACCAATTAAAATCCCATCATCCAGCTGGAGTGCTTCCTGGGATTGGGCAATTTTCTCTTCGTATCCTGGAAAGCCTAGAGGGTTAACTGAAACCAAAGGTTCTGCTGGCTGGAACGAGTTTTCATCCACCAGCATCCGCAGTCTTTCCCATGCTGACATTCGAAAGTGAAAACCGCAGTGGGAACACACATAAAGGGTTTTGTGCAGCTCTTTTTTATAAATCAGTGAACTACAGCTGTCACAGCGCACCCATAGAGGATCCCCATCCCGGCGCTCCCCATCAGGAGCACTCGATCTTACTGTAGCATATTTTGGCTTACTACGGAATACACGTAACATCCAATCACCTTCTAATGCAAATTCAGTGCCTCAGCACCCTAATTCCCAAACGAACTGGCGATAATCTCCAGAGCTTCTTCTACTTCGGAATCAGGAACCAAAATTTCCACACTGCCCGAGGCACCCATATGGGGAGCTCCGATCGGACGCAGCATCACCACAAAGCCTTCCTGTTCCAACAGCTCTTTCATCATATCGGCTACTGCACGGTTTGGGGCAACATAAACTACAGTCCACATGGTAACTCCTCCTTATCACAGCTTACAGCTTACGAACCCGAGGTGGTGACGCCAATTCCAGTAAAAATTTTAGCTTTGCCGCGAACTTTAATCGCTGAAGTGTGGGAGGTGAACTGAGCAATCAGCACTTCGCCCTGGTCTAACTTTTCGGTATGATGAAACTTAGTATCTGCTCCCCTAGTTAAACCGAAGATAGTTACACCATTTTCTAAGGCTTGAATCATCACGTAGTTATGTTCATTAACGCCTCGCACCTTGTTCTCGTTCACTTTAATTTCCTCCTCCCATTTCCTGCCTGCCATGGGTAAATTCCAGATTAGCATGGAAAACCCTGCTTTGCCATGGGTCAATCCAGTGAGCAAACTCCACCAGCTCAATTAAGGAATCGACCACCTTAGGCTCAGGGCTAATCCACAAGCTGGGATCAATTAACTGGATCAGGTCTTGACCAAAGACAAACAATACTGGTGTATTCCCCTGGGAACTGAGGAGAATGTTTTTCAGCTGAACCAAGGTTTCAGCCTTCGGTTTAATCAACAGCATCGGCTTTAGAGGTAGAACTAGGTCAACAATAATCTGATTCTTGCCAGATTTCCCATACAGTGCCACCAAAGAATCTTCCTCAATCAAATCATGCCATAAATTACTGCCTTTTGGCAACAGAAATTGCCACCGTTGATGCTCACCTTCGAGCAGACCTGTTAAACCCTGCCCGCTTTCACTGACATTTTTAATATGACCAGCAGCATAAGCTCCTAAACTAGGTTTCAGGCGTTCCAGGAATCCATACCACCGCTCTGCTGGATGTCCAGATAAGTAAATACCTGTCATTTCCTTTTCTTTTTCCAGCAGATCCAGATCACTCTGTTCCTTAAGAGTCTGCCGTTCCAGCTTGGCTATCAGTCCAAGCACTGTCCTCCGATCACCAAAGCAGTCCAGGGCTCCGGAATAAGCCAAAGCTAACTTTGCATTAAGATGGAGATCCACCCGCTGAAACAAATCGAATATGCTGGTAAACTCCTGGTTTTGCCGCTCCTGCACCAGTTTTCGTGCTTGGGCTTCACCAAAATACTTAAGATTGCCGAAGCCAATCCGAAGGGATTCTGCTTCTAGGCTGGCAGCCGCTTCCGAAAAACGAATGTCCGGCGGCAGCACCCTAATCCCCCTCAGCTGGCATTCCCGGTAAATCTCACCCAGCTTATCGATGGTCCCGGTATACCGCAGCAGACCAGTGTAGAATTCAACCGGGTAATTTGCCTTTAAATAGGCAGCCTGCCAAGTAATTAACGCGTAGGCAGTGCTGTGGGCTTTATTAAAAGCGTAGTCTGCAAATCGATCTATCTGCAGAAATAGTTCGTTAGCTGCACGAAAACTGAGGCCATTGGCTTGACAGCCGGCCACAAATTTTGTCCGCAGTTCCTGCATAACCTGATGGTCCTTCTTGCTCATTGCGGTCCGGAGCAGATCTGCTTCCTCCAAACTTAATCCAGCAATCTCATGGGCAACCTGCATTACCTGCTCCTGATAGACAATCAAACCATAGGTTTCCGACAGGATTGATTCCAGCTTAGGATGCAGATACTGGATCGGTTCCACACCCTCGCGGCGGCGGATATACAGCGGCACCTGTTTCAGAGGTCCCGGTCTTCCCAACGCCAGCAGCGCTGCCAAATCCTGAAAAGAGCGGGGTTTAACCTGAGGCAGCAGCTCCTGAAAGAGGCGGCTTTCTAATTGAAAAATGCCCAGGGTCAGACCCTGTTCTAACAGCGAGAAGGTCCTTTGATCAGCAGCGGGGATCAGGTCCAAACTAAAATCCGGATCTTGCTGCTGCACCACTGCCTCAATATCTTTCAGGATAGTCAAGGTTCTTAAAGCAAGAAAATCAATTTTCAGCACACCAAGATATTCTAGATCATCCATCGCTAATTGGGTGACCCACATGCCGTCCACTTGATTAACGCCGCTGTAAGTGGTAATCGGCTTTGGTGTAATAACCACGCCGGCGGCATGGGTGGAAAAGTACTGCTTTAAACCTACTAACTGCTGCACCAACTCCGGCTCAGCCGAACCGTATAATTTAGTTATTTCATTTACAGCACCTTTATAACCATAAGTGCCATAAGTTCCGATTTTTGCCACCCGGTCCCTGCCGAACCGCTGGATAATATAATTGATTACCTGTTCCCGTTTCTCATGACAGATATCCAGATCAATATCAGGCAGGTTGCGGCGTTTTTTATTTAAGAAGCGCTCGAAAAAGAGATTATGGGCAATGGGATCGATCTTGGTTATCCCCAGACAGTAAGCTACAATACTTCCTGCCGCACTACCCCGTCCCGGCCCAACCGGGATTTTAGCTGCTTTGGCATAGCGGACAATGTCCCAAACAATGAGAAAGTAATCACTTAATCCCATGGACGTGATTACATCCAGCTCATAATTAATCCGCTCAGCTACCTTTGGACTGATCCGCTGGTAGCGCTTGGCTGCCCCTTCCCATACTAAAGCGGTTAAATCGTAAGGCTCAGGCAGCTTCGGATAAGTTGTCTCCGCTTCAAGTTTAACAGAACACCGCTTGGCAATCAGGACAGTATTGTCCACAGCTTGGGGAAAATCCCGATACAAAGCGGCCATCTGCTGGGGTGGCAGCAGCGGCAGAGAACCAATTTTTTCCTGCCTAATCACTTCAAGGAGCTGTTTTTGTCCTGGCTCTAAATAAGAAAGGCGGGTTCCAGCGGCAAATACTTCTGGCGGAAGCTTTTGATACAGACTCTTGGCTCTCTGTCTATCCTCCGCACTGCTGATTTGGAGCTCAAGATAAAGACTGTTTTTAGCAAACAGCCGCGCCAGCTTTTGATAATCCCCTTGGACATCAGGGTTGTTCTGCAGATTAACCAATCCAATCAGACCCTGAGTGTGGCGCTGCAGAGTTTGGAGATCCACTGGTTTAGAAGCTGACGCAAGAATCAACAAATTTTGATAACCGCTGTTGTTCTCAGCAAGCAGTACGATCTGCTCACACCCTGGCAAACCGGCTAGATCCAATTCGATCCCGAGAATTGGTTTCAATCCATTTGCCTGACAGCAGCGATAAAACTCCACCAATCCAGCCATGGTGTTGTGATCTGTTAAAGCCAAAGCTCGGTAACCAAAAGCTCGGGCTTGTTTTACCAAAGCATCAATCTTGATGCATGATTCTAATAATGAATATTCGCTGTGAATGTGCAGTGGCACAAACATGAGAATCCCCTCACATTTTTAGACCACCACCAGCATATAGATGCATGAGGTGATCCTTTGTATGTTTCTGCGAGTTTCCCGTGAAATCCTGTTAGCTTTTTTCTCAGCATTTGGTGTGTTAGTTGGAGGTGCTGTAATCGGATCATTTGCCGCCTTTTTTACTAATGCCTCACCGTTTAACATGATGCGGGAACTGGTGAAAGTATACCGGATCTGGGCAATTGTGGTGGCTATCGGCGGTACATTTCCCACTATCCGCGTGATCGAAAGCAGCCTGTTTGACGGACAACTGCTGGCCCTTGTGCGGCAGTTGGTGATCATTGTCAGTGCACTCTGCGGGGCATACACAGGTTATTGGCTGATTATCACCTTAACCGGAGGAGAATAGGATGAACTTTTGGGTCGTTGACAGACAGCTGCTGCTGTTTGGAGCAGCCTGTTTTTTCCTGGGACTGATTATCGGTGTGACCGCAAGCATCTTCTATTCCGGTGCCATGATTGATCAAAAGGCGATTGAATTGGAGACGCTTTACAGCGAATTAAGTGAGCGCAACAGCCGCATCGAAAAACTCGAAAGCAGTCTCGCGGATCAGCGGTCTCGAATTGTGCAGGATCTCAAGATAGGACTGAATATCAAAGATCCCTATCTTGTTCTGAAAATTAGCGATGCCGCCCGGCAGCTGTTAAACGAACTGATTGGGCAGGAACTCAACAAGTTGGATCCAAACCTGATCCGCACAATCATTGATGGACGGGTAATCTATATCAATGATCAGCCCTACACATTATACCTGAAATATCTGGTTCTTGCTGAAACCACCGCACTAGAGCTAGATGTAAAAGCGGGCAGTGCTGAATAAAAGAAAGAGGGGGTTCTCCCCTCTTGTCACACTCTAGTTTCAATCTGAGCGAAAGCATCAATGCCTTCATGGGTTTCGACCCGCTTGATATCTGCTCCTAACCCCCGCAGTTTGTCCTCCAACCGCTCATAACCGCGATCAATAATATCCAGTCCGTAAATTTCGGTTGTACCAGCAGCGGCCAAACCTGCAATCACCAGCGCCGCACCAGCGCGGAGATCTGTAACCTCTACCGGAGCTCCCGTCAGCTGGGGAACTCCCCTGACAATTGCTGTTTCCCGCTCCACCTTAATATCTGCGCCCATGCGCCTCAGCTCATCCACATAGCGGAATCTGTCAAAAATATTCTCCGTAATTACACTGGTACCATCAGCAACAGTCATACAGGCCACCAAAGGCTGCTGCAGATCAGTGGGAAATCCGGGATAAGGTGCAGTCTCCAGATCAATCGCTGTTAATCTTTCCGGTGCGATGATCCGCACTTCTGTGGCACCCTTTTCAACTACCACTCCCGCTTCTTCAATCTTGCTGAGGGGCGAGCGGAGGTGCTCAATCACAATATCCTTAATTAAAACATCGCCACCGGTAATCGCCGCAGCAAACATATATGTACCCGCTTCAATGCGGTCAGGAATGATCGTGTACTCAATCCCCCGCAGCTTTTCTACCCCTTCAATGCGGATAATATCGGTGCCAGCACCGCGGATCTGAGCTCCCATTCCGTTTAGGAAAATCGCTAAATCAACAACCTCAGGCTCTTTGGCACAGTTTTCCAACACGGTTGTTCCTTCCGCAAGAGTTGCAGCAATCATCAAGTTCATAGTAGTGCCTACACTGGAGCGGTTGATGTAATAATTAGTTCCAATCAACTTATCGCAGGTGGCTTTCATAAATCCATGCTCAATAGTGATATCTGCTCCCATCTGGGAAAAACCGCGGATATGAAAATCTACCGGCCTGGATCCAATTGCACAGCCGCCCGGCAGAGGAACTTCTGCTCTCCCCATCCGGGCCAACAATAAGCCAGCAGTATAGAATGATGCCCGCATCTTGCGCACCAAATCGTACGGTGCTTGATATTTGTTTAAAGTAGAGCCAACCACATGCAGTTTCCCTTCCTGATCAAACCACAGCTCCACACCTAAACTGCGCAGAATCAGACAGATCGTTCCCACATCACTGTCCTTTGGAATATTATCTAAAACACATTCGCCCTCGGTTGCAAGGGCCGCTGCTACAATAATCGGCAGGGCACTGTTTTTTGCCCCGCTGATCTTTACTTCACCTTGGAGTCTTTTTCCACCCTGAATTACTAGCTTAGCCATCTATACCCCCCACTCTCATTCCAAATTTCTCAAGTACGAACCTACGATCTCTTCAAGCAGATCGTTCCGTTCAATCTGCTGGATCTTTATTCTAGCGTCATTATGAGAGGTAATATATGAAGGATCGCCAGTTAACAGATAACCAACAACTTGATCTAGCGGCCGATAGCCCTTTTCTTCCAAAGCAGCACAGACCTGCTTTAGTATTGTTTTTATATCAATGTTTTCCGCATCCACTGCCGAAAACATGCGCGTTTTATCGGAAAGTCCCACAACCCTTCCTCCTTTACCTTTAGTATGTCTACTGTTAGCAAAAACAGTCAATTTTATGCTGTAGTGTAATCTTCAATTTCAAACTAAAATAATCCTGCTCAGAATACCGCCTCAGGCAATAATTGCCTTAGCAGGATTACCTGCCTAAATGCAAGAAATACAATATTATGTTAACCCAGATCATGACCTTTTAGGAGATGAAAACTTGTGAGCAGTAAAATTCGAACTCAAATCCTGCTTTTGCTGTTTATTTTCTCTATCACGTTATCTGTAAACGCAGCTCAACCGCCACGAGTAGCTCTAGTTTTAGGCGGCGGTGCAGCCCGAGGATTCAGCCATATCGGTTTAATCCAGGCCTTTGAGGAACATGGAGTTCCCATCGACATGCTGGTGGGCACCAGTATGGGCAGTATTGTCTCCAGCCTATACGCCGCTGGTTATTCTGTAGACAATATGAAAACAATTATTGCCAATCTCGACACAGCCTCCTTAATTGATGTTACTTTTCCACCAAAAGGAGGGTTGATCAATACTACCAGACTGCAGCGGTATTTGGATACGCTGCTGACGCACAAATCCTTTGATCAACTGGGGATCCCTTTTTATTCTGTGATTACTGAGCTGGTTTCCGGCACAGAAAAAGCGGTGCACGAAGGCAGCGTCGCTGTTGCGGTCCAAGCCAGCATGTCCATACCCGCTCTGTTCCAGCCAGTTTCCATTGACGGATTGTATTATGTTGACGGCGGCATGAAAAATGCGGTGCCGGTCAATGTTGCCGAAGAATTGGGCGCCGATGTTATTATCGGTGTTGATGTCAAAAAAGAACTGGAAACAATTAACTACGACAGCATCCTTAATAATCTGCAGCTGACCATGTGGTTTATGATTGATGGCTATGTTGAACTCAACACCCAAGCCGCAGATGTAATTATTGTGCCAGAAGTGAAATACGATTCATATATGGACTATCAAAAGGCAGAGTTTTTTATTGAACAGGGATACGCAGCCGGTCTCAAGTACATGGACCAAATTAAAGCCGCCGTGCTTCAGCATGATCCCAGCTTTGAGTTTGTGCCGTACAGCCAACCTGGCTACTCTGATGCAGAGCTAGCTGCAGTTCTCAAAAAAGCTGAGCAGGCAGCAGCCGATACACCACGACCCTTTGCGGTTATGCCACAGCTTGACTGGATCGGCCGAGAAGACCAGAAGTTTAAGCTTGGATTCCGGTTGCAAAACGGCGGTTTAGGCTGGTTCAATTTTGGTTACCGCCGCGGCTTTCCCCTAAAATCCAGCAGCCATGAATTCTTTGTCGGCTGGCATAAGCCAAATATCGCGCAGGGAGAGCTGTTTGTGCGTCCGGACGCCAAAACACAGATCGGCTTTAAAGCGGCTCTGCCCTTGGGAGAACAGGCACAGTTAACTGCCGCTTATCAAATTAACGGAGATTACCTGTGGCAGGTCCGCCTAGCTCACGCTGGTTTAATCAGCACCAATCGCTGGAACCTCAGCTCTGCCCAAACCCTGACAATGCCAAACGGGCAGTCAGGCATGATCGGCGAGCTTGAAAGTCTGCTCAAGTTTTATCCAACTCCAGAACATTATCCGCTGATGGAAGTAACTTTAGTGAGGCCTTATCTTTTCGGAGGGGTGGCTGTCGAGACACCCCTTAAGCAGTGGGAGCTTTCAGCTGATTATCAAGTGGGTGTCGGATCAGAATTTCAGCTCTTCGGTCTCTATCCCCTTGATTTATACCTCGGGCTGGAATTTGCAGCTGACTCCGAGGCAATTTGGCGCCTTGGACTGCGCAGGGAGGGTTTTTAATGGGACGTAGCCTAATAAAATCGAGTTTACTTATCCTGATGATTATCGCTGTATTTCCCCTGTCCGGAGCAGCTGCCGATACCATTTTCTGGTATCTACCCCATCCCGATGACGAAACCCTGGGAATGGCTGACAGCATTTATCAGTCGGTCCTCGCCGGCAGCAGCAATCACTTTATTTACTTCACCAAGGGTAGTAATTCGTTAGCCCGTTACAATTTACGGGGACCGGACGGCAATATATACCACCTCAGCAGAGAAGAGTTTGGTGCAGCAAGGGTCGCCGAAACCCTAGCAGCCCTAGCTGCACTGAGTGTAAACCAGGACCAGGTAGTATTCTTAGACTATCCTGATGGGGGCATCCCCCAAACTGCTGCAGAGGCGATTATGCGCTACTTTGCGCTTCGTTATCCCGGCAGCATCCATCGGACAGTCCATATATTAGATTCACACCCAGACCACAAAACCTTAGCAAAAGCCTTAGCGAAAGTAGCCCAGGAGGACGGTATTGAGATCAGCACCGAATTTTATCATGTCTATATTCACCGCAGTCAAATCCCCAAAGAGGGCGTTGGCAGGAAAGCGGTTCTCTATCCAGAGGTGAGGGAACTAGCCATTGCAGAATTTGGTAAGTGGGATCCAGAAAACAACCGCTACGGAATCGGCATGGCCTCTACAGCGGATCTGTTTAATGCGGTCCGCACCAGTCCTTATGAATATGTAGATTCTGATATCAGCCATCTCCTTCCGGCTGGAACCAATTTTACTTCTCACCTGGTGCTGTCTAATTTAGCAGCCAGTTATGTCCTGGGCATTGGCGATAAAATCTCAATTAACAGCAGCTTAGATTTTAGAACATCAGCTCTGGAATTAGGGTTGGGTTACCGTTTTAACTCAAATCTACCGCTGACAGCAATCACGATCGAAGGCGGCTATCACTGCGGCCACCAAGTGCCTTACGGTACTGTCAGAGCAGAAATAATGGATTATTTTATCATATCCCTTAAACATATCCTAAACAACTCTACTAAAATAGGCTTTGGCATTTCGATCCAGCTTTTTTAAATCCTAGAAAGGAATCGCCAATTGATTATTGAATAAATCAAGGGAAATATCCATGAAGGGAGCAGTAAAACATGGACCCGAAGCGTCTGTATTTATCTAAAGATAAGGTTATCGGAGGCGTCTGCGGCGGAATCGCAGAATACATCAATGTAGATCCAACAATAGTCCGTTTACTGTGGGTGCTCCTTGCCCTGACTAACGGGATTGGGATTGTCCTCTATTTCCTTGCCCTTTTTATCATTCCAGAAGATCCCTATACCAACGCAAATCGATCAGCAGCTGTGGTGGACAAAGTCCGGGACTCCTTTAATCGTGTGGTAAGAGAGTCGAGCAACTCCAACGCCCGCAACTTCGGAATCATCCTGATCATCACTGGCGGACTGCTGATCCTGCACCGGTTTATCCCCCATCTTTCGTGGCAGGTAATCTGGTCAATTATTTTAATTATCCTCGGTTTGTTCCTGATTCTCAGGCGCAGTTAATATCAACGCCTACAAGCACTGCATAAACTAATGGTAGTTCTAACACGGAGGTCCATTATGAGAATCCTGTTAACTACCGAATTTTTTTTAAGCGGCCAATCGACTCATGTGCTTGATTTAGCAATCCAGTTGCAAAAGCTTGGCCATCCAACTGAACTAATTTTAACCGGCATTCACACCACCCTGTTTCAATCCCACTACGGACCGCAGCTGAAGAAAGCCGGTGTAGTTTACCATAACACTAACAATAAGGTGAGGTTGAATCAGATTGTACGGTCGTTCCAGCCCGATATCATCCATTCCCACAGCTCTACGATTTTTGACCTCACCAAAAGCATCGCCCAGCAAAATCGGGTCCCCTATGTTGTTACCTGCCATGGACTGGGGTTTTCCCATCCCAAATATCGGGCATCACTTGCCGGTGCAGAGCAGATTATTGCAGTGGGTCCTAATTCTGCTGCAGAAATTAAAGATCGGTTCGAAGAAAAAATTGTGATCATACCTAACGGCGTCGATATCGAGCGGTTTACTCCTGCTAAAAAAGAAACTAAACTCAATGTCTACTACGTTGGCCGGCTGGACTGGTCAAAAGTGGAGCCTATCAAGAAACTAGCAGACGCAGTGGCCCAGATTCCTAACATGAGCCTAACGATCGTGGGTAACTGGAAGCCTCCTGTTGAAGCTGAGTTCATGCCGTGGCAGACCAACATTGAAAAGCTGTTGGGCAGAGCTAATATCGTGGTAGGCTGTGGGCGCACCGCCAGAGAAGCCCTGGCAGCGGGATGTGTGGTACTGCTGATGAATACCAGATACGACGGAATTATTGATCACCAGCTGGTGCAGGAACCTGATTTCGATTTTTCCGGCAATCAGGGACGCTTTAGATTTAAAAGACTCCTTGAGGATCTTTCCAGTCTGGCAGCTAACCGCAAGCGGATCAGAAGGCTGCAGCGTTTTAGTCGAGCTTATGCGGTAGAGAACCTCAGCAGTCGGGAAATGGCCCAGAAAGTGCTGGCGGTCTACGTTCAGGCGGTGAGCAGTCTCCGCAGCAAGACCAGGATCAACTTAACTGGGAGCATGGGGATTCCCCGCAGCTATAAAGTTAATCGACCTCGCTTTTAACCGAGGTCGATTCGCCTACCAATATTTGTTATCACGATGGATACGCATCAGTCGCTTAATCATGCCCAGCATTGATTCATTATTATTTCTGGCTGTCAGCCACAGCAGTACTACGCTGAGCACTAACGCACCGATGGAAACCAAGATATATCCATGGGTGAGCTGGAAGGTGGCGTCAAATTTGAGGGCAAACGGCGCAGTCGCCAGCCTAAAAATCCCGAGCAGTAACAGCTGCAGGCTGCTGACAAAGACAAAGCGGGCTTTTATCAGTTCCGCTTCTTTGTAAAAGGCGTTCAGCAGATAAATCAACAATACACAAAAAAAGATCCCGATAAAAGCCACCCAATTATCGATGGGGCCGGCTACAGTTTTAAAATAGTCGGAATGCAGATCATCAGTCATATAAAACTGACGAATAGTGAACAAGATCATAAAGTTCAATCCCGAACTGATAATCCACAGCACCCAGAACCGCAGCCAATTATAAAAACGTGTCAAAGCAATCGACTTCCTCCCGTTTTAACGCAGTGAAGTATTCACTGCTCTTGTATCTTAAATTCTGTTTTCGTTTCAAACTTCCTGCTATTACTTAAGCTTGACAAAGAAATTAATTTTGGTGATACTATGCTCATGAAACAAATTATGCTTGATACCAATATTTTTGACAAATTAATTACTGACGAATATTTTCCAGAGGTATGGCAGGCTGCTGCCGGTTCAATTCAGCTGGTTACCTGCGAGATCCAGGAGCAGGAGATTGCAAGCATCAAGGATCAGAAAAAACGGCAGCTGATTGCCAGTATTCCCCGGCAGGTTGTTCCGCCGATTACCCTGCCTGCGAGCAGCGGCAAGCACAGGGCAGATCAAATCATAGCCCATACTGCAGCAAGCTGCTGCGACCTATTTGTTACCGAAGACAGGAAGCTGCAGGAGTGGTTTACCCAGCAGTATCCTGAACACCGCTGTATTAATTATCAGCAGTTTGTTGCTCTGGTGCTGCAAAGTACTTAGCTGTATTTTCCCATGTCATACCAACTGCAGTAGCAAGCTGAGCCAAAACATGGCGCCTGAACCTGAGGCACTTTAAAGTGCCAAGACAGTAAATGCAGTGATCCGTCTTGATGTAAAAATACACCTGACCGGATTGGTGAATGCGAAACAAAAGCTCCCTGATGCATTTCAGGGGAATACAGAGCCGGTGGGTCAACAAAACAATTTGGAGCGCATGATCTGTAAGGTACAGCCTGCGCCAGTCGCAGATGCTGAGAATAATCAACACAATATTGGCTGCTGTCAGGATGGCGAGAACTAGACAGCGAATCATAGTTATCCCCTCGCTTGTAGCTTCAGAATATGTATATGCTTGGGGATAACAAAAAACCACCCAGTGGGTGGCTTTTTTTATTGTCTTGGTACTCCCAAGGGGATTTGAACCCCTGTCTCCGCCGTGAGAGGGCGGTGTCCTAGGCCCCTAGACGATGGGAGCTTATCACATCTGTTATTATAACATGGTTTGTCAGCTTTGTAAATCTATATTTTTAATCAGTTTTCAACTCTAACCTGCCAATTTATTTGTGCAGTTTTAGCCAGCATACCTGCTACTGAGCAGTACTTCTCCATAGACAGCCGCACACTGTCCTCCAATGCCTTCTGCTTATCCTCCAGATTCTCACCGGAAAACGTATAAACTACATCAATATCAGTGAAAACCTTAGGATGTTCTGATGCTCTCGTCCCCTCAACGCTGATCGTGAGGCCGGTGAACTCAACCCGCTTTTTATTCAGGATACTCACCACATCCATTCCCGAACAGCCTGCAAGGGCTGCCAACACCATCTCCATAGGAGATACACCAGAATTCTCTCCCCCGAATTGGGCGGAGGAATCCATCTGCACTTGCTGTTGATTCCTGGCAGAAACTCCGGTAAAACCCATTTTACCAGTCCACTTCACATCAACTTTCATTTAGTTTCCCTCCTGATGTTGTCTGATCAGAGCCAGGGCATCTTTGATCCGCTCACATGTTTTGGCTCGTCCTAACAGCGCCAGCACCTCATAAATACCAGGGCTGACATTGGTACCAGTCACTGCTACCCGAACCGGCTGAATCACAGCTGCCAGTTTGCAGTCAAACTGCTCCTGAACTTTACGGAAAAGCGGCTCCAGATTTTCCTGGGTATAGTCTTTAACATTTAAGAGTTCTGGCAGCAGCGCATTTAAAACTTCCGCTGCTCCCTCCTTAAAAAGCACTTTATTGAGGGCTTTTTCGTTATAACGAAGCTCATCCTCAAAGAAGTAATAGCTGGCTTCCTTCAGTTCCGATAACAGCTTGACCCTTTCCTGCAGAATTGCTAAAATCGCTTTTAACCTGCTTTCCTCCTCAGAAGTCACCTCCTCAGAAATGTACCCCCAAGACTGGAACAGCGGCAGTGCTATTTGGTAAAACTCGTCTAAACTCAGATCGCGAATGTAAACTCCGTTCATCCACTGCAGTTTGGTAATATCAAACACAGCTGGATTTTTTGAGACCTTTTCTAAAGCAAACTTTCGGATTAAATCGTCCCGCTTAAAGATTGTCTGAGAATCATCATATGACCAGCCTAACAGCGCAAGGTAGTTAACCATTGCATCCGGCAGATATCCTTCATCGCGGAACTGGGTGACTGAGGTTGCCCCATGCCGCTTGCTCAGCAGAGTTTTATCTGGTCCTAATATCATTGGGATGTGGGCAAACTTCGGCACAGGAAAAC
>JAAYLQ010000111.1 GCA_012521805.1 Bacillota bacterium
TATATCTTATCACACAAGCTTGTGTGATGTCAACAACCATTTTCTAACATTCTGTTTTGCAGCTGGTTGTTGGTGCGCCGTTCTTGCGGCGACAGTTTCTAATTATACTAGCTGATGATGGGAATGTCAATTGGTACATTCTTACATCATGAACAGTTGTTAAAGTATGCAGCACCCAGATTACTAACGATTTGGTAACATTAGTTAATCTGGGTGGTGCATTACTAACTATACCATGTCCACGCACAGTTTGCAAGTATTTTTTCTGATTTTGTTACAGTTTTTCTGGTGCATTGATCTTATTCCTGTGAATCAGCTTTTGTGCGCGGGCGCATATGGGGAAACAGGATCACATCCCTAATGGATTGGGAATTGGTAAACAGCATAACCATTCTATCGATCCCGATACCGAGCCCTCCAGCTGGAGGCATACCATACTCCAGCGCTGTGACATAATCTTCATCCATCATATGGGCTTCCTCATCTCCAGACTCACGCTGAGCTGCTTGGTCCCGGAATCGCTGAGCCTGATCAATCGGATCGTTAAGTTCTGAAAAGCCATTGGCCATTTCCCAGGTAACAATCACCGGCTCAAATCTTTCTGTTAATTGGGGATTGTCCTTCCTGCGCTTTGCTAGTGGAGATACCTCTACTGGATGATCAGTAATAAACACCGGTTGAATCAGGTTTGGCTCAACAAATTCGTCAAACAGCTCTTCTAAAACATTCGCATAAGAAGCATTTGGTTCAATATCCAAACCTTTAGATCTTGCTAATCTGCGCGCTTCTTCAGCATCCACACCAGTCAAATCTACCCCTGCATACTGCTTAACAGCTTCAAGCATCGGCAGGCGGGGCCAGGGTGGTGCCAGGGAAATTGTATGCTCACCAAATTGAATTTCGGTAGTTCCTAATACTTTTTCGGCCACATAGGCAAATAAGTCCTCGGTAAGCTTCATCATATCTTCCGCGTCAGCATAGGCCTGGTAGATCTCCACCGCAGTAAATTCCGGATTATGCTTAGTCGATATTCCTTCATTGCGGAAGTTCTTACCTATTTCAAAGACCTTCTCAAAACCACCCACCAACAGTCTCTTTAAGTACAGCTCAGGTGCAATTCTCAAATATAAGTCCATATCTAATGCGTTGTGATGAGTGATAAAGGGCCTAGCATTAGCACCACCGGCGATCACATTGAGCATTGGAGTTTCAACTTCTAGGAAGCCGCGCTCTAATAGGTAATCCCGCATCGCTTGGATGATGCGGCTTCTGGTTTCAAATACTTTGCGGACATCTGGATTGACAATCAAATCTAAATAGCGCTGACGATAACGAATTTCAACATCTTTTAACCCATGCCATTTGTCCGGCAGCGGACGGAGAGACTTAGCCATCAGTGCAAAATCGTAAACTTCAACGCTGATCTCGCCCCGTTTTGTTCGGAAAATTCGACCACGAATTGCAATAATGTCGCCAATGTCCAGTTTCTTAAATAGTTCGTATTTCTCCTCACCGACTTGATTGATCCGGATGTAAATCTGAATCCTGCCTGAAACGTCGGCGATATGAGCAAAGGATGCTTTACCATGAGTACGCATGGTCATAATTCTACCGGCAATCTTGGTTTCACTTTCTGCCAACTGATCAAAATTATCAATAATTTCTTGAGCTAAATGAGTGCGTTCAAATTTCTCTCCATAAGGATTAATTCCCAGCTCATTTAATTCGTCAAGCTTAGCGCGACGTATTTTCATCAATTCATCTAACGGTAGTTGGTGTTCATGTTCATTGTGCTCCCCCGCCACCTTTATCCCTCCCGGCGAACCTCTAATAGTTCATACTGCAGTACTCCATCAGCCACCTCAACATTGATAACCGCTCCTGGAGTTTTTCCGATCAATGCCTTTCCCACAGGAGACTCATTGGAAATCTTGGCATTCCCAGGGTCAGCCTCGGCTGAACCTACAATTTTATATTCAAAAATTTCATCAGTTTCAAGATCCTTTAACTTAACCCAGCGACCGATAACAGCCTCGCCTTCGGCATGCTCATCGTCGTGGACTACCTTAGCATTGCGCAGTACCTTCTCTAAAGCTATAATTCTACCCTCAACAAAGGCCTGTTCATTTTTGGCATCATCATACTCCGAATTCTCAGAGATATCACCGAACTCAAGCGCTTGCTTAATTCGCTGAGCAACCTCTTTACGTTTAACGGTCTTCAGAGTCTCCAACTCTTTTTCTAATTTTTTCAAACCCTCGGGCGTCAACAAGATTTCTTTCTGTGTCACAGGCTACCCTCTCCTTTTATCCAACACTGTAATGACCCTCAATTTACGGTTAATATGGCTGAGGGCTACCGGATTTATTCTCAAGATTTTAATCTGGTATTTCTTACTATGCACGATGTGCCCCATCTATTATAAGGAACTGAAAAAAAGATGTCAAGGAACCAAAAGTCCTTGTACGCGTCAAGCTTTAGTAGGCGAGAGACCTCGCCACAATTGGTGTTCATAAAGCTGTGCTGAAGCCGCTGAGGTTCCGTAGAGCTATCACCCAGGGTTTCGTAGAGTACCCTAAGCTAGGCA
>JAAYLQ010000112.1 GCA_012521805.1 Bacillota bacterium
CCAGTTTCTTTTTCCAGCTGTGTTTCATATGCTCCCAGCTGCTCTTTAAACCACCTTAAAGTACCTCCACCACCTACCGTTCCACCCTGAAGCAGATACATCCCTGGCACCACATGGTTGCTTAAGATCAGCTGGGGATGGGCTTGAGCGTAGTCCATGCAGATACTCATTCCCCCTGCTTGACCGCCCTGCTCCTGAGTTTCCCCAAGAGCAATTACTCCCGCACCTAGAGTCCCACAGGCCGCATCTAATCCGCCTGCTGCAACTGGTGTGTCAGGCTTCAGCCCTGTCTCAGCCGCTGCTTGGGGAGTAACAGTCCCCACGATCTGATGGCAGGGGTAAAGCTGGGGCAGCATTTCTATGGGAATTCCTAATTCGCTGCACAGCTCAGCATCATAGTCACCTTTGTTAATATTATACACATGCAGACCATAACCCTGCGATAAATCCTGACAGATGGCGCCTGTCAGCTTGAAAACAATGTAGCTGTTACTCTGCAGAAAAACGGCTGTTTGACGAAAAATCTCTGGTTTATGTTCTTTAAACCACATGATTTTCGGAGTAGTGTATGTCGGCTCAAAACGATTTCCACTTACTGCAAAAATTCGTTCCTCACCGATCTCAGCTTTCACACGTTCTGTTATCTCATAAGCACGGTTATCCATCCAGTTAGGAGTATTGTGCAGCACCCTGCCGTTCTTATCTATAGGAATTGTCGACCAACTTTGACCATCAACTCCAACTGCTGCGATCTGGTCTGCAGATACACCTTCCGCACTTAAAACAGCCTGGACTGCTTGACAAACCTTTTCCCACCATTCCAGAGGATCCTGTTCAACCCAACCGGGAGCAGGATAATAAACCTGATACGCTCTGGTCGCCTGAGCAATAACTTCCCCATCCTTGGTGAAAACTGCTGCTTTGCAGGCTGATGTACCAATATCAATTCCTAATAGTAACTTAGCCATGAACTACCTACCCCTATCTATCTTCCATTATCGCTTTCGCCCGCTGATAAATATCCAGTACACCCTGCACCATTGGTTTATTAGAAACATAATTTACCGTACTGCGCACAAGATCAGAACAGTTTGCAGGTGCAGCGGAAGCCCTCACTGCTGCAAACATGGGCAGATCATTGTCAGTATCGCCAACTGCTAAAATATCGGTGCTGTTGGTTTGGGTAACCTCACACCAAAAACGAACGCCCTCAGCCTTATTAATACCTAGGGGCGCAATTTCAATTGAGCGAGCAGATTTGGAGATTTCTATTGGTGCTCCTTTTAACCGCTCCGCAATAACTGTTTCTAACTCCGGCAGCAGTTCCGGATTTTGAGTATTGACGCTGAAGGTATATAATTTGCCGACTTCCACGACGGCGCCTGTATCTGCTGTAAGTTCCAGAAGAGTGCGGTGAATCTGTTCCTGCTCAGTGAGGTATTCCCGGGGTATGCTGGGATTAACCAGCACATTTTTGGAAAGGGGGTGAAACAGCAGTGCCCCATTTTCACAAATGCAGTAAGCTGAAATCAGCAGCTGTCTAGCTACTGCTTCTAAAAATGGAGCTGGTCTTGAGGAACAGAGAGCAAATATGTATTCCCGTTGTTCAATCCGCTCAGCCAACTCGCTGAGTCCGGCAAAATCCCAAACCTGCCTGCGTCCAGGAACTAGGCAGCCATCCACGTCACATAAAATGGTGATCAAAACCTCATCTTCTTTCTTACAAATTTACAATCTATGTTCACTTTTCGTTTCAACTTTTAAGCAAAAAAATCCTGTCCCAAAATGCTATAATGAAAGGGGGGAGGATTTATGAACAGTAGACTTAATTCACGATTTCCAGAGATCGATCTGCTGAGGGGATTAAGTGTCATGGCAATGGTACTTTACCATGGTTTTTGGGACTTATCTTATTTTGATCTGGTGACTTGGGATATTTTCCCCTTCGACCCCCAGCTTACTGCCAAAACAATTGGCTCGTCCTTCTTGCTAATCACAGGCATCTGCCTGTCCATCAGCTTTTCCCGTTCAAACAAACCAAATAAATTACTAGTTCGGGGATTAAAGTTATTGGGATGGGCAGCAGTGATTTCCGCAGTAGTTTACATCGGATTGGATGAATATATCCTATTTGGTATCCTGCACCTTATTGGGGTGTCAATCATACTTGCGCCGCTGTTTTTACCAAGGCCTATTTTGGCAGGATTAACAGGAATCACAGTTATCGCAACCAGCAATTATCTCAAACAGCTGCCAACTGCTCAGGCATGGCTTCTTCCTTTGGGGATAGGCAGAACTACCATGTCTATGGTTGATTATTATCCCCTTTTCCCCTGGTTTGGGGTGGTACTGCTTGGTATTTGGGTAGGGTCGATCTGCTATCCCCAAGGTAAGCGGCGCTTTCCCGTGTTAGCCTTGACAAGGTTGAACAAACTGCCCGGAGCCCGCTTCCTAAGATTTCTTGGTCGCCATTCGCTGAAAATCTATCTAGTCCACCAGCCGATTATCTATGCCGCACTGTACTGTTTCGCAAATTATCGGTAGGACAGCAGGAGAAAAGACAGCCCCTCACTCAAGGCTGTCTCTTCGGATACCTTCACTAATCTTTCTTAAATAAGCTGTAGACGATGATGGCCACAACCGCAACAATCACAACCCACCAATACCAAGCCATCCGCCACCCTCCTTTTGGATTTATCTTCCGAATATTATTAAATCTAATCTGTTGATGCAGCTGCTAACTTGTCTACTTATTCCTCTTTTGTCTACTTATTCCTCTTTTGTCAACTTATACCCTTTTTATATATATATTGAACCGGATATGCTTTAATGCCAAATAGCTGATTAAAAGAGCGCCCACCACTGAGCTGCACGGCTTATCCCCTCTGGAGAATTTTTATTGACGATTTCCGGCTGTGCTTCTCTATCGATTCTTCGATCACTCTGCCTAACACTACATCCCCAACCCCACTGCAGGTTATATTTGCAGTCCGGGCGGTCACTCCACGAGCATTGATATCCCCTGCGCCAGAAATTTTCGCTTTAAATGTATCTATATTACCAGATTTAATTTCGACATCACCTACACCGCTAACCTGAACCTCAAGATCACCGGTAATCTCATTAACTTCAATATCCCCTGCGCCGCTGATCACCAACTCAGCTTTACCAATTTTATTAACTGTAACATCACCACTGCCGCTGATCCGACAGCTTAAATAATCTACGTTGGTGAGATTGAGATCTCCCGAACCACTGACCCAAACCGATGCTTTCTTAAAGGGAACTTGAATATCGCCACTGCCGGAACCACTCACCCTAACCGTTAGCTCACTGCCAAGATCCTGTCCTAACATTAATTTGATTTTATCAGCCGGATTGCGCTGATAGTTCTGCAGTTTTTGAGCGATAGAAAGCTGGGTACCATTTTGCTTAACCTGTATACTGCCGATAAAAACAGAGGTGCCTACAGCCTCCAGCCTGGTATAACTGTCTTTTGAACGCACTACTTGCAAATCTGCAACGGTGATTTCTAAATTCAAAGAGGTGATTCCGCTAAAAACTTCATTAAGCTCTGTACTAGCTGCACCGCTATCACCATTTACAAAGAAATAATGCTCATCAGCAAAATCAAAGCAGATATTTCCCGAACCTTTGTTGGTAATTTCTTGTTTTCTTAAGTCTGCTTTACTGCCATCCTTAAACACAACAGAATCTTCAGTTGTCACCGCCACTTCCTTGTCTGAGTAACATCCTACATTTTGAAAGGTATGGACCAGTTTAAGTTTTCCCTTTGCTTCCGGAAACGACCACAACGGCGCTCCTTCTGATTGTCCATTGTTGGTTATCTTGCCGCCAAACAGCTCTTCAATAGTGGTATTCAGTTCTTGTGCCAGCTGAGGAAGGATAGTTATTTCCGGAAAACAAACTTCGTTTTCCCATTTAGATACCGCTTGAGCTGTAATGTTCAGTCTTGCCGCAAGCTCTTCTTGAGTCAAGCCAGCCAGCTTTCGATAGGAAGCGATCCGCCTCCCAAAACCATAGATGTTATACATCTAAACCACTCCCTGCACGCATTGTTTATTTTCATTATCTTGCCAAGTGCAGCTGTTTACCAGAAATTGCTGGTTTAAATTCTATGTCTTTACTCACCCACAATACAACCATTGGTTGAATAAACCTCCAGTTGACTCACCATGTTTTAATTTATAATTTATAAAAAGGATATTTCACCTCCGTGGAGAAACTTACTAAGTTCGTAAGAATTTATCTGCTTTATGCTTTTGAGGTGAAATAGATGTTTAACGTCCGCAAACTTAATTCAACAGCAGTGTTCTTTATCACCATTATTCTAATTATCTTCATTGGAATTGGTGATCTGTACTCAGGATATATCAATTACTCACTGCTCAATGAAGCTGATCTGATTAATCGGTTGGGGGTGATCCGCGGATCAATCCAGCGCTTATTAAAGCTTGAATTGATCGGGGTGGAAAACGCCGAGTTGCTGTCCAGTATTGACGCTTCATTACAAGATTTACGTTTCGAACAAAATAATCCTGCCTTAACTGAGCTGCGGTTACAGTGGGAGCAGATTAAACAAACAATTCTGCAGCACCGCAGCAGCCCCTCTGGAAACCTGCAGCACTCACTGCTGTCAGCCAGCGAACAGATCTGGGATACAGCCAACAGCGCGGTGTTGTCCATTCAAAATCTGTCGGAACAGCGCCTAACTCAATCTAAGCTTTTGTTTGCTTTAACCTTCTCAACCCTTATGCTGGCTGCAGTAATCCTTGTCTGGCTGCGGCGTTACGTTCAAGGCCAATTAGAATATCTTGTTCGTTACGACACCCTCACCAGTGCCATAACTAGGAGTTACTATGAAAAGATCCTGCCCAGGGAAATGGAACACGCGCGCAGAAACAACAGCCCCTTATCCTTAATTGTTTTGGATGTAGACAAATTTAAACAAATTAACGATACCCACGGTCATATTGTAGGTGACTATGCGCTGCAAAAATTGGCCGCGATTTTAATTAACAACTTAAGAAGAACAGACTTCTTAGCTCGAATCGGTGGCGATGAATTTGTGATTATTGCACCTCAAACAACCAAAACAGAAGCAAAAAAACTAGCAGATCGCCTTCAGAGAATAATCGCTGATACAGATTTTCCCGGTCTCGGTCCGATTTCAATCAGTATGGGTATTGCTCAATTTGATTTTAAGGAATCTATGAATCAATTAGTAGATCGAGCCGACCAGGCACTTTACCAAGCAAAAGCTGATGGCCGCAATCAAACAGCAGTAAGCTTTTAACTCAAATCGAGTAGGTAACCGCTAGGTGATCAGCCTAGCAGTTTTCCTCCCACAGAACGGTACGTACGGACCGCGTATACCGCTCCTGATAGACCTCAGTCATACTTCGTAGTATTGATGCAAAAGACCGACCTCATATTTCGTTAAATCCACCAGACCCATTTCGTGGTGAAACC
>JAAYLQ010000113.1 GCA_012521805.1 Bacillota bacterium
GAAATATGTGCGGGCTGCTTTAATAGCAGCAGTTTATGTTGTGTTAGTTTATATACTTCATCCCTTTAGTTTTGGACCGCTTCAGTTTCGGGCAGCTGAAGCTTTAACAGTACTGCCGATCATATATCCAGAAGCAGTTCCAGGTGTGTTTGTAGGAGTTCTGCTGTCCAATATGCTTGGAGACGTGGGAATTTGGGATATTATTGGCGGCAGCTTGGTTTCACTGCTGGCAGCGTATGTAACTTACCGCTATCGCCATTCCTGGATTGCCTACGCATCACCAATTGTGCTGAACGCGTTTTTGATTAGTCTTTACCTGCATCTTATTTATGCCCAACCTTATTGGTTGGTAGTCGGCAGTATTGCCGTCAGCGAAGCAGTGGTTGTCCTTGGCTTGGGAATCCCACTGGTAAAACTGTTGCGGAAAATCGGATAAATGAAACAGTCACTAACCAGTGGCTGTTTTTTTGAAGGAGGAATAAGCATCAGCATGCAAGAATATTAAAAGGCAGGAAAAATGTTTTACACCACTTACAGAGGGGTTACAAAATGAACAAAAAGAAAATAAAGTTTTTAGTTTTTGCGCTAATACCTATTTTATTATTGGGGTATTTGGCCTTTAAAGGTTTAGAAGGCTCGGCAGCTTATTACTACACGATTAAAGAAGCAGCAGCGCTGGAATCAAATATGCAAAAGCTGCGGATCAAAGGTTCCCTGATTAAGGACAGTATAGAATACAAACCCGAAATTCCTCTGCTCACTTTTACCTTGAGTGACGAGGAGGAGCAGCTTACCGTTTATTATCAGGGTGTTTTACCAGATAATTTTTCCCATGCAGATGAGGTAATTGTCGAGGGACGGTTTAATGAACAGTGGGATTTTGCGGTGAGCAAGTTAATGCTCCAATGTCCATCGAAGTATGAAGCAGATGAATAAGCAGGACGTTGGCTTTGGACGGAGGCGCGGCAATGGGTGATATCTTAGCTGTTGAAAACGTGAGTAAACAGATTCAGGAAAAGATCATACTTGGTAACATTTCGTTTACTGCAGTAACTGGAGATCTCATTGCTATTACCGGCCCCAATGGTGCGGGAAAAACCACGCTGCTCAGAATGATAGCTGGATTAATGACGGTGACCGCTGGGCGGATTCTTTGGAATCAGGAGCAGTACGGTTTGGAACACGGCAGAATCGGTTACCTGTCCCATCAGCCGATGCTCTATGATTCCCTGTCTGTACTGGAAAACCTGAGTTTTTTTGCTAAGCTCTATAACTGCTATTCTCCCCAAAGCGTTCAGGAGATTTTAACTAGGGTTGGTTTGTGGTTAGCACGCTACGAACCTGCAGCAGTGCTGTCCCGCGGGATGCAGCAGCGGCTGGCAATTGCCCGAACTCTAGTCAGTACACCTCGTTTAATACTGTATGATGAGCCTTTCACTGGTTTGGATAGAGAAGGAAGGGAACTGCTGCTTGGTCTGTTAGCAGAAAATCAACCAAGAACTGTGCAGGTGCTGGTCACCCATGACCTTACCTTATTGGATGGATTGAAGTGTCGAGAAATCAAAATCGAGGGTGGGAAGATGGTAGAAGAAGGGGTTGCAAGTGACTGAATATGGACGCAAAATCTGGCTGCTCTACCTCAAAGACTTACGGACTGAGCTGAGCACACAGGATAACTTACTGTCTACTTTCGTTTTTGGGATCATGCTGGTGGTAATTTTCAGTTTTGCTTTTCAACTGGCTGATGTCCCGGTTGATCGGGCTTTAGCAGCGGTTTTATGGATCAGTGTTTTTTTCACTTCGACGTTAAGCCTGCAGCGTTCATTTGCCATTGAGCAGAAAAATGATGCGTTAAGTGCGCTTCTGCTGGCGGTAGGTGATCGTGGGGCAGTTTTTTTAGCTAAAATGCTTTCAAATTTAACTTCGCTGCTTTTGCTGGAGCTGATCCTTGTTCCCCTGGCTTGGGTACTGATCAATGTTCAATCTGCTGGACCAACCCAGTTTGGACTGCTGATAGGGGTGCTGTTTCTCGGCAGTTGGGGTTTAGCTGCGGTGGGAACGCTGATTAACGGAATGACAGTTCAGCTGGCTAATGCGCGGCTGCTGTTTCCGATTCTGCTCTTTCCCCTGCTGATACCAATCTTAATTGGAGGAGTTCTCTGCGTTTCTGCTGCGTTGAACTACAGCACTGGTTCAGTAAAAGGGTGGCTTTATCTTCTGCTCTGTTTTGATTTGATTTATACGGTGGTACCATTTGTTCTATTTGATTTGATACTGGAGGGCTGAACTCAATGCTGGAAAAATTGAAGCGTTTGCATTTCTGGGTTTTATGTTTTTTGATGCCGGCAAATCTATACCTGATTTTTTTCTATGCCCCGGTTGAAAGGACAATGGGAGTTGTCCAGAAGGTGTTTTATGTGCATGTAGCTTGTGCCTGGATTGGCATGCTGGCTTTTGTAGTAGTTTTTGCTGCTAGTATCAGGTATTTGCTTAAGGGGGATGAAGTCAGCAGTCGCCTCGCCCTTGCTTCAGCTGAAATTGGGACGGTTTTCATATCATGCGTCTTGCTGACTGGTCCTTTGTGGGCAAAACCAGTCTGGAATACCTGGTGGACATGGGACCCTCGTTTAACTACTACAGTAGTGATGTGGTTTATGTATCTGGCTTATATCATTCTTCAAAGTGGAGGCCGCAGCGAAAACCGCCGCAGGTATGCGGCTGTTTATGGAATAGTCGCTTTTATTAATGTGCCTTTAGTCTTTTTTTCTGCACGATGGTGGCGTTCGATTCATCCAGTAGTAATTACTGCTGTTGAATTCGGACTGTCTGGACCGATGAAAACTACTCTGTTCTGTACCTTAGCGACCTTTTCTTTAATCTATTGTTATTTTCTAGTGCTGCGGTATCGGAGCCTTACTCTAGCTGAACAGATCAATCAATTAAAGGGGGCAGGGCAATGACCTTTTTGGTTGTGGCTTACTCGATTGTGTGGCTGCTGATCATGGGCTATACGGTGTTTTTGCACAGACACCAGAACAAGCTGGAAAAGCGCTTGGCTGTTTTAGAGGAAATGGAGAACAAATAGCGATCAAAATACTGAGCTGCTGCCTTATTTGGCAGCAGCTCAGTCTATGTGTGCCTGGCATGCTTACTGCGCCGATGGGCTGCAAGAAGCCCTGTCGCCTAACCAGCGGGAAGACAACCAGCAGGCAAGGGCGTCACTGGTAACAGTGTCGTCTGGAGGAAGCCGAGGGGGAGTATGGGGGTCTATGTTAAAATTCCGGACACATTGATAAGATAGTACTATAAGAAAAAGGGGATTAATCATGTCCAAAATCACACGACGTTACGACTAGGAATTCTGCAAAAATGAGGTTGAGCTCAGTTGCGCGACGACAAAACCATAAAGGAATTTTGCGAAGACCTCGGTATTTATCCTAGCCTTCTTTATCGCTGGCGAAAAATCTACATCGAAAACGGTGATAAAACCAAGGTAGGAGATAACTCCTGGATTTTGAAAATCATTAGATTGGCGCCACTTCCAAACCAGAGCAGAAGCTTGACAATCCATTTTTGCATATATAGAAGTTTTTTACAAAACGCGCGTGTCCAAAAGCGCTTGGGATGCTGTATACCTTGTTTATTAAACTGTACCATTTTCTCAGTCCAACAAGCATTGCTGAACATCTTGCAAACCCATTTTCCGTAAGTATCATCCAAGTACTGCCGATTGTGTCAAGTATAGTTCGCAATTTTCCATCGGGATCCCACAGGAC
>JAAYLQ010000019.1 GCA_012521805.1 Bacillota bacterium
CCGAAGCTCTGCTACGTAATTATCGCTTTAAAAAGCGCAGCATATATCGGAAAATACGTGGTGATTGGATTTCCTGAGTTTAAAGAGTATCTGGATAAGGATGTCATTCTGCTGGAATGTGGAGAGTCCCTGGTGGATAACATTGAGATCGGGATGGACTATTTAGGAGCACAAAATCATGTGCTGGTTGTGACTTCGGATATCCCCATGCTGACTCAGGAGGCGGTTGATGACTTTATCCGGCGCTGCCAGGGCCATACCCAGGACTTGTTTTATCCGATTGTGAGTAAGACTGCCAACGACTTAGTATATCCAGGGGTAAAGCGAACTTACGTTCAGCTGAAGGATGGTATTTATACAGGCGGCAACATGGTGTTAATGGCACCTAAGTTTATCCGGGAAGCGCGGCAGGTGATTCAGCAGGTGGTTAAGCTGAGAAAGAAGCCCTTTGCAATTGTAAAACTGCTTGGACCGCGGTTTTTGCTCAAGTTCATCTTAAAACAGCTGACCATCGTTGAGGTTGAGAACAGAGTTAAGCATCTGTTTAAGATTAATGCTAAAGCGATCATCACCTCTTATCCCCAAATTGGGACCGATGTTGATAAACCCAGTGATTTAGAATTGGCCCAAAAGATTTTGCTCCAAAACCACAGCAAGGAGGCGTAATATGCGTCGAAGCCAGCGCATAGCGGTTATTACCAAACTGCTTGTCGAAAATCCATATAAAATATACTCATTAACCGACTTTGCTAAAATGCTTGGAGCGGCTAAATCAACCCTAAGCGAAGACCTGGCGGTAATTCGAGAAACATTTGCCGATATGGGACTGGGCAAAATTGAGACAATAACTGGAGCTGCAGGCGGAGCCCGCTATCTGCCCAAGCTGTCTAATGCAGCCTTATTGGCTCGGGTGGAAAAAATATGTGAAAAGCTGGAAGACCCGACTCGAATACTCGCAGGTGGTTTTATCTATCTAAATGATTTCGCATCCGATCCAAACCTTGTCAGCGAAATTGGTGAGATGTTTGCAGCCCATTTCGCAGCAGTTGAGCCAGAGTATGTTGTTACAGTGGAAACATCTGGAATCCCAATCGCATTGATGACTGCCCATTATTTAAATATTCCTATGGTAGTAGTCCGGCGGGTTTCCCAAATCAGCGAAGGCTCAGTGTTGACTGTCAACTATGTATCTGGTTCTTCCCACCGCATTCAAACCATGTCTCTTGCCCGCAGGGCCCTGCCGGTCGGGTCCCGAGTGCTGCTGGTTGATGACTTTATGCGGGCCGGAGGAACACTGCGCGGCTTAATGGAGCTGATGACAGAGTTTGAATCCGAAGTGGTTGGAATGGGTGTGTTGATTGAGATGGAACTAGCCTCTCCTAAATTGGTTCAAGATTATGTTTCCTTTATCAACCTGCACCAAATTGATCCGGTTAATCAAGTTGTTAAAGCTGCTCCAGCATCTTGGATTCAGAACTCAGCAGACTGATAGGATTTTATGTTGATCTTACCTACAGGTTTTGTTATACTCTACTTAGACGTTGGGGTGTGGCCAAGTGGTTTAAGGCTCAGGACTCTGACTCCTGGATCCCCGGTTCGAATCCGGGCACCCCTGCCTTTTTTTCGTTCTCACCTCAGTATCGGAGGGAGTTTTTTTATTTCCTTAACAATTTTTTGATCAGTCTGCATAACATGTTGCGTATGTGCTGAAAAGTCGCAATAGACTGTCAAAATATAATAGGAAGGGTTCACGCACTCAGTCACGAAAACTATTATGTTTGGCGAATTTTTTATGTGATGAGGGGGAGAAAATTGGTCACTAGTGCGATTGTGTTAGCAGCTGGGCAGGGCCAACGGATGAAATCTGAGCTTCCCAAACCACTGCATAAAGTCTGCGGGATACCTATGGTTAAGTTGATTGTAGATAATGTTTGTGCCGCTGGGTTCGATCGAGTTTACCTAGTGGTGGGTCACGGCGGAGATCAGGTGCGCCAAGCAGTACCGCATACTGAGTATGTTGTCCAAGAGGAACAGCTGGGAACAGGGCACGCGGTGGATCAGTGCCGTGAGGTGCTAGCTGATTTTGATGGTCCAGTGTTAGTTACTTATGCGGATACACCGCTGTTTCGCGTTGAAACTTTTAAAGCAGTGCTTGAGTTTCATCAAAAACAGGGGGCTGCTGCAACGGTTATTACTGCTGAATTTGCAGATCCTACCGGATACGGCCGCGTAATCAGGGATGATAGGGGGTATATCCGCCAAATTGTTGAGGAAAAGGATGCCTCTGACAGTGAAAAGCAGATTAAGGAAATCAATACTGGGACTTACTGCTTTGACAGCAGGCTGCTGTTTCAATATTTAAAAGAAATTACCCCAGATAATGCCCAGGCGGAATACTACCTGCCAGATGTAATACCTCTTATGATCCGTGATGGACATCTTGCTGCTGCCTACCTACTGCAGGATGCTGAAGAATCCATTGGTGTCAATGATCGGGTTCAGTTAGCTCAAGCAGAGCAGATTCTGCGGCGGCGGATCTGTACTGAACATATGCTCAATGGTGTTACGATAATCAATCCAGACCAGACTTATATTGAACCAAATTGTGAAATCGGACGCGACAGCGTGATTTACCCCAATACCTATATTCAAAAATGGGCAAAAATCGGAAAAAATTGTTCTGTGGGACCAAATGTACGTTTAGAGGCAGCGGTTCTTGGGGATCATGTTACTATAGAACAAGCAGTAGTGCTTGAAAGCAGCATTGGCAGTGAAACAACGGTTGGACCATTCGCCTATATTCGACCGGGCACAAGGATTGGTTCCAGATGCCGAATCGGTGATTTTGTTGAAGTGAAGAACAGTCAAGTGGCGGATCAGAGTAAAATCCCCCATTTAGCTTATGTTGGCGATGCAGTTATTGGATCGGGTGTCAATATTGGTTGTGGTGCCATTACAGTCAATTATGACGGCAAACAAAAGCATCAAACAATTATTGAAGACAACTGTTTTATCGGCAGCAATTCAAATCTAATTGCTCCTGTTAAGATTAATCAAGGAGCGTATGTCGCAGCTGGCTCAACCATAACGAAAGAAGTACCGGCAAACAGCCTGGCAATTGGCAGAGCACGACAAGTAAATAAAGAGGGATGGAAAAAGACGGAGGGCTAGCAAGTGATAATGAACAAGTGTGATAAAAAATTGAAAATCTTTACTGGGAATGCCAATCCTCAGTTGGCCAGAAGTATTGCGGAATGCTTGGGCGAAGAACTGGGTTTGGCCGAGGTAGGCAGATTTAAAGATGGTGAGATCAGTATTAAGATCCACGAAACAGTGCGCGGCCGTGAAGTTTTTATTATCCAGCCGACTCATAAACCAACTGCTGAAAATTTGATGGAACTGCTGCTCCTGATTGATGCCATGAAGCGGGCATCGGCAAAGATGATCGCAGCTGTAGTCCCCTACTATGGCTATGCGCGGCAGGATCGGAAAACTCAACCGCGGGATTCAATTGGAGCGAAATTAGTAGCAAATCTCCTCACCGCTGCCGGAGCGGATCGGGTAGTTACCATGGATCTGCACGCAGATCAAATTCAAGGCTTTTTCGATATTCCCGTGGACAATTTGCGGGCGCTGCCAATCATTGAGGAGTATATCAGATCAAAGGATCTTGATGATTTAATGGTAGTAGCTCCTGATGTAGGTGGAGTAGTGCGGGCAAGAAGCTTAGCTAACCGCCTGAACTGCCCTATCGCAATTGTGGATAAGCGGCGTCCCGCAGCCAATGTGTCCCAAGTGATGAATATCATCGGTAATGTTGAAGGCAAAACCTGCGTTCTGTTTGATGATATGATCGATACCGGCGGTACTATTGTCAACAGCGCGGAAGCGTTGATGAAAAACGGAGCCAAAGCGGTATTTGCCTGCTGTACTCACGCAGTTTTCTCGGGACAAGCTCCGGAACTGCTGCAGCAGAGCCCCCTTAAGGAGGTAATTGTCACCGATACCATCAATATTTCTCAAGATCGGATGTTCCCCAAACTAAAGGTACTGTCAGTGGCATCACTCTTTGCCGAAGCGATCAAGCGCATTTTTGAAGAACAGCCGGTAAGCAAGCTGTTTGACTAAGTTTTAACAACGATGTTATAATATAGCAGCGAGTGGTGAAAAGGAGGAGTTTTTATGGCTAATTATCCACTTACAGCTGAAGTACGCACCGCTTTTGGGACAAACGCTGTAAAGAAACTACGTCGCGATAAATTAATTCCCGGCAATATTTATGGTCACAACAAAGAAAATGTTAATGTCGTAGTTGTACAGCGCGAACTCGAAAAAGCACTTGAATCCGGTGAACCTTTGTTCGATGTAACTATTAGCGGTGAGAAAAAAGTAGTTCTGGTTAAAGACCTGCAGCGTCATCCTGTTAGGGGAGACATTCAGCACGTTGATTTCTATGAGGTTTCTATGGACAGGCCAGTAGATACAACCGTCCCTGTCGTGCTCGAAGGTGAAGACGCACGGGAATCTGATGGCGGTATTGTGGGCCTTGTTGTAAGAGAGCTGAACATTTCCTGCTTACCAACGGATATTCCCGAAAGTATTGCAGTAGATGTGTCCCAATTAGTAATAGGAGATACTTTAACAGTTGCCGACCTCAAGGTTGATCAAGGAATTACTGTTAATCATGACCCAGACGAAGTAATTGTTACAGTTACTGCTCCTGCAAAAGCAGATGAAGCAGAAGCAACTGAAGGTGAAGATGCTGAGGCTGAAGCTGAGGCAGAAACAGAAGCAGAGGAATAGGCATAAATTAGAAAATAGGAGAGACAGAAGCAAAGGAATGCACATTTTGTGCGTTCCTTTGCAGCTGTGGAGGCTTTTACTGTGAAAGTGATTGTAGGATTAGGCAATCCGGGCAGACAATACGAGCACACTAGGCATAATGCAGGTTTTTGGGTAGTTGATGAACTTGCCCGGCGGTGGAATATTAATCTAAATAGTAAAAAATTTCGTTCAATTGTTGCGGAGGGTCACTATGCAGGCGAAAAAGTGGTCCTTGTTAAACCCCAAACTTATATGAATCTCAGTGGTTTGGCTGTCCAGGAGATCGTCAGGTATTGGCCTGTTGATTTTGCTGATCTGCTGGTAATTTATGATGATCTAGACATGGATCCGTACCGCATTAGGCTGAGAAGTAAAGGCAGCAGCGGCGGACATAGAGGAGTGGCAAGCATTATTGATCTTCTGCAAACCGATGAGTTTCCCCGCCTCAAAATCGGCATTGGTAGGCCGCAGGGGTCCATGTCGGTACCGGATTATGTGTTAGCTCAGCTCTCTCCAGAAGAGTTAGCGGCTTATCAGGATGCGGTGCAGCAGTGCGCTGATGCTGTAGAGGCGTGGATAAGCTTAGGAATTGAGCAGGCTATGAATCAATATAATAGTACTAAGAAATGAGTTGGCATTGGCGATTGGAGGAAGGGAAGTTGTCGTTACACGGCTTAGTAGACTTGATCAGCCAGTCAAGGGAATTCCAGGCGATTCGTGAGAAAACAGCCAGGCACGAAAAACAGCTGATCTTAGGGTTATCAGGCTCACAGCGCAGTCTGATGACTGCTGTTATGGCAGACCCGCAAATTGTAACTATGTTTATCGGCTATAACCAGCACCAGGTGGAAACAATAGCCCAGGATCTCACCAATTTGCTGCCGGATCGCCCGGTTTTGGTTTTTAATCCTCACGAACTGCTGCCCCATGAGGAAGCAGTAATTGACTGGGAGCTGCGGAAAAGCCGATTGGATGTTTTAAAGCAGATTCGTGAACCAGGCAGCATTATCTGTGCGTCGGTTCAAGCCTTGAGTGAAGCGCTGATTGATCCCCGCCTGTTTTACCAGCACACGCTAACTATAGATATTAACAGCCGCATTGATTTAGAGCAGTTTACTGGAGAACTGCTCAAGCTTGGCTACGAGCGGGTAGATATGGTTGAAAGTTACGGACAGTTCAGCATTCGCGGCGGCATTATTGATATTTATTCTTTTACCGAAGAACATCCAGTGCGGATCGAACTGTTTGATGATGAAGTTGATTCGATAAGAATTTTCGCAATTGAGGATCAGCTTTCAGTGGAAAAAGTGGAGCAGGTGGTTATTTTTCCTGCGCGGGAGCGGCTTTTTATCGGCGGTGATCTGGAACAGATTAAGGAACGTATTTGGCAGGATGCCCAGGAGCAGAGTGACAAGCTGTTAAAAGCTGGCAGGGGGGAGGCTGCTGATAATCTGCTCTCCAAAACAGCACACAACCTCGAATTGTTAGAAAGTAAAAACTATTATCCTGGGGTTGATCAATACCTGCCCTATTTTTCGCAAGCCTACACCCTCCTGGATTACCTGCCGTCAGAAAGCTTAATCATTGTAAGTGAACCTGCTCGGATTAAAGAGCATCACAAAATCTATCTGCAGGAGATTGGGGAAACAATCTCAGGTTTGCTGGCTAACGGACGAGTTCTGCCGAAAATGGTAGAGATTTTTGTCGAGTGGACCGATTTGTGGAAGCAGATCCACTCCCACGATTACTCCCTTTACCTGTCCGTTTTAGATAAACGGATTCCGGAGATGGGCACACCAGCTGTACACCTAATGTCAACCAAATCTCCGGAGCATTACCAAGCAGATTTAGAGGGCTTTGTGAAGAAAATTCAGCAGAGCCGCAAACAGTATTACCGGATCTTGTTAGTGGTTTCTACCGAGGAACGGGGTCATAAATTAGTCGATTTTTTGAAGGAGTACGATGTTCCTGCTCAGTATGTGGACAACGTAGAAAATAAACTGAAGGTCGGGAACTGTATCGTGACTACCGGCAGTTTAGAAACTGGTATGGATTATCCTGGGTACAAGCTGCTGATTATTACAGAACTGGAAATTTACGGCAGGCGGAGGGCAAAGCGGCGGGTTAACCGCACAGACAAACAGGTGCGGTTAACTGAAGCAGATCTTAAAGTTGGAGATTATGTTGTCCATGTCAACCACGGAATCGGTCAGTACCTAGGGATTGAAACACTAGAAGTCCAGGGAACCCACAAGGACTATTTGTTAATTCGGTTTGCAGGTAAAGACCGCTTGTATGTACCTACTGATCAAATCGGGCTGCTCCAGCGCTATGTCGGTTTATCTGAACAGCCGCCTAAACTTTCGAAATTAGGCGGGGCGGAGTGGGTCCGGGTTAAAAATCGTGTGAAAGAGTCTGTTCAAGATTTAGCAGAAGGTCTGATCAAACTTTATGCTGAGCGGGAAGCGAGCGAAGGTTTTCAGTTTCCTGAGGATACCCCATGGCAGGCTGAATTTGAGGACGCTTTTCCTTATGAAGAAACACCGGATCAACTGCGGGCTATTGAAGAAGTGAAAAAGGATATGGAAAAGCCAAGACCAATGGATCGCCTGCTGTGCGGTGATGTTGGCTACGGCAAAACAGAAGTTGCGATTCGGGCTTGTTTTAAAGCGGTCAATGCTGGCAAGCAGGCTGCAGTCCTGGTGCCGACCACGATTTTAGCTCAACAGCATTACCGCACCTTTGCAGAACGGTTTGAAGATTACCCGATTAAAATTGGAGTTTTATCGCGGTTTCAGTCAGCCGCAGAGCAGAAACAAGTAATTAAAGGTCTTAAGGACGGTACAGTCGATATTGTAATTGGTACCCACAGACTGCTTTCTAAAGATGTTACTTATCATGATTTAGGCTTAGTAATCGTTGATGAAGAGCAGCGCTTTGGAGTTGCTCAAAAAGAAAAGCTGAAAGAAATCGCCAAAAATGTGGACGTTCTTACGCTATCAGCCACACCCATTCCCCGCACCCTGCACATGGCTTTAGTAGGGGTGAGGGATATGAGCTTAATTGAAACCCCGCCGGAAGAACGGTTTCCAATCCGTACCTATGTGATGGAATGGGATGACCAAACTATTGCCCAGGCTATTAAACGGGAGTTGGGCCGGCAGGGACAAGTCTATTTCGTTTACAATCGAGTGCGGGGCATTGACTCTATGTATCAGCGCCTGCAGAATCTGGTACCTGATGCGAGAATTGCCATCGCCCACGGCCAGATGGATGAAAATCGCTTGGAGCGGGTTATGCTCGATTTTTATAATGGTGAATACGACATTTTGCTCTGTACAACAATTATCGAAACCGGTATGGATATCAGCAATGTTAATACTCTAGTTATTTATGACGCGGATCATCTCGGCTTGGCTCAGCTGTATCAGCTGCGGGGTCGCGTAGGTCGCACAAATCGTGTCGCATATGCGTATTTTACCTATCGGAAGGATAAAATACTAACAGAGGACGCAGAAAAGCGTCTCCAGGCCCTTAAAGAGTTTTCTGAGCTGGGTTCAGGCATTAAGATAGCCATGCGGGATTTAGAAATTCGGGGAGCAGGCAACATTCTCGGCCCGGAACAGCATGGATTTATCACTTCGGTAGGATTTGAGCTGTACTGCAAACTGCTGGATGAGGCTATTCAAAAGCTGAAAGGTGAGGTGGAACAAGAGGTACCAGATCCAGTTCTGGATCTGCAGGTGGACGCTTATATCGGAGATGACTATGTTTCTGATCCTAAGCAAAAGGTAGAGCTGTATAAGAAACTGGCTGCGGTGCGGACTCTGCAAGATGCAGATGAGCTGGAGGCTGAACTCGAAGATCGCTTCGGTGATTTACCAGATGCGGTTAGAAATCTGGTGCTAGTAACTCGGATTAAGGTGCTGGCACGCAGCGTAGGCGCAGCAAGTATCTTTCGGGAAAAGAATATGTTTGTAATTCGTTCTCTGCCGGGGATCGTGAGAGAAAAAGAAAAATATACCGCCTTGGTGCAGCGGTTTAGGGGTCAAGTAGGTTACGCGCCTGGGAGAAGTCCTCAGATAAAGGTAAAGATCGAAGGACTTTCAGATTATGAGGCTTTACTCCTGCTGCAGAAAGTAATACAGGGTTTGGAGTAAATCCGTTTAGCTGGGAAAAATGAATAAAAATAGTACCGCGGTTATATACTAACATTGAACTTACCCAACATGAAGGAGGGGTGTGGCTCTTGAAAGCTACAGGAATAGTCAGACGCATAGACGACCTAGGACGAGTAGTAATTCCCAAAGAGATTAGGCGCACCTTACGAATCCGCGAAGGCGATCCGCTGGAAATATTTGTCGACCGTGAAGGCGAAGTTATCTTAAAAAAATATTCTCCCATAGGTGAACTAGGTGATTTTGCTCAAGAATATGCTGATTCGCTATATGAGTCAACTGGGCATATAGCACTTATTTCAGATCGGGATGCTGTTGTTGCAGTAGCCGGTGCTGCAAAAAAACAGTGGATTGATAAATCGGTAACTGAAATTATTGAAAAGGCGATGGAATCCAGAAGAACTTTAGTAGTTGGTAAAGATGAACTCAGTGATGAAGACAGTAGCTGGGATTTTGAAACCCAAGTGATTGCACCAATAATTGCTGAAGGAGATCCCATCGGAGCAGTTCTGATCTGTACAAAGGATCCCAACACGAAAATGGGGGAATTGGAAATAAAGCTGGCTGAAACAGCTGCTGGGTTTCTAGCAAAACAGATGGAACAATGACGATGCGAGTCCAGTCTGACTCCTATCCATAACCTTAAGTTACAAGCTTAAGTTATGAACTAGGAGTCTTTTTTTGCTGTTTCCCACAGCTGATCCATTTCTGCCAGACTCATGGTGTTGAGCTCGCGGTTATTCAGAGCAGCCTGTTTTTCCATGTACTGAAACCGGCGGATAAATTTGTTGGTGGTTAAGTTCAATGCCCGCTCCGGATTGATGTTGAGAAAGCGGCAGACGTTGACTAAACTAAAAAATAGATCGCCAATCTCCGCTTCCATGTCTCCGTGGTTTGCAGCTGCAACAGCCTGCTTAAACTCCTCAATCTCTTCCTCAAGCTTTGCAATTGTTCCGCTGATATCATTCCAATCAAAACCGACTTTAGCAGCTTTGCTTTGGATTTTTTCTGCCCGCAGCAGTGCCGGCAGATGCTTTGGAATTCCATCGAGCAGCGATTTTCGATCTTGATTGGCTTTTTCCCGCTTCTTAATGGCTTCCCAGTTAGAGAGCACGTCTTCCACAGAATTGATTTCGGTATCAGCAAAGACGTGGGGATGCCTGCGGATCATTTTTTCACAGACTGCTTTCAGAACATCGTCCATTGTAAACTGGCCGTTTTCCGAGGCAATTTGAGCATGAAATACAATCTGCAGCAGGACATCACCCAGCTCTTCTGCTAACGCCTGCGGGTCCTGCTGTTCAATTGCATCAATCACTTCGTAAGCTTCCTCGATCAGATAGCGGGTCAGACTTTGGTGAGTCTGTTCTCTGTCCCAAGGACAGCCCTGATCGCTCCGGAGCTTTTCCATAATTGCGGTTAAAGATTCTAAGGTGTAGTGAGCCATGAAATGTACCCCCTATACGAAATAAAGCCTGCTGGTGCAGGCTGTGTTTTACTTCGCAAGTACAGCTTCTTTAAGATTTTTGCCAGGCTTGAATGCTGGGACAACAGTTGCTGGAATGGTAATCTTTTCGCCTGTTGATGGATTAACACCTTGGCGCTCTTTGCGTTCGCGTACTTCAAAAGTTCCAAAACCAACCAGCGTTACCTTTTCACCTTTGGATAAAGCGTCTTGAATAGCTGAAAAGGTAGCTTCCACAGCATCGCTTGCAGCCTTCTTTGTTAAATTTGCTTCTTTTGCTACAGCATTAATAAGATCACTCTTGTTCACAGTTTAACCCCCTTGAGGTAAAATAATTCACTTGTATATTCTGTGGCCAGGAATGCTATTCCTGCTATATTGGAATTTTTTACCTGAAATGTTTATCTTGACAGAGCTTAGCATAATCTGCGGTTCAAATTAACAAGCTAAAAAAGGACGTCAAAAACAACTAGGGGGTAATCGTTTTGCAATTTTCAAATGGACAAAAGGCAGCCGCAGGCGTAATTCTGCTTGTAATTGCTGTTGTTGTTGCTATGGTCAGCTGGAGTGGTGATCGGGATGACCTGGCTAAAGAATTGGAACAGGAGCCCCAGATCACCGTCTATTTCAACGATACCGGAGCAAAGCGCACTATGGGATTGGAAGAATATTTACAGGGAGTAGTGGCAGGGGAAATGTTTCCCGATTGGCCGATAGAGGCTTATGCTGCCCAGGCAATTTTTGCTCGGAGCTTCACCATGGCGTTTATTGCTGAAGGAGGACTGCAGGACAAATACGGAGCAGATATTTCCACCAATATTGAAGAAGCTCAGGCTTACAACCCAGATGCGATCACACCGGAAATCCGCCAGGCGGTGGAGATGACCAGAGGCGAAGTTTTAACTTATGAGGACCGCTATGTTAAGGGCTGGTTTCATGCCTATTCAGGAGGTAAAACCACTACCGCTAAAGAGGGATTGAACTATCAAGAAGCGGAACCGCCTTACATTGCCAGTGTGGATCTGGGGGAAAATCAGTATGCTCCTGAAGATGTTACTAACTGGGAAGCTGAATATACCCTGGCAGAGCTGACAAACTTGCTGGCGGCAGCGGGAATCAATGTGGGAGAAATCCAGGATCTAAAGATTACTGAGCGGGGACCTACAGATAGGATTACACAGCTTGAGATCGTCGGTACCAATGGTACTGAAACGATGCACGGCGCTGAGTTCCGCATTGCAGTAGATTCTACCAAAATGCGCTCTACTTTAGTAACAGATTGGCAGGTGAATGATGGCGTCCTGACAATTGGAGGCACAGGTTACGGCCATGGGGTTGGTTTAAGCCAATGGGATGCCTTTAAAATGGCCAAAGAAGGCAAATCTCCTCAGGAAATTGCCACCAGCTTTTTTAAGGACGTAGAAATCAAGAAATTATACGATTAACAATAAAGTGATTCTATTTTCCACTGCGGATGCATAGATTGTACTAAAAGCAGTGGGAGGTACGATCGCATGGACGAGAGAAAGTATCCTGCTTCCTCAGGCCGACATCAAATACTGTTGGTTCAGCGAGAACGCTTAAATGTAGATGGTGTACTTAATGTGGAGAGTTTTGATGACCGCGAAATAGTGCTGGAAACAGAGGAAGGCGGCTTGTTTATTCGCGGTGAAGATCTGCACATTAATGAATTAAATTTAGAGACAAGCAGCTTAGTTGTGGTTGGTTATATTAAAACGCTGGAGTACACCAAAGATTCGTTTGGCCAGAAGAGCAAGGGACTGTTTGCAAAGTTGTTTCGGTGATTCACAACTTTAAAGCCAAATGCATACACTGTTATGGTAGGGAGAATTCAGAACCCTTGGAGGTGAAAGCATGGATTCACTGAGCGTACAGCTGTATGCATTTGCTGTTACTATGATCGCAGGAGCTTCCATCGGGTTTATCTTCGATTTGTACCGGGTAATCCGTTCGTTACTGCGTCCGGGAGCAGTTGTGACTGTAGTGATGGATCTGTTCTTCTGGGTTGTGGCTGCGCCGGTGATCATCATCTACCTGTTGATGGCTAACTGGGGCGAACTGCGCCTGTATGTCCTGATTGGAATCGTTTTAGGTTCAGCATTTTATTACCTACTGTTCAGCTCCATGGTTATCCGCTTGTTCATCAGCTTATTGAATTTAATTGGACATATTATCAGTTTTTTGTGTCAGCTGTTCTTTTCAATTGTAGTTTGGCCGGTTAAAGTGCTGCAGGATCTATTTTTAACCTTTAATGCCAGGCGGAGGGGGCGGAGCTGGATCAAATTTGAATCAGGTTGGCGCGGTTTGCGGTGGAGGGGCGGCCTGCGCTGGCAGTCCCGCTTTATTCCCTTTTGGCGGCGGCAATAATTTACTTCGCCAGCAGGAAAAAGCGGTTTCTTCCAGAACTCTCCTTTGTAAAGGAGAGAGGTTCAAATGGCTGCGCGTAGAAAGAGAAAAAAGCGTTCTGTTGCTAAACTAATCCTTTTAGGCCTTATAATCTGGTTAGGCTATACATTTGGCAGAGGCTTTGTTGAGCACCATCGACTCAGACAGGAAATTGCTAAGCTGACTAATGAAATTCAAGCTTTGGAACTGCGCAATGCCCAAATACGTGAAGAAATTGAACGCCATCGTTCTGAGGAGTACATTGAAAGAGTAGCTAGAGAAAAACTTGGCCTGGTTAAACCGGGTGAAACTAGATTCATCATTTCAGAATCCCTCGAAGAGTGAGTCCGAAAGTTTTGAGCATGGTCGATTGACACAAAATTTCTGATAATGTATAATGTATACTAGCCGCGGCCCTGCAGTGGCAAAATCTAAGAGGAGGAATTTATTAACGTATGTCAATCGATGTCGGCAGCATTGTCGAGGGTAAGGTTACAGGGATTACTAATTTCGGAGCATTTGTAGAGCTTGAGAATGGAGAGACAGGTTTAGTACACATTTCCGAAGTTGCAGACACATTTGTAAAAGACATTAATGATTTTCTAAAACGTGAAGATTGCGTTAAAGTAAAGGTTATTAATATTAGTGATGGTAAGATTGGTCTCTCTATCAAGCAGGCAAATCCCAAATCCTCTGGACAAGATTATCCTTATCAAAGTAGAGCTAGACGGAGAGCTGCAAGTGCAAACGATTTTGAAGAACGTTTAGCACGCTTTCTCAAGGATAGTGACGAAAGGCAGCAGGCTCTAAGAAAGAGTTTAGACTCGAAACGAGGTGGCAGGGGCGCGAGATAGATTTATTTGATATAATAAGCTGAATAATCCTACATCCCTTCGGGGATGTTTTTTCCATAATGGAGGCAGAAAAATGCAGAGTAATTGTGAACAAGCAACTGATCAAGATCTCAAGATAATTACAGAGCAGTTAGGCCGCGAGCCCCAAGGGGTGCTGGGAATCGCTAACAGATGCAGATATGGCTATCCCCAGGTAATTATCAATCGGCCGGTAATCAGCAACGGGGAACAGGTCACAGTCTTTCCAACTTCACTGTGGCTGACCTGTCCGTACCTCAGAAAGCAGATCAGCAAGATCGAAAGCACTGGGTTGATCAGCACCCTTCAGTCCAAAGTTGCTGACGATCCAGACTTTGCTGAAGCAGTTAAGGTAGCTCACCAAGGCCATGCGGAGTTTCGCCGCAGCCTGATCCCGAACGAAGTACTGCTGGCCCTGGCTAAAAATTATCCTAATGAATACCAGGTGATAGCTGAAACTGGTGTTGGCGGTACCCGCTCCTATGATGGAGTCAAATGCCTGCATGCTCATTTTGCTGATTTCCTTGTACTTAAGCAGAATGCGATTGGTAAAATGATCTATGAAGCTTTGGATGGAGAGCTGGACTGCTCATCAGGCGATTGCGAATTAGAAAATTAGGAGGCTGCCATGATTGCCACAATTGATATCGGTACCAACTCAACAAGGTTGTTAATCGCCGAAACAAAAACCGTGGCTGGTGGTACAGCTATTGAACCAGTCCGCACTGAGCTGCGGATCACCCGATTAGGACAGGGTGTGAATGCTTCCGGAAACTTAAATCTGGAGGCTCTGGCTAGAACATACCAGGTATTGGCAGAGTATCACGAGATTATCACGAACTATCCTGTCGAAAAAGTAATCGCAACTGCAACCAGTGCTGTCCGGGATGCAGCGAATCAGCGGGAATTTTTAGAGCAGGTGAAAAAGAGAACTGGGTGGGATGTCAGAGTTCTAACCGGCCAGGAAGAAGCTCAAGCTTCCTTTCTCGGCGCCTGCCGGGCTGTTCAAAGTGGGGATGTGCTCCTTGCTGATGAGCTGCTGGTAATAGATATTGGCGGAGGCAGCACAGAGCTGATCCTCGGCAGAGTTGATGGTGAACTGATGTTCAGCGGCTCCAGCCAGGTTGGTGCAGTGCGGATGACAGAGCTGTGCATCTCCCAAAATCCGATTCCCGATCATGAGCTGGAGTGTCTTAGGAATACAGTTGCGGACAGGCTTTCTCCATTGGTCCAGCGCTGCTGCTCCAAGACTCAGAAAACACCACCGCTGGTTGGCGTTGGCGGCACAATTACCACTTTAGCTGCCCTCGAACTAGAATTAACCCAATATGATCCGGCTCGGATCACCGGGTATCGCTTAACTAAAAGCTGCATTGCCGAATGGTTCCACAGACTGTCACGGATGACAGTGGCGGAACGGTCAGCCCTGCCGGGAATTGCTCCTGGCCGCTCAGACATTATTCCTGCTGGCGCCGGTATTTGCTGTGTTTTAATGGACTTACTGCAAGCAGATCAGCTTATTGTTAGTGATGGTGATTTGATGCAGGGCATCTGGTATCTTGAGGGTTTTGCATAAAAGCATGGCGATCGGCTAAAATAGTGGTGGATAATTGGATTTTAGGTATTGACATTTATCGGGAGAAATTATATAATTGCAGTTGTGATTTAGTTGTGCCGGGGTGGCGGAATAGGTAGACGCTACGGACTTAAAATCCGTTGGGCGTTAAGCCCGTGCGGGTTCGATTCCCGCCCCCGGCACCACTTTTATATTCTCCCTGACTCATCACCAAGATGAGTTTTTTTATTACTCAGCTGATAACTTGTAGCATAACTGCGGCATATGGCTATAATATAAGCGTAAAGTCAGTCAAAAGGGGAGCCGTAGATGAAAAAATGGTTAATGATGGCTTTGATAATCGCCTTTGTCGCCTGGCAGTTTATTAATAAGCCTCACCCGGGTGCAGAAATAGATGCTGATGGATTGAAACAACTGCTGGCCTCGGGAGACAGACCGGTCTTAATTGATGTGCGTGAGACTGATGAATTCGCTTCAGGACACATCCCCGGTTCAATTCTTATACCCTTGGGTGAATTAGACAGCTCAGATCTGCTCGAGGGGATTGATCCGAGCCAAACCATTGTAGTAATCTGCCACAGCGGCAGCCGCAGTTCGTTTGCACAGCAGATGCTGATTGATATGGGATACCGGAATGTATCCAATCTCACTGGTGGGATTCAGAAATGGGACGGTCCGATTGAGGTTAATTAAAGTGAATAAGAAGCGACCAACCCACAAGCAGTGTAAGCTTTGGGGAGTTGGTTGCTTTTTTCGTGTGATTGACCAGAGAAAAACCGGAAAGAATATTAACAGCAGCAGGAATGATCAGGAACTTTACTGATGTTATTTTTAAAGCAAAGCTGGTAAAACATCCCCATTTAAATTGACAAGTGATGAGCAAATTGCTAAAATAGATCATTGTTATTATTAAATATAAGGTATTAAGTTATAAATTACATGATTTTCCAGGAAAATCGAACTGGAGGTAATCTTGATGCATAATCAACTGGATGCCGATACCTTGTTAAAGGTCGAGGATCTCCATACTTATATAACGACCGAAGCTGGCTTGGTGAAAGCAGTTAACGGGGTCAGTTTTGAAGTTAAGAAGGAAGAAGTGCTTGGTGTAGTTGGGGAGAGCGGCTGCGGCAAAAGTATGACAGCCTTATCCATCATGCAGCTACTGCCGAGACCCCACGGCAAGATCCATGCTGGTAAAATCTTATTCCGCAATCGAGCGGGAGAAGTAATTGATCTGGCACAACAAGATCCCACCGGGTCAGTAATGCGCCAGATTCGCGGTAATGAAATTGCCATGATTTTCCAAGAACCAATGACTTCCCTGAACCCAGTATATACTGTTGGATACCAAATTGTGGAAGCGATTATGCTGCATCAGAAAGTGACTGAAAAGCAGGCTTGGAAAATGGCAGAGGAAATGCTCGGTAGGGTAGGCATTCCCAGTCCGAAACAAAGGGTAAGGGAATATCCCCATCAGATGAGCGGGGGAATGCGCCAGCGGGCAATGATTGCCATGGCCCTTTCCTGCAATCCCAGCCTGTTAATTGCCGATGAACCTACAACTGCTTTAGATGTTACAATCCAAGCCCAAATCCTCGATTTAATGCTGGATCTCCAGGAAGAGTTTAAGATGTCAATCATGATGATTACCCATAACCTGGGAGTAGTTGGCCGGATCTGTGATAATGTTGCCGTGATGTACTTGGGGAAAGTGGTTGAGCATACTGATGTGCGCACTCTCTATCACCATCCAGCCCACCCGTATACAATTGGATTGTTTAACTCAATTCCGAAACTAGGTGAAAAGAAAGATCGCTTAGAACCGATTAAAGGCGTTGTGCCGGATCCGATCAATCCGCCAAGTGGGTGCAGCTTTAGAGATAGATGTCCTAGAGCACAGGATAAGTGCAGAGAAGAGCCGCCTTTTGCTGAGGTTGGGGACAACCATTTTGCCCGGTGTTGGTTTCCCGGTTCAGAATAAGGTGTAGAAAGGAATGCATTATGGCTGTAGCAAAAAAAGGCGAACTCTTGTTAGATGTTCGCGATTTAAAAAAATACTATCCCATCACTAAAGGCCTGTTCCGCAAGACTGTGGGATGGGTAAAAGCAGTCGATGGGGTTAGTCTGCAGGTTCGTAAAGGTGAAACCTTAGGCGTTGTTGGTGAATCTGGCTGCGGCAAAACCACCTTTGGTTTAAGTCTGATGCAGCTGATTGAGCCAACTGACGGCAAGATTTTATATAATCATAAAGGCAACTGGGTTGAAGTTAATGCTAAAACCATTAAAGGTTTGCGTTCGGAAATCCAAATGATTTTCCAAGACCCATATTCTTCGTTGAATCCGCGCATGCGGGTTCGCGATATCATTGCTGAACCATTAGCGGCTAATGGTGTGACCAACCGCACTGAGCGCTATGATCGGGTGGAAAGCCTGCTGAAAGCAGTTGGCTTAGGTTCGCACCATATGAAGCGTTATCCTCATGAATTCAGCGGTGGACAGCGGCAGCGAATTGGTATCGCTAGAGCTTTATCAGTAAATCCATCACTGATTGTCTGCGATGAACCGGTCTCAGCCCTGGATGTATCTGTACAGGCTCAGGTATTAAACCTGCTGAAAGATCTGCAGAAAGAATTCGGTTTAACTTATGTGTTTGTTGCCCATGATTTGTCAGTGGTGCAGCACATTAGTGATCGAATTGCTGTTATGTACTTGGGCCGCGTTGTGGAAATGGGTGATGTAGAGCAGATTTACAATGCACCCAAGCATCCATATACTGAGGCGCTGCTGTCAGCAATACCTAGTCCTAATCCCGATGTCAAGGATAACAAGATTATCCTGACAGGAGATGTGCCCAGCCCGGCAAATCCGCCGCAGGGATGTGCTTTTCACCCTAGATGTCCCTATGCGACAGAACGCTGCCGCACTGAGCGTCCAGAACTGGTTGCTGATGAGAACGGTCACTCTGTGGCCTGCCATCGAGCTGAAGAGCTGATGCTGAAAGGCGTTGATGTTGGCGAAACTGCTTAAAATGCGCTAGTGGGATTAAAAAGCTAATTGGAGGGAAACACAAGCAAAAATGAATTCAAGACTGAGAACTGTACTAGTTTTGCTGTTGGTGTTGGCGGTAGGATTTGCAGTTTATTCTTACTTTGGACCGAAAGACGATGCTGAAAAGGACGACCAAGATCGGGCGCCAAGTGGTGTAGTGACAGACCCTAAAACTTTTGTTTACATTTCGATCGGTGAACCTGATACACTTGATCCTGCTTTTGCGTATGACACTGCAAGCGGTGAAATTATCCATCAGGTTTATGACAACCTCTTTGACTATGAAGACGGTGACTTAGATAAGTTGGTACCAAGATTAGCTACTGAAGTACCGACTGTTGAAAATGGATTAATTTCAGATGACGGTCGGACTATCAAGGTGCCGATCCGCAAAGGTGTTAAGTTTCACAGCGGCAATGAGTTGACTCCAGAAGACGTTGAGTACACTATTGAACGGGCAATGATTTCTGACCCTGTCGGTGGACCAATCTGGATGTTCTTTGAACCACTGCTGGGTGTTCAAAATATGCGCCAGCTGATTGCCACTGTAGGCGGTCCTGAGAATTTTAGTGATATTAACGAAGTAGACCCAGCTATTCGTCGGGCAGCCTTTGATAAAATTGATGCTGCAGTAGAAGTAGAAGGTGATGCGGTTGTCTTTAATCTCGCTGGTCCTTATCCACCGTTCCTGCAGATTTTAGCTAAAGGCGGCAGTTGGGCTTCAATTTTGGAAAAGGCCTGGATGGTTGAAAACGGTGACTGGGATGGTAATCCAGATACTTGGGCGAAATGGTATGACCCAACCAAAGAAGAAATGACTTTATACCAAAAAGCAAACGGTACCGGTCCCTTTAAACTGCAGGCTTGGGATCGCAGCGGTGGTCAAATCGTGTTAAAACGTTTTGACGACTATTTCAGAGGTCCAGCTGAGCTAGAAACTGTGTTTGTTAAGTATATTGAAGAATACAATACCCGCCAATTGATGCTGCAGAGTGGCGATGCTGACGCAATTTACGCCGATGTTCAGTATCTAGATCAACTGCGGGGTGTTGAAGGAATTAGGATTTTAGAAGGTTTGGAGCAGATTTCTAATACTGTGCTGCTCTACAACTTCACTATTCCTTATGAGGGGAACGAGGATATCGTTGGCAGCGGTAAGCTGGATGGAAATGGTATCCCCAGCGATTTCTTTGCTGAGATCAATGTGCGGAAAGCATTTAACTACGCTTTTGATTACGAAAGATATCTCAATGAAGTTGCCAATGGAGCTGGCACAATTTCTACCGGATTTATTCCCAACTCACTGCCGTTCTCAAATGAAGGTGGAGAATGGTACTACCATGATTTAGAATTGGCAGAACAGCACTTTAGACAGGCATTTGATGGAGAACTGTGGGAAAAAGGCTTTAAGCTGACAGTACTGTACAACACCGGTAACAATGCCCGCAAAACTGCAGCAGAAATCCTTGAATACAATATTGAATCAATCAATCCCAAGTTCCAGATCGAAGTCCAAGGTATGCAGTGGGCAACTTATTTGGGCAAGCTGGATGCAGGTACCCTGCCGGTCTTCTTCATGGGCTGGCTGGCAGACTTCCCTGATGCCCACAACTTTGTTGACGCATATCTCAGGTCAACCGGTGCATTTGCTGGATACTGCGGTGAAGGCTTAGTGGAACTGACCAAAGCTGAATTCGATGATTTGGTTGCTCAAGCTATGCAGGCGCCAACATCTGAGGAGCGGGCAACTCTGTACAAGGAAATCAATCGCAAAGCATACGAGTATGCGATTGCACTGCCCTATATTGATCCGGCGGATCACCGCGTGATGAGAGATTGGGTGGAAGGCTTTGTCCACTGTCCAGCGTACAGCGCAAAGTATGATTTCTACAGCCTGTCCAAGCAGGTCGACTAAAATTGGTGGTGGGGTCACCCCTTGGGTGATCCCACTAATCTGAAACTAGAGTCAAGGAGTTATTGATATGTTAACCTTTATTACCAGACGCTTACTTTTTCTTCCCGTCGTACTGATTGGGGTCACACTCATGATTTTCGTGGCAATGTCATTTTTGACTCCTGCTCAGTTAGTCAGTGCCTATATTAAAAGTCCAGAGGAACTAAAGAATCAAAGCGTCAGTGAGCTTGTTGTCAAGTACGGTCTAGACCAGCCGATTTGGGTTCGCTACATCAATTGGATGAAGAATGTTCTCAAAGGTGATTTGGGATACTCTGTTTCAGCCAACATGCATGTTACCGAAGCGATTGCCAAACGGTTTCCTGCCACACTTGAACTGGCAATTTTCGCAGTTATTCCTGTTATATTTGGCGGGATCTGGTTGGGTACAGTTTCTGCTAAAAATCACAATCAGCCGTTAGACCATGCCTCGCGGATTTTTGCAATTGTGGGCTGGTCACTGCCCGACTTTGTATTTGGTTTAATTATTTTATTAATTTTCTATGGTCTCGCAGGGTGGTTCCCGCCGGGTAGGTTATCGGTTTGGGCTGATAATATCATTTTAAGCGGAGATTTCGTTCAGTACACAGGCATGAATACGATTGATGCGTTGTTAAACGGACGTTTTGATATCTTTTTAGATGCCCTGCGGCATCTGGTTGCACCAACTATTACTCTGGCTTATCTCTGGTGGGCTTACATTCTGCGGATTACCCGCTCCAGTATGCTTGATGTTTTGAATAAGGATTATGTGCGCACAGCTAGAGCTAAGGGTTTGATGGAAAGACTGGTAATCAACCGCCATGTGCGGCGCAATGCCATGATCCCGGTTGTTACCGTTGTTGGCAGCATGATCTTAGGCCTGCTGAGCGGAGTTGTAATTGTAGAAACAGTATTTGATTACAAAGGTATTGGACTGTTAATTGCTAAGGGTGCACAGCAGATGGACTACACCTTAGTACTTGGGACAAGCCTATTTTACGGGGTACTGCTTGTCCTGACCAATTTAGTTGTGGATGTCTTGTATGCGGTGATTGATCCGCGGGTGAGATTGGAGTGATTGCCTTATGGTTTTGAAAAAATTAATTCGCAATCCTATATCGCTAATTGGATTAATCATCCTGCTGGGTTTTATTCTGGTAGCGATTTTGGCGCCGGTTATTGCACCGCTGCCAGAGGATGTTTTGGCAAGGAATCCAAATGCGGATCCATACCGCATTCCCCGTTATGGATTTGCCAGCACACCTACACCACCCAGTAAAGAACATCCTATGGGCTTGACCGAAGGTCAGTTAGATATCTTTTATGGTATTGTCTGGGGAACTCGCACCGCCTTTAAAGTTGGGCTCACTGTTATTTCCATTTCGTGTTTAATTGGAATCATCATTGGTTCTGTCAGCGCCTATATTGGCGGCAAGTTCGATGAGATTGTGATGCGTTTTGTTGACATCTTTATGAGTTTCCCGTTTTTGATTGCCGCGATTGTGATTACCACTATTCTAGGGCGCGGATTAGAAAATGTGATGCTGGCCATGATCCTCTTCCGCTGGACCGGCTATGCCCGGTTAATTAGGGGTAATGTACTCCAGGTAAAGCAGGATGAGTATGTGATGGCTGCGCGGGCAGCAGGAGTCAGCCACATTGTCATTTTAATTCGCCACATTCTCCCGAACACAATCTTTCCGGTAATCATTCAGGCTTCGATGAATATGGGTTCGATTGTAGTTACAGCGGCCAGTTTAAGCTTCCTCGGTCTAGGAGCACCGGAAGGTTATGCGGACTGGGGACAAATGATCAGCTATGCCCGGAACTGGATCTTAGGCGCACCAGGTAATCCCCTGGCCTACTGGTACACAGTTGTTTATCCGGGTCTGGCAATTATCCTCTTTGTACTGTCTTGGAATTTAATTGGAGATGCGTTCCGAGATATTATGGATCCAAAACTCCAAGGGTAACAATCCGATTTGAGATTGGTGTACTATAGCCCCTAAATCTAACAAGCATACAATGTAACAGCACAACAGAAAGGGGGCTTGGTGCGTGTATAATCGACAGATCTGCTAAGGTTCTGATGATGGGTCAGTGCATCAGCTGTCAGGCATTAGACCTAATCAATTTAATGCGCGAATTATGGGAACAGCATGGTGCCTGGACCAGGATGGCCATTACCAGCATTGTCTTTTCTCTGCCGGATCAACAGGCAACCATCGGCAGACTGCTGCAAAATCCTTGGGATTTTGCCGAGGCGTTTACCAGCTTTTATGGAAGTGATGTTGGTAATAAACTGGGCGTGCTCTTAACTGAGCATCTTGTAATAGCTGCAGAGCTTGTTGAAGCAGCAAAAGCTGGAGATGCAGAAAGGACAGCCCAGTTAGACCGCGAATGGCAGCGCAATGCGGAAGATATTGCAGCGTTTCTGGCTCAGATTAATCCATTTTGGTCGCTGCAGACCTGGCGAACCATGCTGTTTGAACACCTAAGGTTAGTCAGGCAGGAAGCGGTAACCATGCTGGAGGGTAACTACCAGGCGAGCGTGAATACCTACGACTTGATCGAAACCCAGTCTTTAGAAATGGCGGATTTAATGTCGCTGGGCATCACAAAACAGTTCCCAGATCGATTCTAGGACTACTTCCACGTGTAAAAGTCCCCGGGCACCTGCCGGGGACTA
>JAAYLQ010000020.1 GCA_012521805.1 Bacillota bacterium
TCGTCGAACAAGTTTAAGAGGTGGTCGTCTTTGAAATCAATAAATTCTAAACAGCGGGAAATCCTTGGTATACTTTTATTTTCGGTCGCTGTGTTTTCTCTCATCTGTCTATATGTCGAACCTACAAGCTGGGTAGGCTGGTTTGGGGATGGCATTCGCAGTTGGATGCAGAAAGCATTCGGAAAAATTTCGTTTTTATTCAGTTTTATCCTGCTGGTTGTGTCAGTCAGCCTCTTTAAAGGCAGTTTGCTGCCGTTAAAATTGCGCAAAGTATTAGGATGTCTGCTGCTGTTGAGCTGTTTTGCAGCACTATTCCATATGATCAGCGTTTATCATGGGCAGGGCTACCATCTGCCGCCCTCTATGGCTGAAGAGCTTCAGTATGCGGATGGTGTTGGCGCCGGTAAAGTCGGAGCATTTTTCATGGTCCTGTTTTTGTCCGCCTTTGGTATTCCAGGATCTTATATTATGCTGGCAGGATTAACCCTAGTTGCTGTAATTCTGATTTTTAATGTTTCCTTTATCAGCCTCTTAAATAAACTAATTGGGTTTATTCAGCGATTGATCAGGGAGGGTTTTAGTGCAGTTATTCATTTATTCAGTGGAATTAAACACAGAATGCAGGTTACCAAGGAAAAGCGTGCCCTTGCCCGCCTTGATGCTTCCACACCTACTGTAAAAGCTAACTCATCCACTTCAGATCCACAAACTCGGCGAACTGCTAGAACTAAGAAACGTAAAGACAACCAGAATAAGAGCAGTGTCGATGTTAGTCTCGATGCTGAACCAGCAGAGGAAGAAGTTACTGTTGTTCTGAATGCTGATCAGTCTGGTCAGCCAGAACAGCAGCCGGAACAGTCAGAAGAAGACCCAGAATTTATGCCAGCCATTGCTGAACAGAAATCTTATCGGCTGCCCCCTATCTATCTGCTGAAAAAAGGTGCTCCTACAGCCAAAAAAAGCGGTAACGAGACTAAACAGCAGCTGCTTGAGGATACATTTGCGAGTTTCGGAATTGAAGCTAAAGTGGTCAATATCTGCCAAGGCCCTGTGGTCACTCGTTACGAGCTCCAGCCCGGGCCTGGTATCAAAGTGAGCAGAATAACTAGTTTAGCTGACGATATCGCGCTGGCGCTGGCAGCCACCGATGTTAGAATTGAGGCGCCTGTACCGGGTAAGTCTGTGGTTGGAATCGAAGTGCCAAACGATGAGACTCAGCCGGTGCTGCTGCGGGAAGTAATTGAGCATCCTAGCTTCAGCAGCAATCAATCTAAAGTAGCCCTTGCTTTAGGAAAGGATATTGCCGGAAATCCAGTTGTTGGTGATTTACGCAAATGGCTCCACTTATTAATTGCCGGAGCAACTGGTTCTGGTAAAAGTGTCTGCTTAAACACTATAATTGTAAGTCTCTTGTACCGGGCAACTCCAGATGAAGTGAAGCTGATTCTAGTTGACCCAAAACGCGTAGAGCTGTCAAATTATGATGGCATACCCCATTTAATATCTCCAGTGATTACAGATCCAAAAAAAGCAGCTGCAGCCTTAAGGTGGGCGGTGGCTGAGATGGAAAGACGCTATAAAATCTTTGCTGATAATCAGGTTAGAAATATTGAGGGATATTATCAGCTGTTAGAATCCAGCCGGGATGAAAATGATTCGGAAGCCCAATTAGAATTTCTCCCTTACATAGTGATAATTGTGGATGAATTGGCTGATCTGATGATGGTGGCAGCTGCTGATGTGGAAGAGGCTATCTGCCGCTTAGCTCAAATGGCCAGGGCAGCAGGCATGTACCTGATCATTGCTACTCAAAGGCCATCTGTTGATGTAATTACCGGTTTGATTAAAGCGAATGTGCCTTCTCGGATTTCGTTTGCAGTCTCGTCACAAGTAGACTCCCGGACAATCCTGGATATGAGCGGTGCTGAACGCTTAATCGGTAAAGGAGATATGCTGTATTATCCCCTTGGTGCGGTCAAGCCTGTGCGGGCCCAAGGAGCTTTTATTTCCGATAAAGAAGTAGAGGCGGTCGTCAAGTTTTGGAAGAAACAGGGAGATCCAGAATACCGTGATGATGTGGTCGAAGATAAACCAAATGAATTTTCGGCCGCAGAAGATACGGATGAATTGTTGGAGGATGCAATTCGGTTAGTGGTTGAAACAGGGCAGGCTTCCATTTCCATGCTGCAGCGGCGGTTTCGCATCGGCTACAGTCGTGCAGCGCGTCTGATCGATATGATGGAGTTACGGTCAATTGTTGGTCCGCATCAGGGAAGCAAACCCCGGGAAGTGTTGGTTGATCGTGACAGCTTAGATTTATGAGGTGACTGGGATGAAGGAGTTAGGAGCTTTTCTGCGGCAGACAAGGGAAGAAAAGCAGGTAACGCTTGAGGAATTAGCAGAAAAAACTAAGATCCGTAAAGCTTATCTGGAGGCTATCGAAGGTGGGGACCAGGATGTTCTCCCTGATGAGGTTTATGTCCGCGGATTTTTGCGGATTTATGCAAAAGTGCTTGGGATTGATCCAGATGAAGTAATCCGTATGTACGATCAGGGAGAACAAGAACTGCAGATTCAGCAGGCGAACAATCAGCGCCAATCGCTTTTGGAGAAGCGCAGAGCCAGGAGACGCCGAAAGAGAATCAGGTTTGCCATCTTGGGAGGACTGATCATTATCGCGTTTGGAATTTATTATTACTATTTTCGTTAGATGGGAGTAGTGATTATGATCAAGCGTCTAAAATGGATTTTGCTGGCTTTGCTGCTGGCAGTATTTGCAGTGCTAATTGCGGGCAGTCATTTCTTTACAGATTTGATGTGGTTTAATGCCTTAGGTTATCCTAATCTTTTTACCACTAGGTTTGCTTGGGAATGGGGGCTGAGAATAGGAGCATGGCTCGGGTTGAGCTTGTTCCTGCTGATCAATCTCTTTGTTATGAGACCTGTGATCAGGCATGCTTTGATGCGTTTTCCCCAGGTGGGTACCAAATTTCAAAATAAGCACTTTGTTTTGGGAGCTGTTCTCCTCAGCTTAGTTTTGGGATTGATCTATTCTTCAGGTTATGGCCGCTATTATTTCGAAGTAGCTCAGTTTTTCCACAGCAGTTCCTTTGGCGTAGCAGATCCAGTATTCAATAAGGACATCGGCTTTTACTTTTTTCAGCTGCCATTTTATCAGCTTTTAATCAGCGGATTAACTACCGCTTTGGTACTGGGGATTATAGTCTGTGGGATCTTGTACTTTTTATCGGGAAATTTCCGATTTGAGAATGGCAGGATCAGAATAGCTGAACCTGCTCGAAAGCATTTGTCCGTGCTTGTTGGGCTGCTGGTGTTGGTCAGAGCTGCAGGCTATCATTTTCAGGCTTACAACCTTGTCTACAGTTCCAGGGGGGTTATCTTTGGTGCAGCTTATACCGATATCAATGTCCGCTTGGTAGTTCTGAGAATTTTGATGGTGATTGCTGCTGCAGTCAGTGTTATATTTATTACCCGCCTTTACACCTACCGCAAACTGCTGATTGGCATGCTGGTCTTGTGGCTCGGTGTTAGTTTTGTTGGCGGAGTACTTGTTCCTGCATTTGTCCAGCAGTGGCTGGTTGCTCCCAATGAATTTACTCGCGAACGACCTTATATTGAGAACCATATTCAAATGACCCGCTTGGCTTATGGCATAAACGACTTTCAGGAACTGGATTATGATTTTGACAGCAGTCGGGATTTAACTCTAGATGATCTGGAGCAGAACAAAAGCACAGTTGAGAATATCCGCCTCTGGGATCCCCGGATGATTCTGCAAACCTATCGGCAGCTGCAGGAAATGCGTCCGTATTATGTATTCAATGATGCTGATGTGGGACGGTATTGGGTTGACGGTGAATATCGGGAAGTGCTTCTGGCTGTTAGGGAATTAGATGTAACCTTGACCCAAAACAGAAACTGGATTAATGATCATTTGCAGTACACCCACGGATATGGTGTTGTAGTTAGTCCGGTTAGTCATGTATCGCGACAGCAGCTTCCAGAATTTTGGATGGGGGATATTCCGCCGCGGGGCAAAGCCGATTTAATGATTGAACAACCCCGGATCTATTATGGCGAGCGCACTAATAACTATGCAATCGTGAATACTTTAATCGATGAATTCGATTACCCAACAGGTGATGGCAATGCTTATTATTCATATCAGGGATTAGGGGGAGTAAAGCTTGCTTCACCTTTCCATCGGTTGATGTTTGCTGTCAGATTTGGGACCACTCGAATCTTATTATCCACTGACATTACAAGTGAAAGTCGGATTTTATTCTACCGCAACATAAAAACTAGAGCAGAAAAATTAGCGCCGTTTCTGCGCTATGATCATGATCCATATATTGTAATTGGTGATGATGGGAGATTGTACTGGATTATCGATGCTTATACTTTCAGCAATCGCTATCCTTATGCACAGCCTACCAATTGGGGGAATTACGTCCGCAATTCCGTTAAAGTAGTGATCGATGCCTATAACGGTTTTGTAGATTTCTATCAGGTTGAACCAGATCCTATGCTTGATGTATACAGCAGTATTTATCCTGGCTGGCTGAAGCCCCTTAGCGAAATGCCTGAAGGACTCCAGGCCCATCTGCGCTATCCGGAGGATCTTCTGCAGCTGCAGGCACAGATATACGGAACGTACCATATGACTGATGCTCGGATCTTTTACAATCGGGAAGATGTCTGGGTCTTTGCTAATGAAATCTATGCTTCTCGGGAACAACCTGTCGAACCTTACTATGTAGTGATGCAGCTGCCCAACTCAGATCAGCCAGAGCTGATTTTAATGCTGCCGTACACTCCGATTAGACGCAATAATTTAATTGCCTGGTTGGCAGCACGCAATGATGGTGAGAATTACGGGCAGGTGCTGGTTTATCGGTTCCCTAAAGACAGCTTGACACTAGGACCAGCACAGATTGATGCTACTATTGATCAAGATTCCGAGATCTCACAGCTGCTGAGTTTGTGGGGGCAGCGGGGCAGTCAGGTAATTAGGGGCAACATGCTGGTGCTGCCGATCAATGGTTCGCTGCTGTATGTTGAACCGCTGTTTCTGCAGTCAGAACAAAGCAGTATGCCTCAGCTGCAGCGGGTTATTGTAGCTTATAAGGATTTTTTAGTAATGGAGGAAACACTTGAGCAGGCGCTGGAGCGGATCTTTGGCCAGCGGCATGCTGTTCAGGAACCTCCGCAACGGGAACCAGTTTTCGAATCCGACAGTCAGATTCTAGGCACCGCTTATGAAATATATCAAAAGGCTCAGCAAGCTCTGAAAGAGGCTGATTTTGCCGCTTTTGGGGAGGCTTGGAATCAGTTGGAATCGGTTTTAAAGCAATTAATCAATGAATAATTCGGACCTCCTTCCGCATATATTTTCTGCGGAAGGGGGTATAAAGCTTGGCAAGAATTCGGAGAAAAGAGAAAAATGGACCTGGTCTGCTGTTTGTTCTAGTAACATTAGTTGTGGTAGCGGTCGTCGGAGCAAGATTTTTTGGGTTTTATCCGGAAAGCGAAGAAGAAAAAGCACCTCAGCCTCCAACAGCGCAGGAGGAACAATCCGGAACACCACCATCAGTTCCTGCAGTACCCAAAGTCCTGGTTCTGCACAGCCACACCACCGAAAACTATCATCCCAACGACAGCCATCAGCAGGACGGCGAACCTGGTGATATAGTACAAGTCGGAAAAGTATTTGTGCAAGCCCTGCTGGAAAAAGGGGTAACAGCAGTTCATGACCAGACAATCCATGATCGTCCGCGGTATAGTGATGCATTTATCAATTCTGCTAAAGTAATCGAACGAGCGTTAGCCGAAAACTCTGAGATTCAAATGGTGCTGGATATCCACCGCGATGGTCTCCAGGACAAACCAGAGGGCTATACAACTACAGAGATTAATGGAGAAAAGTTTGCCCAGATCTTGTTTATCGTTGGCGATCAAAACAACGAGAAGATTGAAGAAAATATGGCGTTTTCGAGACAGATTAGTGATGCCCTCGAGGCCAAATATCCTGGCATTTCTCGGGGAGTGCGTGTGTTCAAATCAGACTACAGCGGTGACCTGCATCCCAACAGTGTGATGGTAGTGATTGGTGATTGGAAAGGCAATACAGTTGAGGAAGCTAACCGCAGTGCAGTACTACTGGCCGAGGTCGTTGCTTCAATGATCAAGTAACTGTCTGCAGCTCATAATTTAGCAGGATTTGGGAAATATTACATTATAAGGCACCATGCAGTAAAGGAGTGAATAAAGCATGAACCAACGCATCCATTTCATTGGCATTGGAGGCACAGGCATGGGTCCTTTAGCGAAGATTTTTCTGGAGATGGGTTGGCAGGTAAGTGGCTCTGATCTCAAAAACTCAGAAACAACCCAGTATCTTCAGCGCTTAGGTGCCAGGATTGCACTAGGACATAAAGCAGAGCATATTGACGGTGCTGATCACGTTGTCTATTCCTCGGCAATACCAAAAAACAATCCTGAATATCTAGCAGCGGTTGAACGCAACCTGCAGCTGTACCATCGGTCTGAATTAGTAGCAAAACTATTAAATGAGGGGCGCGGGGTTGCAGTTGGTGGTGCTCACGGCAAATCCACGACCACATCAATGATTGCTTGGATATTAGAGAAGGCTGGCTTGGATCCGGTTGTTTTGATTGGAGCACATTTTGAACCGTTTGGACCTGGAGCAAAATTTGGGCGCGGGGGAGTAGTTGTAGCGGAAGCTGATGAGTCAGATCGCAGTTTCCTGCGCTATCATCCAGAAATTGCAATTGTAACGAGTATTGAAGCTGATCATCTTGAAAACTACAATGGTGATTTTACGGAACTTGTTAATACTTATCGTCAATTTCTTCATAATACTAAACCAAACGGTGTGCAGATTCTGTGCATTGATGATCAACAAGTTCGCAGTATTGCCCATGATTTCCCAGAGGCCGTTACTTATGGGTTTTCAGCAGAAGCTGCGTGGCGTACTGAAATCTTAGATATTACGCCCAGCCGCACTCGGTTTACGCTGTATCATAATGGTAAGAAATATGGGGATTTTTCAATAAGAGTACCGGGGAAGCCATATGTGAGCAATGCCTGCGCAGCAATTGTGGTTTGTGATCTGCTTGGTTTAAAGGCGGAAACAATTGCTGAACATTTAGCCGAGTTTGCGGGCACCCAGCGGCGTTTTCAGATCCTGTGCGAGACTGAGCAGGGAATCACTGTCGTGGATGATTATGCTCATCATCCTACAGAGATCGCCGCCACCTTAAAAGCGATCCGAGCCGGGTGGGACCGGAGAGTAATTGCTGTTTTCCAACCCCATCGCTACAGCCGTACCAAGTTTTTATTGGAGGAGTTTACCACCGCATTCAATGATGCAGATATAATTATTTTAACGGATATCTTTGCACCACCGCCCGAACAGCCGATACCCGGGGTTAGTTCAGAAATAATGGCTGATAAGATGCGCAAGCTTGGTAAGACGGTGTACTTAGTAAATGATCAATCAGACGTGGCTGAATTTTTAAAGGGGATTGTGCAGTCCGGCGACTTAATAATTACAATGGGTGCAGGACCAATCTGGAAAACTGCCCATGAAGTGTGTGAGCTGTTAACTAGCTAATTTCATACTGACTGCTGACCGGATCGTAAGTGATCCGGTTTATTTTTTCTTCAGCATCGACCTGCATAATGCGGTAGACAAACTTAGGCAGATATAAAATCGCTGCCCGCAGTGGTCTGACCTGAATTCGCGGTCGAGCGCGATTCATTAATTCAGCAATCCTGATATTGCGTTCCTCAGCATCGGGCATATCTTGGAAATACTGCTCCAGTTGAGCCTGTTCTTGCTTCAGCTGTTCTGCTGCTGTTATTGCCCATTGGGGATCTGCGTATTTGAGCTCTCCTGTAAGGGTTTCCTGCAGGAGCTGGTATGCTTTTTTGTAGCTTAAGCGGCGGCGCAGTGCCAGCTTTGGATCGCAAGAACCTGGCTTAAGCAGATCAGCAGGAATTTCATAGTTGACAACCTTTCCATTAACTAAATCCACCAGCGGCTTGCGCAGTTCCTCGCGCTTTTCATAGGCCAGGTATGTCAACCGCAGAGTAACCCACAGATATGGTCCATACTTCAGCTGATGATCCAGGATATAAAAGCGGCTGGTTGGGTTTTGAATTTTGAGGCGATCAAGGATTCTGCGCTGAACCACAGGTTCATAAAACACATCGTGGGGAAGAAGACCGGAGGATAAAACTGCCTGTTTTTGAATTAGTCTTACGATGGTGTCCAGGCGATAGCTGCCGGTGCTGATTAATTCCGCCTGGTATGTTTCAGCAAGTTTGGGATCAAAGGTGAATTGAAAAAGTCTGGCCTTTGCTCTCCAGCCGTCTAGTTCCTTTGCTAAAGTGTCATCAATGTGTACCTGGAAAATACCTTTGCGGATTTCTACCGGTTTAAGCTGACACAGTTCTAGGAATTTAAACACAAGCTCAGGAATTGCTTTTGATTGCTGCATATAACCGCGCTCCTAGTAAATATTCCATTCATGTTTTTTAATCTCAGAACGAGTTTCAAGGATTCGTTCTCCAAGCAGATCAAGCTCCCGCTGAATCTCATCACGAGATGAGTATTTTAAAAAGATGTCCATCAGCTGACTCTCGAATGATTTATCCCACTTAAGATGCATGAGAATTGTATCTAACTCGCCAAGCACCATCTGAAACATGTTGATCTTTTCGTGGAGCAGAAACATAATGTGTTCTTCAATGGTATCCTTGGTCACTAGATTGTAGATGTGTACATCTTTGGTCTGTCCCAAGCGGTGCACGCGACCGATTCTCTGCTCCAGCCGCATTGGGTTCCAAGGCAAATCATAGTTGATTACATGGTTGCAGAACTGAAAATTAAGCCCTTCGCCTCCCGATTCAGTACTGACTAAGATACCGCCTTCTTTTTGAAAAATATAGCGGATCCACTGCTTGCGGCCGCGCGACAGGGAACCATCAAAGGCAAGTGTGCGAAAACCAGCTTTCTCTAAGCGGTAGCGAATATACTCCTGTGACGCCCGATATTCAGTGAAGATGATGATTCGATCCTGAATTTCTGCTGCTAATTTTTCGATAATATCACATTTGCTGTTGTGGCGAATTTTGACGGTTTCATTCATCAGCTGGACAATATTTGAATCGGAGTCGAGGTTATGTTTCTGATATATTTTTTGGAGCGTTAGACCAGCCGCATAGAAACTTGAACACACTTCACGCTGCAGTGTGATTAGGGGCAGTATATTGCTCTGAAATGGCGTTAATTTGCTGGATGCTTTAATTAAATTTGTAATACGATCATAAAGAGCCTTTTCTTCTGGCGATAGTTCAACTAAAATAGGATATACATTGCGTTTAGTAAATTGGACGGTACCTTCGCCGCGGCGGTTGCGAATTAGCACACTTGACAGCAGTTTCCGCAGTTCCTCCGGATTTTTTGGTGTGCGCAGATCAAGCATAAATCGCTGCTTGAACTTGCGGTAACTCCCCAACTGGCCTGGTTTGAGCAGCGTGATTAAGTTGTACAGTTCTTTGAGATTATTCTGTACCGGAGTAGCTGTGAGCATCAGGCAGTATTTCTTTTGGATCGAGTTAACAAATTTCCAAGCTGCTGTATTATTATTTTTCAGCTTATGGGCCTCATCGATTATCAGCATATCATAAGGAATATTCTTGATAATTTCAGCATGGGGTTCCCGTTTAGCTGTATCCAGGGATGCGATTAAAATATCAGCGTGTTCCCAGTCCCACTCTGATTTTTGGATCCCTGCTTGGATATCGAACTTCTCGTACAGCTCCTGATACCACTGCCAGCACAACGAGGCGGGGACTAAGATCAGCGCTCTTTTGACTAAACCTCTCAATAGGTATTCTTTAATAATAATTCCTGCTTCAATTGTTTTACCTAAACCTACTTCATCAGCTAAAATTGCTTGGCCGCGCATTTCCCTTAAAACTTTTTCCGCAGTTTTGATTTGATGGGGATATGGGATAACTCCCACCTGCTGCCAGCGTTCTGCTAGGTGACTTACACAGAGCAGTTCAGAGAAGCCATGGGTTAATGAGAGTTCATCAGCAGTTTGGGCCAGACGGTGCCAATCCAGATCATCGAAATTCCGCTGGCGCAGTTCCCGGATGATCCGGCGAAATCCCGAAAGGGAAAATTCTACGGTATAGTGTTCTAATTGAATCGGATCGTAAAAAACTTCTTCACTTTCGATTAAGTCTTGGTCGGAATAGTTTAGGAGTGGAATAATAATTTGAGATGGATCAAGCAACGGCAGCCCTCCCTAGAGGTGTAATCTTGGTTTATTGTTGCCTGAACAGACTGTCTTTATCCGTTGTACCTGCTGGAATCCACGAATCTCCATAATCTCCTGCTTTTCTTTGCATTGTCAGTTTTTAAACTCCCAAATCAAGCAGGAAAACAGACCCATAAACGCGAAAGTTTGAATGATAACACAACTGACTTGTGAGGTACGTGCATGACTGTTAAAGTAGGATTAGTATCATTAGGATGTGCCAAAAATTTAGTAGACAGCGAAATAGCATTGGGATATTTACATGAGGATGGTTATGAGATTGTCAACCACCCTGAGCAGGCAGATGTGTTGATTGTAAATACTTGTGGATTTATCGGTCCTGCTAAAGAAGAATCTATTAATACCATCTTTGAAATGGCAGATTATAAACAAACCGGCAGATGCCGCTGTTTAATAGTAACGGGATGTTTATCCAAACGCTATCAGCAGGAATTGTGGGACGAAATTCCTGAGATTGATGCTGTGCTTGGCACAGGAGAAATGGATGCTTTGCCGCAGGTGATTCGCAGAGCTTTAGCTGGTGAGCGAGTAAGCCTAGTGCGGGAAGATTATTTTTCTTATGATGACCCGCGCATGCCCCGCTTGATTTCTACCGGAAGGCACAGTGCTTATCTCAAAATTGCGGAAGGCTGTGGTCACAGCTGTGCATTTTGTGCTATCCCGCATATTCGAGGACCGTATCGCTCCCGCAGTCCTAAGGCAATTCTCGCGGAAGCTGAAGAGCTGGCGGCGGTTGGGGTTAAAGAGCTAAATATAGTTGCACAGGATACGACCCAATACGGACGTGATTTGGCACCGCGTCAGTCATTAGCATCACTATTGCGGGAATTGGTCCAACTGGATATTCCCTGGATTCGAATCTTATATGCTTATCCGACTGCAATTTCTCAGGAGCTGCTCGACTTAATGAGTGCCCACGATAATCTGCTCAGTTATATCGACCTGCCTTTACAGCACGCTTCGAGATCTGTTTTGAAGCGGATGCTTCGACCTGGCAGCTACGATAGCTATTTAAAGCTGCTGGAACAAATCCGCAGCAGCGTTCCCCAGGTAACTATTCGCAGTTCATTTATTGTTGGTTATCCTGGTGAAACTGAAGCTGAGTTCCAAACCTTACTGGATTTTCTTAAAGCTGCACAGCTAGATCGCTGCGGTATTTTTATGTTTTCCCCTGAAGAAGGCACTCCCGCTTACGATTTACAGCCGCAGGTTGACGAGGAAACCAAGGAGGAGCGCTATCGTATGGCTATGGAGCTGCAGCAGCAGATTTCACTGGGTAAACAGAAAAAGCTTTTGGGAAAAACCTTAGAAGTTTTAGTGGAAGGACGCTCTGAAGAAAGCGATTTAGTGCTGGTAGGCCGCCATCGGGGTCAAGCCCCAGAAGTTGATGGCTTAGTGTATATGGGCAATCCGACAGTAGAGGTAGGTAGTTTAGTTAAGGTAAAAATTACTCAAGTTCATCCATATGATCTAGTGGGTGAGATGATAGAGGGAGATGTCGAATAGATGGGTTTGGCTAACTGGATTACGGTTATACGGATTTTTTTCATACCTGTATTCATGGCAGTAGTTTTGAGCGGTGCTCCAAACGGCAAGTATCTAGCAGCTGTTGTTTTTGGTATTGCTGCCGCAACCGATGGTTTAGATGGATATATCGCTCGTACCCGCAAGCAGGTTACCCGATTTGGTAAGCTGATCGACCCGATAGCTGATAAACTGCTGATCAGTGCTGCACTGCTAACCCTGGTTGAGCTTGACCAGATCAGCGCTTGGATTGCCATTATTATTATCGGCAGAGAGTTTGCAGTATCTGGTTTGCGGATTTTGGCTGCTGCTGATCAGGTTGTGATTGCCGCCTCAAAATGGGGTAAAGTCAAAACGCTGACGCAAATTATTGCGATCCTTTTACTGCTCTTGGAAATTCCTGGTGGCATGTGGGTGATGTGGGTGGCAGTTCTGGTAACAATTTTCTCTGGTGTCGATTATTTCTATCATGCCCAAGATTTGCTGAAGAAAACCGATTAGGTATATGTTATAATGAATTTGTGCCTCAAAGAGGCACTTATATTTAGAATCACCAATGACTAACATAAGTTAGTATTGTTAACTAGAAAGGGTGAAAAGGTTGAAGCTGGAAGGTGTTCGCATTAAAGCTGTTCTTGTCGTTTTCATTGTTGTCCTGGGTCTTGCCCTCTTTGGACAGTATTTTGCCCATCAAAAGCTGGTAATCGAGCCGATTTCCCAAGCATTTTCAGGTATTGAGGCAGTTGAAGCAGTGGAACTAATTGAAAACGACGGTCAGCTTACTCTGACTTTGACCTTAGGTGAAGTTGCCGAACTTGATGACCTGGTAAATGAGATTTTGATGACTGCCGCTCGTTATTCACAGCCCTTTCAGATCTTAATAAAAGACACGGCTGACGGCAAGCTGGAGGCTGTGTATCATGAGATGCATTTTGTGATTGAACAAGGAGTTATTCACGGGAATTTCGTCGAGATGGCCAAGGAAATCCAGCGCTTAGCCGATGCGCATCAGGTTAAATATCGTGTGAAGGTAGACCGCGGAAATGTTTATCTCCAGCTGCATGATCAGGATCGTTATTTATATCAAGTGGTGAGCAGACAAGATCAGCCAGTTCTGCTGCGGTTAGATAGTTAGAAGAGGTGTTCTGGATGAAACTTGCACTTAAAGAAGTTCTGTTGGGTACCGCATTGGCAATCCTTGTTTTTCTAGCAGTTCGGGGTTTTGATATCACTCCTCTTATTTTGATTGCTGCCATGGTTTTAGTTTTGAAATTTACCGTGGATAACCGCAGCCAGAGTAGCCGCTTTGATGTTATCGAACGCAAAGGGGTCAGCACCACCATCCCTCAGGTAGCTTTCTCAGATATTGGTGGACAGGATGTTGCTAAGCGGGAGTTCAAAGAAGCTTTAGATTTCATAAGGCTGGATCAAGAAGTCCGGGCCCTTGGCATCCGTCCCCTGAAAGGGATACTACTGGTTGGCCCTCCGGGTACAGGTAAAACATTGATGGCGAAAGCTGCTGCTAACTATACAAATTCTGTGTTCATTGCTGCATCAGGATCACAGTTCGTGGAAATGTATGCTGGTGTTGGTGCTAAACGAGTGCGCCAGCTGTTTAAGAAAGCGTACAGTGAGGCAGAGAAAGCTGGTAAGCAGGCCGCGATCATTTTTATTGATGAGATTGATGTTTTAGGAGCAAAGCGCGGCAAAAATGTCAGCCATATGGAATATGATCAAACTTTAAACGAGCTGCTGACGCAGATCGACGGAATAACTGTTAATCAAAATATACGTCTGCTGGTTGTTGGAGCTACAAACAGAGCTGATCTTTTAGACTCTGCATTATTACGTCCAGGTAGATTCGATAGAATCGTCAAAGTGGATCTGCCGGATCGCAGAGGCAGACTGCAGATTTTAAAGATTCACGCCAAAGGCAAACCACTGGCGGATGATGTTGACCTAGATAAAGTAGCCCAGTCTACCTTTGGGTTTTCTGGAGCACATTTAGAAAGTATAATGAATGAAGCGGCAATTCAAGCACTGCGCTGCAGGCGGCAGCAAATTACCAACGAAGACCTGCGTGAAGCTGTGGAAAAAGTAATGCTCGGCGAAAGATTGGAGCGTACCCCTACAGAGCAGGAACGCATCCGGATTGCCTATCACGAGGCGGGGCATGCTGTAATTAGCGAAAAAGTGAATGCTGGTTCGGTTGCTTCGGTAACAATTGTTTCCAGAGGAAATGCTTTAGGTTATATGCGTCAGCATGAAGAAGATGATCGGTATCTTTATACCAAGGATGAATTGTTGGGTAGGATTCAAGTGTGTATGGCTGGTGCGATGGCTGAAGAATTAGTTTTTGGACAGCGCTCTACCGGTTCCCTTGGTGATATTGAACAAGCTGAAAAAATCGCAAAAAAGGTGATTTATTCTGGGTTAAGCGATTTGGGAGTTGTCAGCAGTGAACTGCCGACAATGACTCTTTCGCGGACTATAAATCAAATTATTCAAGAACAAGAATGTATCGTTCGGGAGTATCTTGCTGCAAATGTAAACAAGCTGCATATTTTAGCAGAAGTTTTATTAGAGCAGGAAAAGCTTTCTGGACAAGAGCTGCGGAGAATTCTTCACCAATCTGCATAAGCTTCAAGCCTCTGGTTTCAGGGGCTTTTTTATTGTTAAAGAGCGGATCACAGGCTTTAATCTGGCGGCATAAAATTCTATGGGGGTGAAAACCAACATGGAAGTTATTACTAATGAGCAGTTGCATGAAAAAATAGCGTCAGGTTCTGCGATTATAGTTGATGTGAGAGAAAAATATGAGTTTGAAAGGGGACATATTCCCGGTGCTGTATGGGTACCTTTGTCTGATATTGAGACTGTTACAGCATTCTGGGCTTTGGATGCCCCCATTGTGATTATCTGCAACAGTGAAAACCGCAGTCAAGCTGCTTGCCGTTTTTTAGAGCGTGAAGGATTTATCAATGTCAGCTACGCTGTGCCCGGTATGCAGAGGTGGGAAGGGGAGCTTGTTCGTTCAGATTGCCCGGAAATAGAGCGGGGAAGACTATGTGAAGGGCTGGTTTACTTGGACCACGCGGCTACTACTCCAACAGCTCCAGAAGTGGCTTCTGCAGTATGGTGGTGGTTGACTCAAGGATATGGGAATCCTTCCAGCACTCATCTTTTGGGGAGAATCAGCCGCGACCTGCTCAATAGAGTTCGGCATCAAGTAGCATCTTTAATTGGAGCAGAAGATCATGAAATTATCTTTACCAGTGGTGGTACCGAATCCAACAATATGGCTCTGTGGGGTGCCCTGCAAGCTGCACCTCCAGAACGCAGACGTTTAATCACATCAGCAATTGAGCATCCTTCAATTCTAAGTAATATTGAATATCTGCAGAAACTTGGTTATCAGGTTACGAAATTACCGGTTGACGATTTGGGGCGAGTCAGTTATCATGAACTAGTGCAAGCTCTAGACCATGATACTGCTTTGGTCAGTATTATGTATGCAAACAATGAGGTCGGCACTATTCAAGACATTAAGAGATTTGCTGCTGTTTGTAAACAGTTTGGGGCTCTGTTTCATACTGATGCAGTTCAGGCTGTTGGAGTATGTCCACTGAATGTCAATGATTTGGGTGTCGATTTACTGTCTATATCGGCACATAAAATATACGGTCCAAAGGGCGTTGGAGCACTTTATATTCGTTCTGGAACAAAGATCGAACCTCTGCTTAAAGGGGGAGGACAGGAATTTGCTCTCCGATCTGGAACAGAGAATATTCCTGGTATAGTGGGTTTTGGTGCTGCTTCTGCACTAGCATGCAGACGTCTCAATCAGGTAACCCAACTCGAAGGACTCCGAAATGAGCTGCAGTCTCAGCTGGAGAGTGTTCCAGGGATCAGATTTTATGGAGATCCCAGTAGTCGACTGCCCCATATACTCTGTTTCAGCGTTGAAGGCTATTTAGGTTCAAACTTGGTCCTTGATTTAGATCTGAAAGGATTTTGCTGTTCAAGCGGTTCAGCCTGTAAAGGTCAAAAACCTTCCCATGTACTTGCAGCAATGGGTGTTCCTTTGAAGCAGGCCCGGCAGGCTGTAAGAGTAAGTCTTGGGTGGGGTAATACTCAGGAGCAGATCAACGCATTTGCTGATGTCATCAGGGATCTAACTGCCAATAAGCATTAAAAGCACTGCTGTTATTCCTGCAGCCATAACCGGACCTACAGGAGCTCCACCAAAGAATGCTACTGAGATCACAACTCCAATCAGAATACCGGGAATTATGTCTGGTCTGATGCTGATTAAGGTGATTCCCTGAGCATTAAGGTAAGCACCGAGCAGCCCGCCAATCACCGCAAACAGCCCATAGCTGGAGGTCAGCGTTTTAACAAGCGCATTGAACGAAACCTTCCCATCTGCCAATGGAACTAAAATTGCCATTGTTAAGAATAAGAGCCCAGCTTCAATGCCGCGCCGTTCCAGTAGGGGATAAAACTGGTCAAGATTTAACACTCCTAAAACTAGAATGATGCCGCTGGCCGCAGCTAAAATATTGTTGCGGGTAATTAAGCCGATAATAAAAATTGCCAGCAGAGACCAGTTAATATTCAGAATCATCCCCTCCTCGCAGTGCTCGTTAAATCGTATTCGGATCTAGAGCAGTTAATTCATAAAACAAAATATCGGAGCAGGAGGCGATAACTATTAACGGTTTTTTCGCTCAATTAGGTCAAAACTCTGTGCTGATTACAGCAATCACCGCTTGGGCGATTGCCCAGATTACCAAGGTAATTACCTTTGCTTTGAAGGAGAAAAAAATCAATTTTCGCAGACTAGTAGGCACCGGAGGCATGCCAAGTTCTCATACTACTTTTGTCACCTCCTTGGCAACGGGAATTGCTTTAAAAGAGGGCGTTGATACATCGATCTTTGCTCTGGCGGTAGTGTTTGCTTTGGTGGTAATGTATGATGCAGCAGGAGTACGGAGGGCAGCTGGAAAACAGGCTCAGATTTTAAATCGAATCGTTGATGATATTTATAAAAAGGATTTTCATCCAGAACGGTTGAAGGAACTCTTAGGACATACTCCCTTTGAGGTTTTAGTTGGAGCAGTGTTCGGGATTGCCTATACCTATTTGTGTTTGACTCAATAAATAGGAATCGGAGGCAGTGCCTCCGATTCCAATTACTGTAATTCAAGAAGTTCTACTGTGATTGGTTTACTGCGGTAACCTACCAATACAGTAGAGTATGGCGCAACAGCGTAATTTGCCCTTGGTGGAATTGAATCCAGGTCATTCAGGTCATGGATAAACGTGCGGGTGTGACTATTGACAGAGCCAATCACACTGTAAGGTTCAAATGGTGACGGCTGCCAATAGATATAGTATCCGTCTAGATCGGCAGCTGGACTTGGCTCCCACTCGAGAAAAACTTGATTACTGAAGTAATCTGCAGTTAATTTCGGTGGTGCTTCAGGCAGTACGTAAATTTCTGCTGTAATTGTCAGCGCTGTTAAGTAGGGATTCCAGATAATTGTTTGTTCGGTGAGGGGCTCAATTTTGATGGTATCCCAAACACCACTATCGATTTTGTCCCCGACGCGGAATGATGCTGTGTATAGTTCAACGTTGAAATCATAGCTGCCTGGTGCTAGTTCATATTCGCCTTCCAGACTTTCTTCCAGTGATTCGCGGATAACTTCCTTATACTGATCGTTAAAATGGATTCTGGCGCGCATAATATAATCTGCGTGGGGATGGGAATCAAGATTGATAATCACCTTGACCTTTCCATGGGCAGGTTTGAGCTGAAAATTTACGCTGGTGGGCGTGTCTGGATAAACCACTACACCAGTAACCTTATCTTGATACGTGATCTGCCCACTGCTGTCAATCAGCTGCAGCGAAACATCCCACTTTCCGATTGGTATTGTAAATTCTGCAGTAAGAACGGTACCAGCTACAACTATTTCTTGGGTGATTTCATGTTTGCCGCGGGAGCAAACAATCTGTGCAGTCCAGCCTTCGTCGGCCGATACAGGTAAATTGAGAGCAGTAACAGCTAGCGTTCCATCACCTGAAATCCTTGGACCACATCCGACCAAGATTAGTGCTGTTGCCAGCAAGACCATCTTATGCAGTTGTGTTTTCAATACAATACCTCCTAAAACTCCCAATGGGCACTTTCATTATACCACAAATCAGAAAATTGTCAAAGGGGAAGTGAAATAAGTGAAGGCTGAATTGGTTATGATCGGAACAGAACTATTACTGGGCGAGACAATAGATACAAATGCCGCTTTTTTGGCACAAGAACTGGCCAAACTGGGAATTGACGTCTACTACAAATCAACAGTTGGTGATAACTGGCTGCGGTTGATCGAAGTGCTAGCGCAAGCTCTGTCCCGCTCGGATTTGGTAATTACCAGCGGTGGCCTTGGCCCCACTTTAGATGATTTAACGCGGGAAGCAATTGCCGCTGTAACCAATAGACCCCTTAAGCTTAACAATCTTGCTCTAGCAGCAATCGAAGAATATTTTAAGCATACCGACCGAACTATGAGTGAAAATAACCGCAAACAGGCCTATCTCCCTGAGGGCTCTGAAATGATCCCTAATCATTGGGGTACTGCTCCCGGAATCCTGCTGAA
>JAAYLQ010000114.1 GCA_012521805.1 Bacillota bacterium
GATGTCTACGCCATCGCTCTTCATGAGACCTCGCTCCTTTCTGTCTATCTGTTGGTGCGAGGTCTCTATTTTTATCTCCACACGCGTTTTTCCTGCCACCGCCTACCAAAACTTTACGCTAACGAGAAAATTTAGGGCTCGTTAAGTCTAAATTCAATCTGCTGCTGCGAGCCGCTGAAATCGGCATACTGCTCAAAACCACCAACCAAACCGCTGGGAGCAAAATACCAGGATGGGACTGCTCCCACAATAATATCCTCGACAATCGGAATGCGAGCTGTAACCGGGTGAGTAGCAGCCGCCAGTGGCACTACTATACGCATCTCCACTTGTATATCTAAATATAACCGATGAATTGTCTGGTTAATTCCAGCGGAAATAAAACTGCTGACAGGTGTTACTGCAACAGCCCCAGCCGGTACCACCCTCAGGGGAATCCCAGGACCAAAACCAGACAAAAAATCTAAGCCAAAAAATTGACCAAGGGGAATTGTGAACCTCTCGGTGCCTAGATCGGTGAGATGCTCCAGTACCATCAGTGCCGCTGCAGCAGAAATTCTATTAATCTCACTCGTATTATATTTAATTGCCTGGATCCTGCCTCCATCATCCACGATCGTGGCCGCTAATTCATCTGGATTCATATCAGCTGTCATTGCTTTCTCAACCGCAGCATGAATTGCTTGGCCTGCTAAGTTTACAGCTCTAGTCTCAGCCCAAGCGTGGAGAGCTGGACTAACTCGTTTTTCAATCATCATTGCGGTAATAACAATTAATAATGTTAGGAATAATATTACCAAGAAGAGATAACGAGTCCACGGCCAGGGGTTTACACCTTTTTCCGGTGGCGATGCAGGCTGACGCACGCGCCTTCTGGCTGACTGCCAGCGCAATTTGGTCATAATTGCTGCCCCCATAACGAAAGATCTATCAGCTCCACCACTCCTTGTATTTATATATTACTTATGGTAAATTATATCTGTTCATTATGAAAATTAGGTGTGATATAATTTTAACAGAAATGGAGGTGAAACTGTTGCCAAAAAAATCGAAGAAACGGTCGTCGACAACTAAGCCTCGTTCGCGAGTCAAACTGTGGCTTTTTGTAATTATTTTTTCCATATTTTTTGGTGGATCTCTTGGATTTCTGACTGCTTATTTGGGCAGTGCTCCTCCTTTAGATCAAGTCAATTTAACGCAACAGTATTCCACTCATATTTATGACATTAATGGTCGGTTGATAACTGATTTGTACCGGGAAAACCGGGTACCGATCGCTATTGACTCCCTCCCAGACCACTTATGGAAAGCGGTGGTCGCGATTGAAGACGATAAATTCTTTGATCATCACGGAATCAATTTTATCGCCTTTGGTAGAGCTATCTTGGTCAATCTGCGGGAAAGACGCTTTGCCCAAGGCGGCGGGACCATCACGATGCAGGTAGCCCGCAATCTATTTCTTACCCAAGAAAAATTAGTATCCCGCAAACTGCAGGAGTTTTTATGGGCAGTCCAGATTGAGCGTAAATATTCGAAACAAGAAATCTTGGAAACATATTTAAATATGGTTCACCTTGGGCATGGCGCCAACGGAGTTGAAGCCGGAGCCCAATTATATTTTGGTAAATCTGCTCGGGATTTAGATTTGGCCGAGTCTGCGCTTTTAGCAGGAATTATTCGCTGGCCGACGCGCTACTCGCCCCATAACAATCCCGATACAGCTAAAGAGCGCCGAGATTTCGTGCTAAAGCGAATGCTAGAATTAGGTTATATCACCAATGCTGAGTTTGAATCTGCCAGAAATCAACCGATAGAGGTTGCGGAGCGCAAACCACGCAATGTAAATGCTCCATATTTCGTAGATTATATCCTCGACGATCTGATCGAACGCTACGGAGAAGAACGAGTATTTGGTGGTGGACTGCGAATCTATACAACTTTGGATCTGAACATGCAGAAAGCAGCTGAGGAAGCCCTGCTCAATGGATTACCAACAGGTTATGTTGACAGCAGTGGACTGACACAGCCGCAGGGTGCACTAGTTGCAATCGACCCACGCAACGGGCATATCCGAGCCATGGTTGGTGGTAGAGGAGAAGATAAATTTAACCGGGCAGTACAGGCCTATCGTTCACCCGGTTCAGCTATCAAAGTCTTTCCCTATACCGCAGCAATTGATAAAGGGATTACTGCTGCTGACATTTTTGTTGACGAACCGATCGAATATGTTTTAGCCAATGGCGAGACGTGGAGCCCTAGAAACTACTATCCGGTATTTGATGGCGAAATGACAGTTAGGGAAGCAATTGAGCGGTCGATCAACACCATTGCAGTGCAAGTGGTAAACCAATTAGGGTTCAATACGGTTATTGAGTATGGAAAGAAAATGGGGATTACCTCCTTTGTAGAATCAGGCCGTGTTAACGATCTAGGCTTATCGCCTCTAGCTTTAGGTGGTTTAACGAAAGGGGTTTCACCACTGGAAATGGCCTCTGCCTATGGTGTTCTAGCTAACAATGGAATTCGAGTAGAACCGATTGCGATTTTGAAGGTTACCGATTATCACGGGAAAGTCCTAGAAGAAAATACATCCCGCAAAGAAGTAGTCCTGAGTGAAGAAACCTCCTATATTATGAATGACCTGTTAAGGGGTGTTATTGAGCGGGGTACTGCGCGCAGTGCAAACATTAACCGACCCGCCGCCGGAAAAACCGGAACACACCAGGATAACCGGGATGCTTGGTTTGTCGGCTACACACCTGATCTAGTAGCGGCGGTCTGGTTTGGTGAAGATATTCCAAAACCGATGGTTTACAAAGGCGTTCAATACGGTTCTTGGAATGCTACGCCAATTTGGCGTGACTTCATGACAGAAGCTTTAAAGAATACGCCGATCTCCGATTTTAAACGACCGCAGGGCATTGTTGAAGTAAACATCGATGTGAAAACCGGCTTACTGGTTCGCGAAAACTGCTCTCTACCTAAGGATGAAATCAGAACCGAAATCTTCATCAAAGGAACGGAACCAACCGAATATTCACCACGATGTTCAAGTTCACTGTGGGACTTCTTACCTTTCTTTAACTAGAATTGCAAACAGCCAGGAGACACTGCTCCTGGCTGTTTTAGTGTTCTAGCTCAACTACAGTTACACCAGACCCACCTTGGTTTGGGTCCGCCAATCGAAAGCTTTTTACATGAGGGTGACTGCGCAGCTGAGCTTGAACAGCTTCCCGCAGCGCACCGGTCCCTTTACCATGGATGATTCTGATCTGGTTAAGGGAAGACAAAAATGCATCATCTAAATACTTATCAACCGCTGGAAGAGCTTCATCAATAGTGAGACCCCGCAGATCAATTTCGGGTTTGATCTGGCTGCTCTTTCCCGTTCCCCTGCTGCGCAGTCGATGTGTAACTACTGTTTTAGGCTGCTCGTTTGTTCGCTCTAGATCAGTTAATTTAACAGAAACCTTCATAATTCCAACCTGAACCTGGGCTTCTGTATCGGAGACTTCGAGCACATGACCAGTCTGGTTCAAACTGCGTACCCTTACCTGCTCACCCACTTTGAGGTGCTGAACAGGTTGAGCTTTTTCCTTTTGAGGTCGGCTCGTTTTCAACTTGCGCTGCTGCTCAACTAACTCTTGACGCTTGGCAGCTGCAATTTTTTCCAGGTCAATATTCTGCTGACGGCGCAGCTCCCCAATAAGCAGATCTAAATTTTCGCGCGTCTTTTTCACCAGTTCTGCTGCTTCTTCTTGAGCCTGGGCTATCAGTTCAGCTTTCCGCTCAGATAATTCGCTGTACAGCACTTCATATTTTTGCTTTAAAGCTGCGTACTCCGCCTTTAAGGCCTCTGCTTCCTCTCTGGCTTTCCGAGATTCCTGCCGGTCAATCTCAATTTCCCCAATAATATCATCCACTCGGATTCGTTCTTCATTCAGCAAACTCCTGGCTGTATTTACAATTTTCTCGGATAAGCCTAATCCTCTAGCAATTGCAAAAGCATTGCTTTTACCCGGGATTCCTATCGCCAGGCGATATGTAGGTTTGAGTGTAACCGGATCAAATTCGACTGATGCGTTTTCAACCTCAGGATTGGCATAAGCAAAGTTTTTCAGTTCAGAAAAATGGGTAGTCGCAATAGTTGTAACCCTGTTTTCCCGCAGATGATCCAAAAGGGCTGTAGCCAAAGCAGCTCCTTCCGTGGGATCAGTCCCAGCTCCAAGCTCATCTAGGAGAACCAAGCTCCTGGAGGTCGCCCGTTCTAAAATCTTGACAATATTGCTCATGTGGGATGAAAAAGTACTGAGACTCTGCTCTATACTCTGTTCATCGCCAATATCAGCAAAAATATTATCAAATACAGCCATATGAGACCCTGGCTCTGCAGGAATATGCAGTCCTGCTTGGGTCATCAGGGCAAATAAACCCACAGTTTTTAAGGTAACTGTTTTACCCCCTGTATTAGGTCCAGTAATTACTAGAATATAGGCTTTATCGCCTAACCACACATCAATTGGTACCACAGGACCTGTGAGCAGAGGATGACGCCCCTTTTTGATCATGATATATCCTTTTTGATTCAGTTCGGCTGGTGTGCCGTTAATTTTGCGGCTGTATTTACCCATAGCAAAGATTAAATCAAGTTTGGCTAGGGTTTCCAGCGTTAGTTTAAGCTGTTCCCCGTGGGGAACAACTTCGCTGCTCAGCTGGCGGAGAATCCGTTCTATTTCTCGCTGCTCTTCTTGATGGGCAATCCGGAGCTCATTATTGATTTCTACTACCGCAGCTGGTTCTATAAAAACTGTCGCACCGCTTGAGGACTGATCATGGACAATGCCGGCAAATGATGAACGGTATTCCTGTTTCACAGGCACTACAAAGCGTCCACTGCGGATAGTGACGATATTTTCCTGCAGCAGTTTTTGATAACTGCTGGAATGAATGATGTTATCAAGTTTGTCTCTCACCCTGTTTTCGAGGGTTTTTATTTTCCTGCGAATGGATGCCAGCTGTGGCGTAGCATTGTCTTTGAGATTACCCTCATCATCAAAACAGCGGTTTATTTCAATTTTCAGTTCAGGAAGGGAAGCTAACTGCTCCCTCAAATCGCTGAAGTGCTCAGAGTCAGCCAAGTACCGCCGCATATTGGCGGCACACTCCAAGACTCTTGCAAGCTGAATCAGTTCATATCCCTCTAGAATCCCTCCTATTGCAGCTCGCTGGAGTATGGAGGAGATATCTACAGCCCCGCCGAAGGGCGGGTCACCATGTTTCCACAGCAGAGCGACCGCATGCGTTGTACGCTCCAACCGCTGTTCAACCTCGCTATAATCAGTGCTGGGTTCTAGTGCAAGTACTAAATCTTTTCCTAAAGAGAAACTAGCAAAAGCAGCTATCTGCTGTCTAATTTTATCCCATTCTAATATACGTAAGCTTCTCTGATCCATAATACCACCTACTTTACTCCACGATGGAAATGCCCTTTGGTAAAGATATCTGTGCCGGCAGCGGCAGGTAGGTCCTGTTTTGTGACTGTTTTTCCATCAAGCTTTGCTGCATACGCAGCAGCCACAGTCCTAATCCATTGGGGATCTCTCCCTTTCGCTTCAATCCGAATCAACTTAATACCGGCCTTAATCAAGTCATCAAGATGGTCAAGCAAACATAAATCCACTGGATTAAACAGATGCATGCGGCACCGATAATCTACTTCCACTGGCAGTATATAACCCTTGCGATCCTGCAATCCGTATTTTCCCTTCAGACAAGGAAACGGTTGACTCCCCCCATCCCGTCGGCAGTCCAGGCAAGCTCCGATAGGACAATATCGGCTGACCATCAGCGGCAGCTGTCCATGAACCACCAAACCCAGGGGTACATTTTGGTTTCCAGCAACCACTTTAATCTGCCTAAAATTCAGCTCATGAGATAGATACAGCCCACTCAAACCCTGTTTACCTAAGTATGCTGCAGTAACGCTGTTGAATACATTCAGCGGCCAATCACCATGAACTGGTACAGTTTGTCCCTGCTGGCGATTTAAAACCAACTGCAGTGCTCCAATGTTGCCCACCAATACACCATCATAATGATGCTGATCTAATACCTCCCCAATCTGCTCAAGTTCATCATCCCCTGTTACCCGCTCAAAAGCTGCAAAACACTGTGCACCATGGCTGTGGGCAGCTGCCGTTACATCTGATAATGCCCTAAAATAATTTTGATCGTGGCGGTACAGAGTACCAAAGTAATAGATCAGCTGGGCTCCTGCTGCCAGTGCAGCATGAGCAGCCTCCGGATCAGTCACAGCTACTGCCAGAATCGGCTCTTGGATAACGGCATAACTTGTCTGCAAACGAGCTAAAGCGTTCTTTTTGGCCTCTGCAGCCTGATCTTTAGTAACAGGGGTTAAAGAATATGAATCGAGTCTTGCGCGCTGCCACTGTGCAACCAGCATTCGTCGGGTTTGATTGATTTGGCTCAAAGGCAGAATTACATTTTCCCCTAATTCAATTTCTAGATTGTTGATTGCAATCGGATCATTGCCAAAGCGCATCAGCTGGCTCTCTAATTTTGCCTCAGTAAGAGGGTGTCTCTCCGCTCTTTCACCTTGCAACTCACTATTTTGATTTACCACAATACCATCCTGATCGATCAGGGTCAACTGCAGTGGTTCGCCAACAGCCAGCTTCGCATATAGAGCCGCGTGAATTTTTCGGATAGCTTTTGGTGACCGATAACTCTGCTGTGCCTGTTTAAGCAGATCAGTATCTTTTTCATGCGGCAGTGGATTCCAGCGAATCAAATCTCTGCCCTGCTTGTTAAACAGATGATAGGTGGTAAACTGTCTGTTGAACACCGAGGCTAGCCCTTGGTGATCCGCCTGTTTCCCATCGATCGCATCCCTGTAGGCTTTTGTCACAACCGCAGCGTATTCCGGACCTTTCATTCTGCCTTCAATCTTTAAGCTCTTAACCCCAATCTGTTTGAGCAGATCGAGATGATCAATTAATTTCAAATCCTTAGGGGATAATAAGTAGTCACCAGGCTGATCGCCTATAACTCTACCAGTCTCCCGATCTACCAGTTGATACGGCAGTCGACAGGGCTGGGCACACTGGCCACGGTTGCCGCTTCTGCCCCCTAATAAACTGCTGAACAAACATTGTCCCGAATAGGCTACACATAGCGCACCGTGAACAAACACTTCAAGATCAATGCCAGTTTCGGCAATTGCCGCTATCTCAGATAAACTGAGCTCACGAGCTAAAATTGCCCGCTTAATTCCTACATTTTGGGCAAAACGCACCCCTAAACTATTATGCAAAAACATTTGGGTGCTGGCATGTAGTTCTAAATCTGGAAAGACTGCATGGATCAGATAGGCCAATCCTAAATCCTGGACAATAACTGCATCGACACCCAAATTGTGCAAGTCCCCAATATAATCTAAAACTGGCTCAATTTCATGTTCGTGGATCAGTGTATTGACAGTAACATAAACCTTGACATTGCGGATATGACAGTAATTAACTGCCCAACTGAGCTCTTGCTCATTAAAATTGGCAGCAAATCTGCGTGCATTAAACAGTTTGCCGCCAAGATATACTGCATCGGCACCATTTTCCACCGCTGCAATTAAGCTTTCCTTTGTACCAGCTGGAGCTAATAACTCCATTAAGGTTCCTCCTTAAATAATTCCTGCTTGTCGATAATAATCTACTATACCGTAAAAAATTCCTTCCGCTGCTGAAGTCCGATACCATGATTGTGCTAACAGCTGTGCTTCTCTCTGGTTGCTCAGAAATCCAACTTCAACTAAAACCGAGGGCATACTGGTGTTGCGCAGTACATAAAAATTGCCCCGCTTTACACCCACATTGCGACTGCCTAAATAGCCGACCAAACTCTTCTGCACTGAATCAGCCAGCAGCCAATCATGGGAATGATAATAATATGAAGTGGTACCGCTGATATTGCTGTTTCCGTTCCAGTCATTGTGAATGCTGACAAAGATTTCGGCATTACTGTTGTTTGCTATCGCAGTACGAGCTGCCAGCTGACCATTGGTTTGGTTAGCATACCGAGTACCTTGAGCTGGATTGACATTAGTCTCTCTTGTCATAATAACGGTAGCTCCCGCATCTTCCAGCATCCCTTTTAAATCCCATGCGATTGCTAAAACATTTTCTGCTTCTGTCGAATAACCAAGACCAATAGTGCCTGGATCAGCGCCTCCATGTCCAGGATCAACTACAATTACTCGTCCCTGCAGAATCTTTTCGGATTTATATGTTGGGGGAGTTCGATCAGGCAGATTTACAGCAGAAGGCTGGCCAGAAAGTCCCGAAACAAAAAAGAAGATCAGCATCAATAAGGTAGTTACAATATTAGAGTACAATGTAATAGTGCTTTGCTTAGTGCTTTTGGCTGCCAATTATAGCTCCCCCTTAACATGCTTGTTCAGTTAAGGTATTCACTCTTTAGTGTCCACATCCTGCAAGTAAGATAAGGTGCTCTTTCCTTATGCAGCCAGACATGGGAAATCCCGCCGCATGGGCGGGATTATCATGTTAGTAATATCTCATCAAGATTCTCCGGAAACAACCATCCCGGTTTGGCCCATTCTTGAGGCCAAGCCCGCTCTAGTCCCAGTCTCAAATGCGGCCAAAGCAAGTCAATCTGCTGCACAACCATAGATTCAGCCAGCATATCTTCTACCGGCTCAACGTTAAGGGAATGAAGTATTAGCACCAGAGCCATCACTATCACCAGCACTTTAATGGTGCCAAAGGTAGCACCCAGAATGCTGTCCAGCACGGCAAATGGAGTAAAACTGACCACCTTAGACCATAAATAGCCCAAAAACATCGCCGCAGCGCTGATTCCCACCGCAAGAATCAGAAAGGCGATCAGCTGTGCCTGCCATTCAATTAAGGGATAATTAACCATCAAATGCAGCGACAAGTCTTGATAACGATGAAACGCTATCGCCACAGCAAATAATACACCAAATAAGCTGAATATTTCCCGGATGATCCCGCGGCGAAACCCCCGCCAGATGGCAATGGCGAAGACAATAATAATGAAAAGGTCAATCCATCTGCCTGCCATCTTAACCCCTCTTTCTAATTAACTTCCTCCATGATTTTCAGCAGTTCTTGATACTCAGCTCTCACCTTTAGAAGTTCATCAGCAAGATTGATCGCAGCCAAAATTGCCATCTGATGACGGGTGAGATTCGGACTGTTTTGCTGAACTTCTTTTATTTTTTCGTCTACTATTCTACCCAATTCGCGGATATATTGTTCAGAAGCATTGCCTCTAATTGAGTATTCTTCTCCACCAATCCGCACCTTAACTACAGTGCTGGTAGTTTCTGCCACAAATCTCACCCTTTCGCCTAGTTTATCTCCTAAATCATAGTTCGCCTTATCAAAACAATTTCCTGCTAGCGCAGAACCGCACCAAATTTCTGCTGCACTGCCTCGTACATCCGTTTCAGCAGATCGTTAACCTCTTCATCTGTAAGGGTGCGATCAGCTTGAAAAACAAAGGAAAAGGCGATACTTTTTTTACCTGGTTCAACCTGTTTACCCTGATAAACATCAAAAATGTCGATAGTCTGCAGCAAACTGCCGCCCGCTTGCTTTAGCTCCTCAACAAGGGCACCCACTGGAACTTCCTCACTAACGATTACTGCTAAGTCACGATCTACAGCTGGATATCGCGGTAAGGATTGGAACTTCGTAACTGGTCTTTCATATTTTAACAATTCGGCCAAGTTAATCTCAGCCAGATAGATTCGCTCTGGAATTCGATAGTTTTTCTGGACATCAGGATGAACCTCGCCAAGGTAGGCAATCGGTTTTTCGCCAATCAGCACCTGCACCTGACGCCCAGGATGGAAGATGGGCAGTTCCGAACGCTCCCATTGATAATCTGCGGCGAAATTATCTAGTACGAGTTCTACCAATCCTTTTAAGTCATAAAAGTCATACTGCTCTGTCTGCCAGTTCCACTGAGCTTTGTTTCGATTTCCATAAAGCAGTACTGCCAGCCGCCTTTGTTCTGAAGGCAGTTTTGTCAGCGGCAGCTCATCCGCAAGATAAACAGCGCTCACTTCAAATAAGCTTAAGTTGTGCTGCTGTCTGCTGATATTGTACGCAGCGCATTCCAGCATGCTCGGCATCAAAGTGGTGCGCATCACAGCATGATCCTCAGTAATCGGATTGGCTAGTGCAATTGGTTGTGCAAATATGGGTAAGGGATCCAGCTTACTTTGGGTCAAGCTCTTAGGATTGACAAAAGAGAATGTCATGATTTCACTTAGGCCTGCACCCAACAGCTGTTCCTTGATCTGATCCACAACTGCTAATTCCCTTGTTTCGCCACCGGCACCACTCATACCCTTGGGTAAAGTCGTAGGGATCTTTTCATAGCCCCAGAAACGTCCAATTTCTTCAATTAAGTCACATTCCAGCTCTAAATCTCGACGAAAACTAGGAACAGTAACCTTCCATGGCTTGGAGGAATGATCAACCTTTAACTCCAAGCGATTTAAGATGTCCACCATCGACTGCTCATCGATATCTGTTCCTAATAAGCGGTTTACCTGCTGTGGCCTTAGATGCAGAACGCGCTCACTGATATCAGCGTTGTTGACATCGATAATACCCTGGACAACTTCACCGCCCGCTAATTCTGCCATCAATTGAGCTGCTCGATTCAGGGCAAAGATAGTAGCATTTGGATCGATGCCTTTCTCAAAACGAGCAGCAGCTTCAGAACTGATTGCTAGACTCCGGGCAGTACGGCGAATACTGGCAGCTGCAAAGTTAGCTGATTCCAACAGAATAGTTTTTGTATCCTCAGTAACCTCGCTGTTTTGACCACCCATCACCCCACCAACACACACAGGAGCTTCAGCGTCACAAATCATCAACATTTCACGGTCTAATTCCCGCTCTACCCCATCTAAAGTAACAAATTTTATTTCGTTGCTTTTTGGGGTGCGGACAACAATCCGATTTTCACTTAAACGATCATAATCAAATGCATGTAAAGGCTGACCGGTCTCAAGCATTACAAAGTTAGTTATATCAACAATATTGTTGATTGGCCGCATTCCAGCAGCAAGCAATCTCTGCTGCATCCACAAAGGCGACGGTTGAAGCGTAACATTGCGAATGATCCGTACCGAGTAGCGAGGACATTTATCAGGATCTTCCACTGCAACCGATGTCAAATCCTCGATCTTAAGGTCAGATTCCTTAACAGTTATTTGAGGGTAGTGCAGTTTTTCACCGGCTAAAGCAGCAATCTCCCTTGCAATCCCCAGCATACTCATACAGTCGGGACGATTGGCATAGATAGATACATCTAAAATCTGATCATCTAAACCTAAAGCCTCCGTTAACTCCATTCCGATCTCAACATCGTCGGGAAGCTCCAGTAAACCAGAATCATCGTCTCCAATTCCCAGCTCTTTTTCGGAACAAGCCATGCCGTACGACATTACACCGCGGAGTTCAACCGCTTTAATTTCCATTCCATTAGGCAGCACCGCTCCTTCCAAAGCCACCGGAACTTTGATTCCTACCCGGACATTGGGTGCACCACATACTATGTTGAGAACCTGGTCGCCAACATTGATCTGACAGACCGATAAATCTGCATTGGGATGAGGCTCAACTTTCTCTACTCTTCCAACACGAACTCCTGCAAGATCCGGTCCCAGCCGACTGATTGATTCTACTTCAAGGCCAACCATTGTAAGCTTATCGGCTAATTCTTCCGGACTCCAGGGAATCGCTGTATATTCTTGCAACCAACGGTAAGATACCTTCACCTTTATTCCTCCCTTGCCATCTACGTTACTTAAACTGATCTAAAAACCGCTGATCATTATTAAAGAAAAGGCGGATATCATTAATTCCATATTTGAGCATGGCAATGCGCTCAATTCCCATACCGAAAGCAAAGCCTGTGTATTTGTCAGGATCATACCCCACATGTTCCAGAACACGAGGATCCACCATACCAGAGCCAAGGATTTCCAGCCAACCGGTATCGGAGCAGACTCGACAGCCTTCGCCACGGCACATAATACAGGAAACATCAACCTCTGCGCTCGGTTCAGTAAAAGGAAAATAACTTGGACGAAATCGTGTTTTGGTATCGGGTCCGAACATGGCTCTAGCAAAAACCTGTAGGGTCCCTTTTAGATCGGCAAAAGTAATGCCTTCATCAATCAGCAGTCCTTCCACCTGGTGGAACATTGGCGAATGAGTCACATCAGCATCTGAGCGATAAACTTTGCCGGGAGCAATAATCCGCACTGGCGGTTCCTGCTTTTCCATCACACGGATCTGAACTGGCGACGTTTGACTGCGGAGCAGATAATCTCCTGATATGTAGAATGTATCCTGCATATCTCTAGCGGGGTGATCTTTGGGAATATTGAGGGCTTCGAAGTTATAGTAATCTGTTTCAATTTCTGGTCCTTCCACCACTTGGTAGCCCATGGATATAAAGATCTGCTTGATTTCGTTTAACACCAGGGTCAAGGGATGCAGACTGCCGGCTTTAGGTTTTCGACCTGGCAGGGTGATATCAATGGCTTCAGCAGCTAACCGAGATTGCTGAATCTTTGACTCTAACTCAGCATACTTCTCCTCGTAGATTACTGCTAGTTCATTTTTCAGCTGGTTGACCATTTGGCCAACTTTTGGTCTTTCTTCAGCAGGAATTTGCCCCATTGTGCGTAGCAGCTGGGTTACTTCACCTTTTTTACCTAAGTACTTAACCCGCAGCTGCTGCAGCTCTTCCAAAGATTCGGATTGATTGAACTCTTGCACTGCTTTGGATTTTACAGATTGAATTCGGGTATCCATACTGCACCTCCACATACTCATAGTAAATAAAAAAACTTTTTACATCCTAGTTAGGGACGTAAAAAGTTACCGCGGTACCACCCTAGTTGGTTGTGACATGAACCACAACCCACTTAGATCCGATAACGGCGGATGACCGGCTTGGCCTACTTAATTCAACCAGCAGCTCCAGAGGGAATTTCAATCAAGTTATCACCCGACAGGCTCTCAGTCCAGGACCCATCGTCCCTGTGGCTTCCCTTGATTTACTTGTCTCCTTCACAGCCTTTGATCTATATCATTACAACTGAAATACCTATTTAATGGAGTGTATGAATTCTCAACGCTGACAGCTGTTTATAAAGCAGATAAGCTGTTATGGAACCGGTAGCTAAAAAAATTCTCCACACGACCTCGGGTGTTAAGTTCATTAACTACCACCTCTTCTCCAAATGATAATCACATTATAACATAAGCAGAAGAGGCTTACAACTAAATAAACTGGCGCTGACGAACCGATTCGTAGATCAAAACAGCGGCTGCCACTGCGGCATTGAGTGATTCAACTTCGTTTGCCAAAGGGATAAAAACTCTTTGATCGCAGTGTTTGAGGAGGGTTGGCTGCACTCCGTCACCTTCGTTGCCAATCACAACAGCACACGGCTGAGCTAAGTCGCTGTTATAATATGGTTCGGCGTCCTTGATGTCAGCAGCTATTAATTTTAATCCATAGTGCCTGCACAGATCAACACAAGACTCAGCACTAACCAAGGAAAATGGGAGTTTATGTACAGCTCCCATCGACGACCGGACAACCTTGGGGTTAAAGGGATCAACCGTACCATTAACCAGCCAAATGCCATCCACATCCGCTGCAGAAGCAGTGCGAATGATAGTTCCGAGATTGCCAGGATCCCTAATCTGATCCGCAATAAGTACCAGGCCTCTGTCTAATTTTCCGTGCCAATCGACCACCTGTTCAGGCTTATGCACCACTGCCAGAATCCCCTGAGCTGTTTCAGTGTCACAGATTTCAGCAAAAACACTCTCCGTGCAGGAGTATGCCTCAATGCCTGCTCCCCAGATCTGCTCTATCAGCTTTCTGCCCCGAGGCTTGGCAACCAATTCCTTGGTGTAATAAACTTCTTTGATGATCGCAGATTGGCTCAAATCCTCAACCAAACGCAGGCCTTCAGCAATATACAGACCAAATTGATCCCGATAACGGCGGCGGTGCAGTTTTTTCACAAACTTGATTCGTTCATTTTGTCTGCTTGTGATCTCCACCAAAATAGCTCCTTATAAAAATATCCGGATAAACACAGCTTACCCGGATAATATTGATTTATGTTAATTAGACCTAAACGCTTTTCTTCGCAACTGCCACTAGCTCACTGAATGCTTCCGCGTCATTAACCGCTAAATCTGCCAGTACCTTCCGGTTGATCTCAACACCACTTGCCTTCAATCCTGAGATGAAGCGGCTGTAAGACATACCATTTTGTCTTGCGGCAGCATTAATCCGGGCAATCCAAAGCTTACGGAAATCACGTTTTTTCTGCCGCCGGTCGCGGTAAGCGTATGATAAAGACTTTAACACCTGCTCATTTGCAGGACGAAAGAGTTTGCTTTTACCACCATAGTAACCTCTTGCCAGTTTTAAAATCTTTTTACGACGACGACGTGCAGCAGGTCCGCGTTTAACTCTTGACATGATTAAATCCCCCTATCATCTATTAACCTAACCATATGGTAGCATCCGCTTTACGCGTTTTGCATCGCTGTCGCTTACTAATTGGCTGTGGCGCAGCTGACGCTTTCTTTTCGCAGATTTTTTCTCCAAAATATGACTCTTGAAAGAACGATTTCTTTTCACCTTACCTTTAGCGGTAAACTTAAAACGCTTAGCAGCCCCCCTGTGGGACTTCATTTTAGGCATTATAAATCCCCCTTAACTAGGACATAAAACTACTGTTATTAGTTCTCGTCCGCTTTTTTGTTTTCTGTTTTAGCGTTGTCTGTTTTTGGCACTAAAACCATAATCATGTTTCTGCCTTCCAATTTAGGGACTCGTTCAACAACACCGAATTCTTTCAATTTTCCAGCCATTTCCTCAAGCTTTTCTTTGGCTAGTGCGGTGTGCACTATTTCTCTGCCCCGGAATCGGATCGTAACTTTGACCTTATCCCCAGCTTTGAGAAACTTTTCCGCACTGCGTGTCTTAACATTGAAATCGTGCTCATCAATTTTTGGGCTCATCCGTACTTCTTTAACATTGATAACTTTTTGCTTTTTCCGGGCCGCTTTATCCCGCTTGCTCTGCTCATATTTATGTTTGCCGTAATCCATAATGCGGCAGACAACCGGTTTGGCGTTCGGTGCAACTTCTACCAAGTCTAAACCTCGCTCTTGTGCAATGCGGATACCTTCCCGCAGCGGCATAATGCCAAGCTGCTGGCCCTGCTCGTCTACGACCCTAACTTCCCGAGCACGAATCCCCTCATTAATTCTCAAATCACTGCTAATGAACATCACCCCTTAAAAATAATAAAAGCGGACAGCATCAGCCACCCGCTTTAAACACAAAGAAACTGCACTGGATACATTCCACTGCAACGTTAATCTGGTTAACCTTGTGAACTTAAGCGTTACAAGGTGAGAAGCGGTGACTTCTACTTCGGAGTTAGTATAACACATCACGTTCTGCTCGTCAAGCTACAATTGTCGAATGTACGCGTCAAGCTTTAGTAGGCGAGAGACCTCGCCACAATTGGTGTTCATAAAGCTGTGCTGAAGCCGCTGAGGTTCCGTAGAGCTATCACCCAGGGTTTCGTAGAGTACCCTAAGCTAGGC
>JAAYLQ010000115.1 GCA_012521805.1 Bacillota bacterium
GATTGAATATGGGCTATGCAATCAGTTCTATCATCTGACTGGTAAGGTCAGTTAGTTTTCTTTTGTATTCCTTTACGTGTTTATCCAGCACTTGTAGATAGTGCATTCTATTATTGATCAGCTTATTTATTCTTTGGGTTAATTCAGCTTCAAAGTTAGGCTCATCAAATCCTAATGCAAGCTCAGATAGACCGACTGAATCCGCAAAGTCAAAGCATTTTAAACGGTAGGCGAGTGAGATAAACGGACGGTTTACTGCTGCAGTGAAGACATTGGCATGCAGTTTCATGTTTATGGTAAAATCAGCTTGCTGATAAAGGTCAATCAACTCTGCAATTGTTGGTACTCGGTCAAGTGTGATGACCCATTTACTGCTGCCGATAAGGGTACTTAACTCCTGACAGGACTGAAGATCCTTTCCCCATACCGGATAGATCACAATCGTATAATCCTCTGCCAACTTTCTTAAAACCTGAGCCAGTGCTTGGGCTGTTTCAAACTCGTTTCCCCCGTAGACGCGGTTAAGTGCAGTTCCCCAATTAACACCAATTATCGGCTGTGTGATTGATTTTAATTCCGGCATTGTCTGGGGTGTTTTGTTCAGCAGCAGCCCCGGATCCCCTGATACATCCAACGTGGGGTTAACAGCCCCGATCTGCTCCAGCATTGCTTTAGTATAGCTGCCGCGAACTCCTACAAGTTTTGCCCTGCTGACTGCCTGCCGCAGCATAAAGGCTGAGTCAGGCGAGATGTTAAAGTATTCACTAGGAGCAGCAAAACTGTCGTAACCGGATCCCCAAACAGCTGTCGGTATATCGTACTGCTGGGCAAGGATTAACGGTTTAAGGTAAACCGGTTCAAACAGTGAACCGGCACCTAAAACCACTAGATCTGGATCAATTCTGGCTAGAGTATACTCGCTGAAATTTTGGGGAAACAACGCCTTGATATCTAACTCGATTGCATGCTCCTGAGCTAGTTTGTGAACATAGTCCGCAAATATTTCTTGACAGACATCATCCCCGTGGTTGCCGTATCCTACCCAGCCGATGTAGAGAATTGTTTTCCTCATGGTGCCATCTCCTTTTCATGGCTGGTCAAGGCACTCCGCAGGCTGTAGAATTCCCGCGAGCGCTGTTGATCGTGGGAGCGGTAGTAGTAGAGCACACTGCGCAGATTTTGCACGTTGAAGCCTTGAGTGATCGCTCTAGCGATATATTCATAGTCCTCAGCTCCCACCATATAGGTGGTCAGTCCGCCGATTTTATCAAGAACCTGCCGCCTAAACATTACCGAACCAAAGCAGACGCAGTGGTTCCCTTCGCGATAGCATTTGATAATGTTGTGATCGTAGCGGACCAGATAGGTTTTCTTGGTCTGCTTAATATTTGTTGTGAAAGATTCGTAGTTTGTACCCACCAAGTCATAGTCGTTGTTCATCAAAAGAAACCTAACCTGCTTCTCAATTCTCTCCGGATGGCTGATGTCATCCGAGTCATGGTTGGCTATAAACTCACCTTGAGCAAGAAAATATCCTATTGATACAGCGTGGGCGAATCCCACATTGCGCGGCAGTTTGTGGTATCTCAGGGCGACGGCAGGATAGTCCTGAGCCCGCTTGCGCCAATCCCGGATTACATCTGCTGTATGATCAGTGGAGCAGTCATCAATCACCACAATCTCCAGCGGTCGATAAGTTTGTTCGTAAAGCCCCTGCAGACACTCATGGAGATATTCTGCTCGGTTGTAGGTTGGTATTACTACGCTGACTAAAGGTAGGTGAGCCGGCGTATCAGTTAGTGCTTCCCTTTCATGCTCTTCAGGAGCAGTCTTCTCTTCAACCGATGGTGAGGCTGCTTTGCTTGTTTGTTCAGGCAGATCAATGATTAGTTCCTGGATAGTTCCTCCATCCTTTGCTTCCACGTTTAATACCTGCAGGTAAACTGCTTCAATTTGTTCTGTTACTCGAGCTACTGAAAAGTTATCGATGGTTAGTTTCCTAACAGCTTTGGTTTGGTCAGAAATGTCGGTGTTGGTCAGCACCGATTCAATGTCTCGATAAACATGCGATGCTGTGGAGTAGGCAAGAAAGTCATGATCACCAAAATATACTTTCCAGGCCTGCATGAAGTTATCTGGAGTGATAAGGCCTACATAACCAGAATTGCCAGCTGCGATTACTGGTTTCTCACAGCTCATCGCTTCCAGGGCAACCCGAGCTGTTCCAATAATTAAATCTGAATCCCGATATGCCTCAAGGGGATCTAAAAGAGCTCCGGTCATGAGGATGATTTCCTGGTCGTGGCGTTTGTTTACCATGGCGGCTAGAGCCCGGATAAACGGACTGTCCGGTCCACTTCCCACTACTGCCAGCTTCAGATTCTTATATTTTTTCTGCAGCTGTTCCACTGCCGCGATCGCATCTTCAATAATCTGTGTTTTTCCCCAAGCAATGCGGCTGACAGTGGTAACGAGAAAATCAGAATCTGCCACCCCTAATTCCCTGCGGAAACTCCGCTCCGGCTCAGTTTTTGGACTGTAGTGTTCAACATCAATTCCATTGGGAATAATGCTGATCTGCTTCTGTGGATATCCAATCCGATTTTTAATCCAGTTGGCAGTGGGGTGACTGACTGCAATTACATGTTCGCAGTTGTCAATTAGGGACTGCAGCTGCCGCCAGGGGTAAAACATGCCGTGAGCTGTATGGACGATTGGAATCAAGCGCTCCTGTGAGACCTGAACCGCTACCTTCAAACCCGCTATTAAATGGGTATGAATCAAGTCAATCTGATGACGATCTATAATTGCTCGCAGTTGATCCAAGAGCTGAGTATAGTTCTTAAACAGCGGATTATCGTTTTGAAAGGACATTTCTTCAATTACGATCCCTGCTTTGATAAATTCAGCTGTCAAGGGTCCTCCGCTGGTACCGACTACTACTGTGTGGCCCCGTTTAATCAGCTCTTTGGAAATCGCTAAGGTATGGGTTTCTGTTCCGCCGATGCCTAAAGAATCGACTATCATCAGAATCTTTAGTGGCTGCATAATGTGCCTCCCTTACTATATTCAAATTTTGTATTATAGGCTATGAAGTTTTGCTGAACAGCGTACTAGTGTTTTCTTACTGATTTACTTACAAATTAGTTTCCTGTTCCTAATGCACAATTGGCAAAAACGACATATCATGAACTATCCTGAATCACTGGTTGAAAAATGGGGAGGCGATGTGATGTATCCATCGATTGATTTAGGTGTCTTACTGCTGGTAATAGTGCTGGTAATAGCACTTGCGATATTATTTGGTTAGGTCCACAGGGTTAAGGGCAGGAGTTTTCAGCTGCTGCCCTTGTTTATCTTTAGAGTGGGTGAAATAATGCGGATATTATTAACTTCAATATTGTGTCACAGCGGTTTGATGACCCATGTCCTTGACTTGATCAACTTTCTGAAGAACAGGGAAATCTATGTTGGTGCAGCATTTAAGCGGGTCAATTTTTTGAGGCAGGATCAGGAAGCAAAAATCTTGGAAAAACTGGCTGGGATTCCCTGCTGTCAGTATGATGATTTGGAGGAGCTGAAAAGATTTACAGCAGAACACAAATTTACCCTAATTCACGCCCATTCCCACGCTACTTTTCGTTCTGCTGCGGAAACTGCTGAACATTTTAAGCTGCCGCTGATTGTGACGCTCCATTCCGTTTACGCCTGGAATTTGGCCTTTGGCGGTCCCCTGCGGCAAGCTAACAGAATTATTGCGGTTGGCAGAGCGCAGGCAGAGGCAGCCAGCAGGTATCAGGATAAAATTACCATCATTGAAAACGGAATTGATCTAACCCGCTTTGTATCCGACTTTAATCTGCTGGACCAGGCGCCTGCTGATGGCAAGATCAATGTTTTATGGTATGGGCGTGTTGATGGTCCTTTAGCCCGGGGTATTCGCAAACTGGATCGCAGTGCAGCGCAGCTGCTGCCGGCAGTTCAAATCCGGGCTCTAGGCAGTGCTGGGTACCCAATCCGCAATATTCCCCAGCTTGGCTGGACCGATGATCCAGTACCTTACCTGCAGAAAAGCCATATTACTTTGGCAACCAGCAGGGCACTTCGTGAGGCGATGGCCTGCGGCAGTGTTGGTATTCTTATCGGCAAAGGTTACGGTGGGGTTATCACCGAGGAGTATTTTAACCAGGATTACCCGGTACTGGATGCTTTTCCCCAGTACCGTTTGCCGCGAGTGAGTATTGACCAGATTAACAACGACCTGATGCAGCTGATTAAGGGTGATTTAAGTGAGCTGCGGCGGCAGGCACGGGCGATAGCAGAGCAGTATTTTGACTTGAATCTGATGGGGGAGAAAATTCTAGCGATCTATCAGGAGATTGCTGGGTGATGTCTGTCTGCTATAATAAAAGCATAAGGGCAGTTTAAGGCAGAAAAGAGGATTGCAATGAATCGGTATGAGATCGGGGAAATTATCGATATTGCCTGCAGGGCAGGGAAAATAATCTTAGAAAATGGTGGGGAAATCTATCGTGTAGAGGATACGATGCGCTATATCTGCAGCGCTTTTGGAATCGATGAATGCGACAGCTATGCTACGCCAACCATGATTGTTATTTCAGTAATTGATACCAAAGGGGAGGTCTTTTCGCGAATGATGCGGATCCGCCATCGCGGCGTTAACCTCCACAAAGTAGAAGCGGTCAATAATTTTTCGCGAGCAGTGATCAACAATCCGATCACCCCAGCGGAAGCCAGGGCGGAGCTTGCGGCAATTGATCAACGATCAGCTTACAATCTTTGGACCACAGCCCTGGCGGCTGCCGTGGGGACAAGCGCTTTTACTCTAGTTTTTGGCGGCGGATTTAGTGAATTTATCTTTGGTTTCTTTCTCGGAGGTTTGCTTCGCTTACTCGTTACTCTTCTCAATCAAGTTCAGCTTGGATATTTTACAGTGAACGCCATGGGAGGAGCTGCAGCTGCCCTGGGAGGCTGGCTGTTTACATATTTTGGTTTGATCCCTGATTGGTGGATTATGACGCTGTCAGCTTTAATGCAGCTGGTACCGGGACTGATCTTCACCAACGCCCTCCGGGATGCCGCTGCCGGTGATCTGGTATCCGGCATCAGCAGGGGGATTGAAGCCTTAAGTATTGTTACTGCTTTAGCCAGCGGAGCTGGTGGGACGCTCCTGCTTTTAGCGAGATTTGGAGGTGGATGAGGTGCTGGTCAAGGTAATATCCGCTGCTGCAGCTGCGGCATCATTTGGTATCCTGTTTAATGTACAGGGAGGAAACTTGATCCTGACCGGTATTAACGGTGGGCTGGGTTATTTTGTCTTTGCTCTCTGTACAGCTAACAATGTAGAAAGCTATATCGGCATGTTTTTTGCCAGCGCTGTGATGACTATTTTTGCTGAAATCGCGGCACGGCGCCGCAAAGTCCCAGCCACCATTTTTTTAGCAGTGGCTTTGATTCCGATTGTTCCAGGGGGCCGGATGTTCAGCTTTGTCCTGCATTTACTGGAAGGCAGTAACCAGTTAGCGGTAGCTGATGGCATTCAAACTCTGCTGGAGTCTGGGGCAATTGCCATCGGTATCATTGTAGTATCATCCTTTACTCAAGTATTTGTGCGGCTGAAGCGGAGGATGGGCGAGATATTGTAAAAATCTTCTAGAAAACAAGGAAACAGTGTTTGGAACAATGAATTATATTATGGATATTTAAACGCAACATTCCGAAGGAGGCCAATCAATGAATATCCTGATCAGAAACACTTATGAGGAAATGAGTAGGGTTGCTGCGGGAATAATTGCCAAATTGATCAAAGCGAAACCAAATTGTGTTCTCGGCTTGGCAACGGGAAGTACTCCGATTGGAACATATAAAGAGCTGATCAGAATGCACAAAGACGAGGGGTTGGATTTCTCGCAGGTTCGGACTTTTAATCTTGATGAATATCTTGGGGTCGGCATGGATCTCACTAAACCTTATGAATTAGATCAGAGCTATGCCCGATTTATGTACGAGGAGTTCTTTAAGCATATTAATATCCCTGAGGAAAATACTCTGGTACCTGATGGTTTAACTTCCGATCCAGATGGTTACTGCCAGTGGTATGAGGAGCAGATTAAAGCTGCTGGTGGAATTGATCTGCAGCTGCTCGGTTTAGGCCGCGACGGCCACTGGGGTTTTAACGAGCCCGGTTCATCCCTGGCATCCAGAACGAGAGTGGTTCCCCTCACCCAGGAAACCCTTGATGATAACTATGAAGCATTTTATAAAAAAGCGGGGATTTCCCGGGAAGAAATGCCTAAGTTTGCGATTACCATGGGCATCGGCACAATCCTGGAAGCCCGCAGTGCGTTAATGCTTGTGAACGGTGAGCACAAAGCTGATATCGTGGCGCAGGCGATTGAAGGACCGGTGACCAGTCAGGTTACTGCGTCAGCCATGCACTTATACGGCGGCGATTTAACTATTGTGCTGGATCAAGCGGCAGCTTCCAAGCTTAAGCGGGTTGATTATTATCTCCATGCAGAAAAGGCAATGCAGGAATATTTTGATAAAAAACAGAAATAGCCATTTGGCTGTTCCTGTTTTTTCATTAAAATAAAGGAGGATAGTAATGGACAACAGAAATTTGAAAGCATGTGTGTTAGCTTTGGCTGTACTGTTCAGCTTACTAATGTCGGTGGAGGGTTTGGCAGAAGCGATGAATCAGGAATGGAAAGTTGTAACGATTGATGGTAGGGATTACCGCGGTACAAACACTTATAATGGCTGGGGGGCAGTTTCCTGCAACAACACTTCCAGGCTGCTTTTGGATTACAAAGAAGAACATCCAGAGGCTTACTGGCGCCTGATGAATCTGCTCTTTAATCCGGTAACAGGTGCAGGTTTAACCAGCATCAAAGTGGAGATGGGGGGCGATGTAAACACCTCATCGGGAACTGAACCGGCAACAAAGAGATCAGCAGATGAACCAGCTAATGTGTTGAGGGGTGCAGGCTGGCACTTTGCCGCAGATGCCAAGAGGATCAATCCTGATATTAAAATTGAGATTTTAAGATGGGGTGAACCTTCCTGGACCGGTACCGATTTTGAGCGGCGCTATCAGTGGTATAAAGAAACTATTGATGCAGTCTACGATACATTTGGAATCAAAATTGATTATGTCAGCCCTGGCCAGAATGAGCGTAATGATATGTCCATCACCAATACCCGCAATCTGGATTGGATCAAGTATTTTGCAAAACGGCTCCAGGAAGAAACAGACGGCAGGTACGACTACAGTCAGATTAAGATCGTAGCGGCGGATACTTACCGCAAGCCGGAAACGGCAAATCTGATTCTCCTCGACCAGGAGCTGCTGGAACTGGTTGATGTGTTCAGCTACCATTATGATCTGAGCGGCCATCCGAGCTTAACAAGATTGTCCCAGGAACACGGCAAAGAGGTTTGGTACGGCGAGGGAATTGCCCCGATGGTCCGCGCCCAGAACCGCTACCATGTTGATCCGGAGCGGGGCGGAATTGGCGGCAACACCGGGGTGGTAGATATCGCTCAAAGATTTATCAACATGTACAACTGGTCCGGTACTGCTTTTCCTGCCCGAATGACTAAGTTTATGTTCCAGCCGGCTGTGATTGCCAATTACCAAGGCGTCCAGTACAATCCGAAGGATTTAATCAGCGCCCATTACCCATGGTCCGGGTACTATGAAACAGATGCTGGGATCCAGATGGTTCAGCATTTCAACTGGTTTATCGATCATGACTGGGTGTATTTAGAAGGAGCCTGCTATGGTGATGGAATCTGGACCGATGGCGGGGTAGCAGTGGATTCATCTTCCCATAACTATCTTACTTTAAAAGATCCTCAGACTGATGATTTTACCATGGTTCATGCCAACAATACCGCCCATACCCGTTGTTATGAAATTAAGCTCCAGAATCTGGACACTGCCGGCAGGCCCCTCTACTTGTGGGAAACAAGAGGACCGGAACCGGGGCAGAAACTGGATCACAATTGGATGCAGCCGATCGGCGTGGTAACGCCAACTGTGGATGATGCTGGAGTTTATTCCGCCCGGATTACAGTTAAACCTTATTCGATCCTCACTATCTCAACTTTAAGCAACGGCATCGATAACCGGGCGTCGGCGTATGTGAGCGGAGCTAACGACAGCTTGGCAGCAGATACAGTTTTACCCCTGCCTTACAGCGATGATTTTGAATATAAGGATTATCCAGTGGATGCCCAGGGACGGACCTATTTGGAGCGGAGAGGCGGAACGCCCCGCTACACCACAGATCAATATGGGGCTTTTGAAGTGGTTTTGGCTGAAGACGGCAGCCATGTGCTCCAGCAGATGATTGCCTATCCCCAGCGCGGCTATGAGTGGAGTGTTTGGGGCAATCACCGGGAGAATAATCAAACCCAGACCAGGCCGAACACTTTATTAGGGGATTACCGCTGGACCAATTATACCGCCCAGATTGACTTCAAATTGGATTCCGCGGTTTATGGGAATCAGCCGAATTATGCAGGGCTTGGAGTTAGACAGCTGATGTTTGGCGAGCATGACCCAGCGGGGTACTCCTGCTTAGTGTATGCTGACGGGCGGTACCAGCTGTGCCGCAAGGGAGCAGTGGTCCGCCAGGGACGGATTGCAGATTTTGATCCAACCCAGTGGCATACCTTAGCTGTGGCGGCAGCAGACAACTCCATAACCGCGTACCTGGATGGGGTGGAACTTGCCAGCTATACTGATTCACCCGATGCGTGTGTGCTCTCGGGAAGGGTAGCCATCCTCAGCGGTTATTACAACACCCAATATGATAATCTTCTGATCACCCCAATTGAAGGTTACGCTTGGGCTTCGCAAAAACTGGATAATACCGATCCCCGGATTCGGTATTCTGATGGGAACAGCTGGCATCATTCGGTTAATGAAGGCTTTGCTGCGTATCACAACCGGACAAAGAGTGTCGCTGCTGCGGCCGACAAAACGATTGTTCGTCATACTGACACAACTAACACTCCCGGCACGCTGAATCGGATCTACTATCATCGGTACAGTAAACCAGGCGGTTGGGGTTCAAACCAGGATGATGCTTGGGCCAGCCACACTCCCGGACAGGAAGCCTATGCGGAGCTGTATTTTGAGGGAGTCGGCTTTGATTTCTACGCCCGCGGGCAGAATACCAATCAGGCTACCGCTGATGTTTATATTGATGGACAGCTCCACGGCAGGATAGTTTTCAGCGGCAGTGCAGTAACACGCCACTATTATTCAGCAACTGGTTTGGAGCCTGGCATCCACTCAGTGCGGATTGTGCCAACTGGTTCTGCCACTGCCAGCGTAGTTCGCTTTGAAATCGATAGGGGCGCAGAACAGGTATCTCCCCCATCCTTTACCCTTGATTTTACAGGCACAGGCTTCAATCTCTTCGGCAGTTCCGATGCAGCGGTGCTTAATATTTACCTAAATGGTGAATTAGCTGCGGAAAATGTCCAGATTGTTTCCCGCACCGGCAGCCGGGATACTTCCTATTTCCTCAGGGGGTTGGAGTATGGGGATTATACCCTGACGGTTGAGGTGATCTCAGGAGTTTTCACGCTGGATGGTATTGATATTTTAGGGGAAATTCACCCGGCCGGAGTTAACTAATCCGGTCGGGTCTTAAAATTTTATTTACAGAGGATAACAACTTGGCAGAGTCGAAAATGAGTTAATGTGAACGGCAGAGTTTTGGAATTGGGGAGGGCTGGAAAATGGAGCGGTTGCGGGTTGGTATTATTGGCTGTGGCGGAATTGCCTTCGGCAAACATCTGCCGGCTGTTGCAAAAATTCCCGAGGTCGAGCTGGCAGCTTTCTGCGACATTATTGCTGATCGGGCAGAGCGGGCTAAGGCCGAATACGGCACTGCGGATGCTGAAGTTTATGTGGACTACCAGGAGCTGTTAGCTGATGCCAGCATTGATGCAGTGCACGTGCTGACACCTAATGATCTGCATGCCCCCATGACAATTGCCGCATTGGAGGCTGGGAAACATGTGATGTGTGAAAAGCCGATGGCTAAGACTGCCCAGGAAGCCCGGGCTATGTATCAAGCAGCCCAGAGAACTGGGAAGCTGTTAACTATCGCTTATCAGAATCGTTTTCGGGAAGATGCCCAGTACCTGTATCAAGCGTGCAGGCGGGGGGAATTAGGCGAAATTTATTTTGCCAAAGCCCATGCGGTGAGGCGAGCAGCGGTTCCTACTTGGGGAGTGTTTCTTGATGCGGAAGCTCAAGGCGGAGGTCCTTTAATTGATATCGGCACCCACGCTCTCGATTTGACGCTGTGGATGATGGATAACTATCAGCCGCGATATGTAGTAGGTACTGTTTACCGCAAGCTGGCTGACAACCGGGATAAAGCTCTGGCTAATTCCTTTGGTCCATGGGATCCTAATGAATTTACAGTTGAAGATTCAGCCTTTGGATTTGTTGTCATGAAAAATGGCGCTACCATCTTTTTAGAATCCAGCTGGGCCCTGAACACCCTTGATGTTGGGGAAGCGAAAACCACTCTATGCGGGACTTTAGGCGGCGCTGATATGCGCGATGGGTTAAGGATTAATGGCCAGAAATACGGCAGGCATTTTGTGGAAACACCGCAGCTGGGAGCAGCGGGAGTAGATTTTTATCAGGGCGAGGCAGTCAGTCCTGGTGAAATGGAAGCCCGTGTTTTTTATGACGCAATCTTAAAAGGCACACCTTTGGTGGTTGAGGCAGCACAGGCTCTGGTTGTGACCGAGATTCTGGAGGCAGTTTATCAATCGGCTGCGACTGGAAAACCAGTATTTTTTGAGGAGTGAAGCGGATGAAATTGGGTGTATTTACTGTGCTGTTGGGTAACCGCAGTCTTGATGATGCTCTGCGGTATTTAAGCGGCTTAGGAGTGCAGGCGGTGGAGATCGGCTGCGGCGGTTATCCCGGGAAGGCCCATGCTGATCCGGAGCAGCTGCTGGCAGATGAAGCTGAGTTTCATGCTTTTGCTGATCTGTTTAAAAAGTATAATCTGGAAATCAGCGCCCTCAGCTGCCATGGCAATCCGGTTCACCCTCAGCGGGAACAGGCTGAGGCATTTCAGCGAGATTTTGAACAAACTGTACTGCTAGCAGAAAAGCTGGGTGTAGGCATTATCAATACCTTTTCTGGCTGTCCAGGAGGTTCGCCCCAAGATCAAACACCAAATTGGGTTACCTGTCCCTGGCCGTCAGATTTTCTGGAAATTCTGGAATACCAGTGGAACGATGTTTTAATTCCCTACTGGGAAAAAGCGGTTCAATTTGCCAGGGACCACGGGGTGAATAAGATTGCTCTGGAAATGCATCCCGGATTTGCGGTTTATAATCCTGAGACCTTATTGAAACTGCGCCAGGCAGTGGGGGAGGAAATAGGAGCTAATTTCGACCCCAGTCACCTGATCTGGCAGGGCATTGATCCTACTGCAGCAATTCGAAAGCTGAATCAAGCTATTTTTCACTTCCATGCTAAGGATACCAAGGTTGATCCATTCAACACTGCAGTTAATGGTGTGCTGGATACCAAACATTATGGTGATGAAGCCAACCGCTCGTGGCTGTTTAGAACAATTGGTTACGGCAACAGTGCTGCTTTTTGGAAGGATATTGTCAGCACCCTGCGGATGGTGGGCTATGATTATGTCTTAAGCATCGAGCATGAAGATAGTTTAATGAGTGTTAATGAAGGTCTGCAGAAAGCAGTTGCTTTTCTGCAGGATGTGTTAATCTTTGAAGATACCAACGAGATGTGGTGGGCTTAAAATTTTAGATCAAGCAGAGGTTGGAGGTTAAATTTTAATGAAGCGGTTCCGAGTAGGCATCATTGGATGCGGCAGCATTTTTCCAATGCACAGTGTCTCCGTGGTTCAGCAGGCAAATGCAGAACTGGTGGCTGTGTGTGACATTAAAGAGGATAGGGCCAAGCAGCGGGCTGAGGAATATAATTGTGCTTATTATCTTGATTACCAGGAAATGATCGATAAAGAAAATCTCGATGTTGTCCATATCTGTACCCCCCACTACCTGCATGCTCCCATGGCAGTTTATGCTGCCGAAAAGGGTGTGCACATTCTCACAGAAAAACCGATGGCAATAGAGCTGGCAGATGCCTACGCCATGATTGAAGCGGCAGAAAACAGTGGTGTGGTGCTTGGTGTGATCTTCCAAAACAGATATAATCCTGGCTCGAAACTGATTAAAGAAGTATTAGATTCCGGTGAGCTCGGCAGACTGCTCTCCTGTAAACTCTCAGTTACCTGGAAACGCACCGATGAGTATTATTCCCTGAGTGACTGGAAAGGAACATGGGAACTGGAGGGCGGCGGTGTTGTAATTGACCAGGCGATTCACACCCTGGATCTCGCCCGCTGGTTTATCAACAGTGAAATTGAGTATGTTGAGGCCAGCATCGCCAACCGCACCCACAGCAAAATCGAAGTTGAAGATGTGGCGGAAGGAGTTATTAAGTTTAAAAATGGAGTGCTGACTAGTTTTTACACAATCAATTACTATGGTTACGATGCTCCGGTAGAGATCGAGCTGTACTGCGAGCATGGACTGGCGAAAATGACAGCTGATTCCGGTGTAGTGCGCCTGAATAACGGCCGCGAGTTGAGGGCAGATCCGGATCCCAATGAATTTTTTAACTACGGTGCTGTAAAGCAGTACTGGGGCGTGAGCCATATCAAACAGATTACTAATTTCTATCAGGCTTTGGCTCAAGGAGTTGAACCGGATATCACCGGCAGGGATGCGGTTAAAACCCAGGAATTAGTCTGTGCGATCTATCAGTCCGGCAAGCAGCGGACAAGGGTTGTGCTTTAAGAACTGAGCAGGAGAATCAACCTAAGGACAGAGGAATAACCAAGAATAGTGATTGCAGGAGGGTTGTCTGTGACTACAACAAATAGGGAAGCAAAATTAGTAATGTGGTACGATAAACCCGCAGAGAGATGGGTTGAAGCTCTTCCAATCGGCAACGGTCGGCTGGGAGCAATGATTTTTGGCGATCCCAAAACTGAGCACCTTCAGCTAAACGAGGATACGATTTGGACAGGGAAGCCTCATGATTATGCTCGGGAGGGAGCGCATCAGTACCTAGAAACACTCCGCAGGTTGGTTGCAGAAGGTAAACAGCAGGAAGCAGAAAAGCTGGGTCAGGAAGTCTTTATGGGCGATCCGGCCTTTCAGAAAGCATACCAGCCATTTTGCGACCTGTATCTTGACTTTACTGATCTCAATCCAGAGGAGATTGAGCAGTATCGGCGCCGCTTGGATTTAGAACAGGCTGTGGCCGATGTTGAATTTGTCTATCAAAATGTGAAGTACCGCCGGGAATACATAGCCAGCAATCCCCACCAGGTGATTGCAGCCTACTTAACTGCGGATCTGGATGGGAAAATCAATTTTACCGCAGCATTAGGCAGCCCGCATCAGGCAGTGGAAGTAACCGGCGCTGATAATGGTCTGGTTTTAAAGGGTCAGGTGGAACCGGACGGAATCCGCTTCGAAGGCCGCCTGCTTGTGCAGACAGACGGTGGTGAAGTGACAGTTGAATCCGATTCCGGAACAGCTCAGGTTCGGGTGACCAATGCCAATTCAGCCCTGGTAATGGTTGTCGGCGCCAGCAGTTTTGTCAATTATCGTGATATCAGCGGGGATCCCAGTGTTCGCTGCGAAGAGTATCTGGCAGGCTTGGCTGATGTCAGCTATGAGCAGATTAAGGCTGAGCACCTCAAGGATTACCAAGCACTGTTCAGCACTGTCAAGTTTGATCTGGGTGTCGACCCTGTGGACAAACCAACCGGTCAGCGGGTGGCTGACTTTGATGCTAAGTCGGATCTTCAGCTGATCGAGCTGTACTTCCAGTTCGGACGCTATTTAATGATCTCCGGATCCCGTCCTGGAACGCTGCCCCTGAATCTGCAGGGAATTTGGAACGATTCCCTCAGACCGGCATGGGACAGCAAGTTTACCTGCAATATTAATTTAGAGATGAACTACTGGCCGGCGGAACCGGCAAACTTAGCAGTGTGCCACAAACCGCTGTTTGAATTTATGAAAGTTCTCCATCAAACCGGAGCAGTTGTGGCTAAGGAACATTACAACTGCCGCGGTTGGGTGCTGCACCACAACACTGATATTTGGGGCGGCACTGCGCCTGTAAACTTCTCTGACCACGGGATCTGGCCGACTGGAGGAGCGTGGCTGTGCAGCCATATCTGGCAGCATTATCTCTACCATGAGGATCGGGACTTCCTCGCCGAATACTATCCGATTATGCGCGATGCTGCTTTATTCTTCGTTGATTATCTTGTTGAGGATGAAAAGACAGGCTGGCTGATCAGCACCCCATCGAACTCGCCGGAGCTTGGCGGTCTGGTAGCTGGTCCCACCATGGACCATCAGATTATTCGGGAGCTGTTTAACAACTGCATCGCTGCCAGTGAAATCTTAGATGTGGATCAGGATCTGCGGGAACAGCTCCAGGATATGGTCGGTCGCATTGCTCCAAATCAAATTGGCAGACACGGTCAGCTTCAAGAATGGCTTGAAGATATTGATGATCCAAATGAAAAACACCGCCATGTGTCTCATCTGTACGGGGTATTCCCTGGGGAAGAAATCAGTCCGTATATTGATCCAGCGTTTGCCAAAGCCGCAGCTACCTCCCTTAATTTTAGAGGCGACAAAGGTACTGGCTGGAGTATGGCTTGGAAGATCAATTTATGGGCACGCCTGCTGGATGGTGATCGGGCGTACCGCCTGGTGACCAATTTAATTCAGGAGGGTACTTATCCGAACTTATTCGATTCCCATCCTCCTTTCCAAATTGATGGGAACTTCGGCGCCCTATCCGGACTGATTTTGATGCTGGTCCAGAGCCATCTCGGCAGTATTATTCTGCTGCCGGCACTGCCAAAAGCTTGGCCAAAGGGCAGTATCAGTGGGATCTGTGCTGTAGGCGGGTTTACTGTTGATGTGGCTTGGGAACAAGGCAGGTTGACTGAAGCACTAGTTGTATCCAAACTGGGCAATGAGTGCAAAATTCGCTATACTGAACCAATTACTGTTTGCGACAGCAGCGGACAGCAGGTTTCTGTTCGCAGCTTAGCTGAAGGTCTTTATGCCTTTGAGACAACTAAAGACGAGACATATCGGATTGTTCCACAAAAATAGGGAACAATGACAGGAGAACACTGCGGGCGAAACGGAGGAGTTGATCAGATGAAAATTGGAGTTATCAGCGACACCCATGGCAGTTTAACTGCTTGGCAGCAGGCTTTAGCTGGTCCGCTGGCCGATGTGGATCTGATTATTCATACAGGAGATGTACTTTATCATGGAGCGCGCAACCCACTGCCGGAGGGGTATAACCCGGCAGAGTTAGCAGAAGCAATTAATGCCTGCAGGATCCCGATCCTGATTGTCAAGGGCAACTGCGACAGTGAAGTGGATCAGATGGTGCTGACCACTCCGCTTCAATCTCCTTTTCTCATTACCGACCAGCCCCTTGGCCGGATTCTAGCAACCCATGGCCATTACTTTGACAATCAGCAGTCAGCTGATTTGGCTGAGCGCTACCAAATTGAGATTTGGATCAGCGGGCATAGCCATGTGCCTCTGTTAGAGAAAAGAGAGCAGACTGTCTTCCTCAATCCCGGCAGCTGTTCTCTGCCGAAAGGCGAAGAGCTGCACCGGTCAGCAGCAGTGATCACGGAGAAGCAGGTACAGCTGATTGATTTAGATACCAATTTAGTATTTAAACAGCTGGATCGATAGCAGCAGCGGCAGCGCTGCTGCTTTTTAATTTAAGCAAGCTGAGCAATCTGGTCCAAGCTGAAGCTGCTGCCCAGCAGCAGGGTGGTTAGTGCCGCTGCGGAATCGGCGGTCTGCTGATTAACATCGAGAAGGGGATTCAGCTCAACTATATCCATGGAGGTGATCATTCCAGTCTGGCCCAGTTCTGCCATAATTACCGCACATTCCCGGATTGTCATCCCGTTGGGGCTGGGGGTGCCAACTCCGGGGGCGACACCTGGGTCCAGGACATCGAGATCAAAGCTGAGGTGCACCGCATCTGTTTTTTCAGCCAGGTACTGGATGCTTTCAGCAATTACCTGTTGAATACCCAGCCTGCGGACGGCAGTCATGGGGTACAGCTTAATCCCCAGCTCTTTAATGAGCTGCTTTTCTCCGCTGTCAATGGAACGAGCTCCGATAATCACGATCTGGTCCGGCTTGATTTTCGGATAAAACCCACCAATATTGATCAGCTGGGGATGTCCCAAACCAAGGCTGATCGCTAAAGGCATGCCGTGAATTCTGCCGGAAGGCGTAGTCTCGACTGTGTTTAAATCGGGATGAGCATCCAGCCAGATAACACCGAGGTTTTCGGCATGGTTGGCAGCGGCAGCGATTGAGCCAATGCTGATGCTGTGATCCCCGCCAAGGACGATGGGAAAGCAGTCTTGGCTCAAGATGCGGTTAAGATCTGTAAACAGTTCTTGGCTGACCTTGATTACTGCGGCAAGGTTTTTCAGTGATTCCCGACTGTTAGTTTTTTTAGTAAGTATTTCATGATTAATTTTGAGATCGCCCCAGTCCTGATCCTGATATCCGAGTTCTGCAAGCTGTGCAGTTAAGCCAGCATCCCTCAGGGCCTGTGGTCCAAACCTAGTTCCGTCCTGCTCCTGCCCTGCTTGGGATGGTGCCCCCAATATTGCGATTGTTTTTGCCATTATTTCCACTCCTTAAGGCAGCCGACTGGTTGTCCAATCTTGAACTGCAA
>JAAYLQ010000116.1 GCA_012521805.1 Bacillota bacterium
AACAGGTCTTTTACAGACCGTCTATCCCAGTTTCCTCGGATCAATGTTAAAAACGAACTTGCCCTCTGCCAGCTTAGAGAATGGTCCTGCAATTGTTAAGCTGGAATCAGTTTTATCAGCAAAATAATCTGTGCTGACTTTTTCATCTGAGGGAACTTTGGGAAGCTGTTGTTTGAGAGTGATTTCCATGGTCAGATCCTGACTGTTTATTTCAATCTCGAGATCACTTGTAGCACCAGCTAGATCAAATCCTAAAAATTCCTGCCATGTAGCCAGATCCAAACACATTTCCGGTTCAGGATACATTACACGCAAATATCCACCAGGCATCTTGGCGTAGACATTACCATCGATGTAGTTGTGCTCATTGGGAAGGATAATCGCTGCTTCTCCACAGTCGTAGAATATATTGTTAAAAATCTTATTTTCCCTCGATGTACCGCCTCTCGTTCTTGTTATTCGGAACGCGACCACTTTCGCAAAAAACCCAGCTTTATGGCACTTTCCAATTAAATTATTAACGATTCTGAGACGGTCGGTTCCTTCTAAATAAATGCCGTATCCATTCTTAATATCCAGTTCCTTTGTCTTATACCATCCTGAAGAACCTGGTTCCTCGGGTAAAGCATCCCGATTATATCTGCCTTCCACATTCCAAATTATATTGTTATCAATTAGGTTTTCGGCGTCGCGAGTACACTCGATGAAGATGTGCTCCCGGGAGTCGATACCATCCAAAAACAAGTTACTAGTAATCCTATTGTTCTCGTTCCCCACATCCAACCATAAGGCATCGCAGCCGTAACATTCCTTAATAACATTTCTTCTAATTAATGAGTTTACTGAGTTATGCAGCTTGATTCCTCCTGCTTCCCACGAAAGCTCCATACGCTGCCAACCAGTACCAACAATCAGGTTATCTTCGATCAGCATATTGCTGACAAACATTCCGGCAATTCCGCATACGCCCGCGTCCTTAATAATATTGCGCCGAATAATTGTGTGGCCTATCACCTGGTTTTCCTCAAAGGTATGATGCCAGCATTCATTACCACAATCGATTCCAACGCCATTTGCCCAATCGATGACGCAGTCCTCAATAATCCAATGATGGCCGCGATAACAAGAAAGGGCTCCCCGCTGGGGTACTGGAGCTCCAGTGGCAGCATGCGCCAGTGTAAGCCCCTTTACTTTTATGTAAGATAAAAAGGGTACCTTAGGAGCAAAACATTGCTCTCGGTTAGTAACTTCGATTACGTGATCTCTTGGATCAGCGTCTCCTGGCAGACGGATGTGCACCTTTTGACCGTTGGCTTCCACCCAATATGTATTATCGCTCTCGCCTAACATGTAGTAGAGCGGGACCTGTTTCATCGGTTTGCCGTCAACAAAAACCATACCTCTGCGGTTAAGATAGGGTGTCATATCAGTCTTGTCATATTCAAGGTATAAGCGATCATGCAGCACATTGACTGCACAAAAGGGATTGTAACCCTTGAAATCTTCAGGATCCAGTTCAATTTCCCAAATTTTCAGTCCCTCTGGAACCTGATTCCTTCTAAATCCTCTGCCAACTCTCCAGCCTACACTGGGTTTGAAGTCCTTAACCTCAACAGAAGCCTTAATGATTACCTCTTCACCCTCGAAAGCCTCATAACTAATCATTTTATCAGGTCCAAGGCCTCCCATGGCAGGCTGGACTGTTTCGCGATATGTACCACCATGGATCAAAACCCTGGTGCCTGGAGCTGCAATTTGAGCGGCTGCGTTAATTGTTTTAAGGGGGCGTTCAATTGTGCCGTCATTATCATCGGATGCTTCCGGATGTTGGTTGTTTACATGGATTTCTCGGTCATACTTCTGCTCAACCTCCCAGAAATCAAACATCTGACCATTTGGCAAAATCGCAGTTAAATCAATCTGTTCGGTCATGTCTCTCCACCTTTCCTATTTTGAGTGTATGCACCACTAACTAGGCAAGGAAAAACTCCTGAATTGCCAGAAGTCTTTCCCGTGCCTAGTTATCCTCTCATTGCGACACCTGTTTTAGCCAACAATTCCGGTCCGTTCGATACTTTCAACAAAGTATCTCTGCAGGAACACATACAGAACCAGCAGCGGCATTATAAATAAGACCATGCCGGTATTGTTGACAATTGTCTTAAATTCATCACTAATACTCCAGTGATAGGTACTGATTAAACTGCGCAGGCTGAAGGGCAGCAGATTCAAGCCACCTCTCATAAAGGTACCTGTATAAAAAATGTCATTCCACTGCCACACAAAGGAAAAGAGGAAAATTACCAACAAAATTGGCCCAGCACCTGGTAGCATAATGCTCAAAAATGTTCTAAACTGGCCTGCTCCATCAATATAGGCTGACTCCTCTAATGCCCGGGGCATACCGCGAAAATGCTGACGAGCAATGAAGATGAACAAACCATTACGGGCACCTGTACCGGTCAGGGCTGTCAATATAAACGGCCAGTAAGTCCCGATTAAGTTAAAACCTCCACCTTCCAACAATCCAAAGAAATCAAAATAGCGAAAGTTAAGGAATAGCGGTATCGTAATCATTTGCGGAGGGACTACCAGGGTAAACACCACCGCCGCAAAAATCAAACCCCTCCCGCGAAATTCAAAACGTCCTAAACCATAACCAACCACAGTACAGGCTACGAGCTGGCATGTACTGATCACTAATGAAAATACCAGCGAGTTAAAGGAAGCCCGAATGTAGTTCATTCTTCCTGCAACATCTAAATAGTGCTTGACAACCCGGGATAAACTGAGATTGCGGGGTACCCATTGAACAGTTGGGTCGAATATATCTTTCTCTGTCATAAAAGTGGTAGAAATCTTAACAAAAACCGGATTGACAATCAAGAAGCAAAGACCTAGAATCAATACACCACGAACAACAGACCAAGACATGCCTGCAATTCTTCTTCTAAGAAGCAAACCCATCATACATCAACCCTTCGTATATTTTTATTCCCGCACTATTCCATATAAAATACGTTGCGCTCTAATATAAACCCTACGACCAGCAATATCAGGCTTATCGCTAAAAAGTACATTAAACTCATTGCCACGCTTACTCCAAAGATTCCTCTACCCCATGTCAAAGACGAAATGTAACCAACCAAAGAGTTGCCAGGAGCTGTAAAGGAATAGACCGTAATAAAAATTACATTCGTCAAAAATAGTGGTGAAACTAGTGGAAACGTAATTTTCCAAAACATTTCCCAGCCAGTAGCCCCTTCGATTTTGGCACACTCATACAGATGAGCGGGAACGGATTGCAAGCCGGCTAAAAAAATCAGAATCGGAATAGCGGAATACTCAATGATCTGGGGAATATTGCTGGCAGCAATAATCACATAGTCAATGATCGCTCTAGGGAGACGCATATCCAGGAAAAAGTCCCTGACCATAGCTGCGGACAGCAAGATATTTCCCCGATCCCGCGTAATTAGATACATTAAATCCTCAACTTCTAACTCGTGAAGCACTCCAGCTGTTAAGATCACAGGCAGGAAAAATATCGCCCTAGCTAAAGTGCGCCCTTTAAACTCCTGATTCAAAACACTGGCTATAAAGAAGCTGAAGAGAATCACAGCGGGTATATTGATCAAAATACCTAAAATAGTTTCTGTGAAGTGCTGATTGAAATTTGGGTCCACAGTCAAGGCATACTTGAAATTTTCTAGGCCGACATATTTTAGTTCATAACCATCGGTTGTAAAATTCAATTCACTTACACTGAATCGAAATGACTGCAGCATTGGCGCCAAGAAAAAGAATATAAAACCGATGATAAATGGGGCTACCCAAATATACCCTGTATAGTTCTGCTTCTGCTTTAAACTCAGTTTAAACAGCTTTCTTTTCATTACCGATCCTCCTCAAGCAAATACCCCTGGGCATCAATTGTTACACCTTCATATTCAACCGGATAGTGATTGTGGTTGACAATTATGGAAATGCCATTATCGAAAGTACTTTTGGTAACTCCTTTTTGTACTTGTTGATGTTCTATAAATTTATGGCCATAAATCTTGCTGTAGATCGGATAGTACTCTTCGTATAACCCAAGAATTACTTCCCGCCATTGATCGTAATTGATTGATAAGAAATGAGCATAATTGGTTCCCTTAATCACGTGAGACTCTGCTGCTGCCAGAGTAAAGTATGGCAGGGCACCTGCTTCTAAGCTTTTTAGGAGATAAGATTTCCTATCAGACACCTGATTTAGCGGGTCTCCAGCATAATCTAAAAAACCACTGACAACCATCTGGTAGAACGGAATTCTTTCGTCTACTAAATCAAATCCGCTGTCCTCGATCGGCACATTCACTATAGTAGAAACGTAAGGGAATGTATAAGCATTGGCTTTTTCCACCAAAATTTGATACTTTTGGTTAATATAATCTAGCAGATTGTCTGAAATTTCAGCGGCCTGCTGGCGATCAATCATCAAACCTTTGCCTCTATTAAAATCAGAATTCAACTGCCATCCCCATTGACTGAGAGAAATATTGCTGCTGCCAAGTCTACTGAAATCATCAATAAATTTAGGAACTAAACTTTCTAACACTCTCGGTGATACCACATAACCAGCTTTTCGTACATCAAAGTCAAATCTGGCAATATTGTAGCCTAAAATCTCAGCTGGCAGCCGGTTTAGCCTGCGAGAAGAATGCTTTGTAGGACTAAAACCATCAAACCAACGGGTTTGGAATAAGTTTAAGAATCCCACATCCGGATAAATAACACCTTGATTGTCTTGGATATAACTAATCAGGTCCTTAAATTCCTGTTCTGTTCCAAGACTTTTTTCGATATCTACTTTGCGAGGGAAATAGTGCTCTAAACCGCCCCGCAGCCATCCCGAATAACGAATATGAATGTTATCGACTCCAGCGTTTCTTAGATCATCGAAAATGTTCTTAACATCTGCAAACGTGGTAGCCGGATAAGGAACGGTACGGGGCATCCCCATCTGTACCTCAACTCTCGGAAAGGCACCAATAAGATCGATCAGCACTGGTGGTTCTTGATTTTCAGCTTGGTTGAGTCTTAATTTATTGTTCTCAACCAAATACTTTTGATATCTGCGCGCCATGCCTGAGTAATTGGCGTCTTCGCCAACAAAGAACAGATAGCGCACTACGATATCTCCCTTGAACATTTCAGGTTGATATATATTCAGCGATCCACCGTGCTCAAGGTAAATCGTTCCAGATTTAACTATATTGAAACGAGGGAAAATGCGGTTATAATTATCGCGCTTTCCGGAAATGTCAGCTCTTAAATGAGCGATAGTATCCCCACGCTCAATAATGCCCAGATAAGCCTGATCACCCTTCTTTAAGCCAAAAATAGGAAGATGAATTTGCTGGGGATAGGTTGTTGAGATGTGAGGCTGATCCTCCGCATAATCCCGACCATATACAGCCTGATTATAGGTGGAAGTCCAGATTTTACCATTATTCAGATGGATGAGTGCACCCGAACCGTCAGGAACAAGGATATAGCCCTCATCATCCAATCCGGCTGCAGAGAAAAACGGCAGAATCTCGACAAAGAGAATCGGAAATGTATGCTTTTCTCCAGCAAAATCTGTTACCTCAATAGGATATTCGAAGTCGTCAACCGGTAGAGTGACAACAAAACTATCGTCCTGCAGCTGATACTGGATAGCAACCTCAAAGATTTCCAGGTTTGGAACGCTGGGATTGATGTTGTTAGCAATATGATCTTCTGTCGCCTCTATAGGACTGTAGCCGGTACTTTCTACAAGTTCACTCAGCCTATTAAGGGAGAAACGCGGAATTGTTTTTCTGACATATGTCGGATTATCAATCATCTGCTTTACATCATCAAAAGTTATTTCTTCCATCCTGGTAATATCAGCTCTGTTGCCGATAATAACTGTAGACAGCAGATGCTGAATCACATCTTCCAGGTCCCATAGCATATACTGCTTTAAATTGTCTATCTCTTTTTCCAACTTTTCTTTTTGAGATAGCAGTGCTTGATCATTACCGCCTGATTCAGAGATTAAAGTCTCTAATTCCCGCAGTTCGCTTCTCAGCTCTTCAACTTCCTGCTGCATTTCCATATAATCTTCTTCTAACAGATCCAGGACATAATCCCCAAAGATATTCTCATACAGTTCTTCCAGCCATTCGATTTCAATTAGTTCTTCATCTTCTCTTCGTTCCCTCAGCATTACCAAATAATAATTGGATACCAGAGTATCGCGATCCCGGTCACTTAATTTACTTAACACCAGCTCTTCGAATCTATCAGCAGAAATCATTTGTGGTAGATAGTCACCGGCTGTCCATTTTTCCACAAATTGATAATCAACCCGTACTCCATTCTCAACTGGAGTAATTTCAAACCTTTCAAAAGAGTTGCTGTAGGTAAAGTTATCCTTGGTAACTCTACTTGGATCATGAACGATAGCTATTTGGGAATTCTGCATTGGTTGTGCTGGATTCCGGTCCACAGGGTTGCTCAACCATACTCTTCCGGTCTGTTTACACTGTACTGCGATAGAAGTATCTTCCTTATTCATGTATAGAATGAGATACTGGTTTTCTGCCACTATTTCTTTATCCTCAAGACCAGTAACTGCTTTTACCGCTGGATTGCTGAATAAGCACACTGCAGCGATGACAATTAACAGCAACATTAGGTGCTTTTTCACTTGAAGTACCTCCTTTATCAACATCTGGTCTACACCCTATAGACAATTTCATTGTAAAGATCCATTACAAACAAGATCAGTCGATCGATAATCATAAAGAACAGCAGCCCAACAAATGCAACAAGCACTATTCCTATTGTTATGATCAGAATGGTTAGTACAGCTTTTGTAACAGTATAATCGTGAGTCATCACTGTACCGATAAACAAGAGACTCATCGACCAGATCACACCGATACTGATGAATAGATAGTAAAAGTATGCTTCATCAATAACCATGTAATTGCTGAGGATGGTTATCGGAATTAGGATGATCACCAGAGGCGTTAAAGCATAACAAGAGTAAATGAAAATATCTCTAAAGTTGCCCTTGCCGTCGGTCAATGTGGTGAAACCCCAGTTAACGACGCACCACAACACAAAGGTGACCACTACAGTTAATATTTCTCTGACCAGATTTACAGTTCTAAAATCACGGGTATTGAAGATAAATCCGGTGTAGAAGATGTTGAATAAAATGCTGATTATCAAGAGAACCAAAATTACAACAGCGCTTGCCACATTTCCTCTTTTTTCATGTTTTAGATCCCAAAACCCATCAAAGGGATGAAACAAAATGTGTTTAGCATACAACACGCCATTGATTGTTTTCTTAACGTTTCCTAACAAGCTATCCTGTTCAACTGCTAAAGCAGCACTAATTTGTGCTCTTACCTTTGCAGGGACTTGCAGCTTATTCAGGACAATCAATACCAGAACCAATAAAAGGACACCAGAAATCGCTTTATTAAGATTTCTGCTGAGTACTTCTTTACGATAGTATTCAAACGCCTTAGAATAGTTTTCACGATCTTCTCCAAGGCGGAAATAGACCATAGCAGTTTCAAAATCTTCTTGCATCAAATAGTTCCGCCCAATACCGGTATAGGCCATTTCATAATTTGCATCCAAATTGAGCACTTGCTGCCAAACCTCAGCAGATTCATCATAGAAACCATTTTCGTAATACTCAATAGCCTGATGAATAGCCTGGGCGTATTCAGTTGGGCGAAAAACAGTTATTGTGTTCTTCCCTCTGTCAGCAACGAATATTTTATCGTCAAAACTATCAATCGCCGATGGGCGATTAAACATGCCTTGGTAGTTTCCAGGTCCACCAAATACGTAGAGCAAGTTTCCATAATTATCGTAGGTAAATACACGTCCCCTATTGCTGTCAAGGACGCTGTAGATTCCATTTTTCCTATAAACTATATCTATAAGCGTCGATGGACCAGAATACGGATCTAGCTCGGCTGGGTAATCAATATCGCCAACTACAGGTTTTTTCCCAGCTCGAATTAAAGAATCTTTGCCACTGGGACTCAGCCTTTTAACAGCTTCGTCTTCTTCCTCTGTCCCGGCAACAGTAGTATAAATAAAGCCCATATCATCAATATCTAACTTACTGAACTCTACAGGTATAAATAATCTCCTTCTGGCTCTCTGTTCTTCAGTTGCCAATCGGCTCCAAAATACTTCGATCAGAGATGGCGTTACTCTCGGCGCTCCAATAAATCCATGGAATTCCCCATCACGGCTGAACTCCATTATGCCATCATAAACCCCTGCCGAGATAACATAAAGTTTATTCCCTACCCCTTCACCTATACTGCGGGGACGGAAACGAAAGCCTTCAACAAATACCTGGGCTTCCTTAATCTGAGTCTCATCAAACTCAATTACATTTAATAAGACCTTATTTTCGTCAAGAATGACTATGCGCAGATTGCCTGTATCTGCAATAAAGATAACTCCGTCTTCATTGACAAAAACACTTTCTGGAGAATTAAACTTGTCCTGGCCTGATTCAGTGGTGAAGGTTTCAATAATTTCAATCAGTTCGCCTTCCTGATTTAAAACAATTATTCTGTTTTTACCTGAATCAGCCAACCAAATGGTCCCGTCATCGGTAATGAAAATATCTCGTAAATCAGTTGCATAGTTGTTAACGTCAATGATCTTATCAAGCACATATGGGTCTGGCGAAGGAGTCACCTCACCCCAGTAATCATAGTTGTAGCTTCGATAAGGACTTGCAATACTAATTCCACTGTTAAACATAAAAGTGATTGCAACGAGTAACAAGAACAGTAGAGTTAATCGTTTATTTTTCAAGTCTAACCCACCCCATATTCTCTAGGAACAAATGAAATAGTTTGCTGCAAGCTGCTCAACCAATACTCAGAACACAGTTGGTGTCAGTAATTTCTTACGATTATGCAATTCAAAGTTTACCAGTTCTAATATAAGCTATGGAAAACCCCCTGTTATCAGGGAAGTTTTCCATAGCAGCTCAATCAAAACACTTCTAAAAACCCAATTTTCTTATCTTGCATTCATCAACTCAACGATTTCTTCAGCAGATAAAGCTACGTTGCTAATATAAAGCTCGTCAATTAAGCCGTTAAAGAGAGGATCTGGCCATTGACTGTTACCAACGTAATTGAGAGCTGGTTCAAAGTCTGCTGGAACGATATCAATTTTACCGCTTGCTTTCAGCTCACCATTAACATACAGATTTGCCTCTCCATTTCCAAGAGTTACGGCAACGTGAACCCACTCGTTCTTCGGAAGTGGTGCAGTTTCAACCCACTGCTCGCCACGGCCTGAAGTAATAGCGAACCGGAGCGTGTTGCTGCCAGAGTTTGGCGTAATGAAGAAGTACTGGGAAGTATTGTTACCAAAGTCTACAATACGCTGCCAGTGATTACCTTCTCTCCAATTTACCCAAGCTGCAACTGTCATCTGTTCACTGGTTGCTATCGGATGGTCGCCAGGAACTTGAATGAAAACATTACCATCTAAGTTAAGAGCTTGGCCAACAACACCTTCTTCATAAGTGAGCTCGTACTCTGTCAGTGCTGTAAAACCAGCGAGAGAGTCTTCTAAATTTCCTTCAAAGGAATACAGTGAAGGCCTTGCAATCGGAATCTTGCTGTTTTTGAAATTAGTCATAGCTTCATCTAAGACAGCTAATGCACTGATCTGTCCCTGTTCCCCAGGAGCGTAAGTATTGTATGCTTCATTTGCCTCAGCAATAGCTTTTTCAAGCGCCGCAATTACCTCAGCTGGGTAATCAAAAGATACTAACTTTTGTTCAACCTCTTCTGCTGTAGGTACTAATTTAAGCAGTTCATTTGCTTCAGTAATTTTGTTTAACAGCGATGGCAGATATTGAAACGCATCTACAGTGATCGCAGCGAATGTAGACTTTGCATTCTTTTCTCCAGTTGGGCGAACTTTAATTGTGTGAACACCTAATTCCAGTGTTGTTTCAAATACAGGAACCTGGTATTCCATTTCTTCAGCATATAGATCAAGATTTTCTGCTACTAACTTATCATTAATCCAAACATTAGCCTTGCCGCGGTTCGGACCAACTGACGCTAACCAGCGAACCGAGGTTCCTTCAAAGGTAAATTTCACTTCATGAATATCCCTATCGGAGTAAATCTCAACACTATTATAAGCTTGCTCAGCGTTAATTCTGCGCCAGTTTGTTAAACCAGTTCCATAATAGCTAACTTCGTCAGAAGTTACGTCTACGGTTACCCAACCAGCAGAAGCAAAAACAGTTGAGCTTACGAGCAAGCTTAGCATAAGCAAGCTTACTAAAACCGTAAGTTTTCTAGCCATTTATATCTCTCCTTCTCAGATAACTGCATATAACTGCATATATGCTTGCAAACTAAGATTGGATAGGCATGGAAAAACCGCAGTTTTTCCGATGCCTAATTTGTACTGCTTTAGAGAGCTTTAATAATATCTAAACAACTCATCAAAGAACGTTTGAATCATTGGTTGAATTTCAGCAATTCCGGTTTCTGGTGGCTTTACACCATTAACAATGTCGCTAATTGTATCAGTGTATCCGTCAACTGCAAAGTACAGTTCAAATGGTCCCATAGCAGTAACGTTTTCACTCATCCACATCAGAGTTTCGATAGTTCCTAAGTCTGGAGCGTTAACTCCAATTACATCGTTCCAGTACACATCTGCTACCCTGTTAGCAGATCTAGCGTTCATAGCTCTACCATTGTAAACAGGGCCTAATGTAAATGGCTCTTGATAGCTTGTAAACTCATATAAATCGTGATACAAAGCAATCAAGCCTTTTGGATTCTTAGCTGTTAATGGCAGAACGCCAAAGCAGGTTAGACGGTTAACAGCAATGTGATCTTCTGCTCTAGGTCCTTTTGGTAGCGGTACATAACCAAACTCAAAGTTAACTTGGTTAATAAAGTGGTTTTCGTGAGTACCGTATAATTCACTTGGAATATTGATATTCATAGCAATGTTGCCATCTTGCCATGGACCCCAAATACCATAATCTAAGTAAACTCCAAGATCCACCAATTCTCTTACAAACTCCAGAGCCTCAATAGCTGCTGGTTCGTTCATTGTAAAGAGGAGGCGTCCATCTTCAAAGCGTACAGGTTCTCCACCATTCATGTAGATGAAGTACTCAATTGTACCTGGATCTGTCGGGGTACCTCTAGTAGTGAAGCCCCACTGATCAATTTCGCCGTCACCATCGGTATCAGCAGTGGCTTTTACTGCTATATCTTTGAAGTTTTCCCAAGTCCACTGTCCGCTTTCATACAGTTCATAGAGATCTGGCAGGTTTTCGCGAGCAAAAAGTTCTTTGTTCCAATAAACTGATTGAGTTTCTTGGAAGAACTTGTCAGGACCGCCCATCCAGCTTGATTCAAAACCGTAAACTTCCCCGAAGAAAGAGTTATGTTCAGGCATTACTTCACCAATGCCAGCCGGAAGTGAATCGTAATAACCTTGATCTAGAATGTCTGTTAATGGTAATAACAAACCTTCTGCTGCTGCATAATAAATCCATTGGTTTTGACCTTCAAAAATAACATATGGCGCACCTTCCATAACGAAAGTGGCAATGTTTTGAACGAATGCATTGTGGTCGCCGCCAGGCCAAACAAATTGAATCACAGCGTTATACTTTTCTTCGATGGCTGCCAAATGAGCAGCTCCTCTTCCCTCGTTAAATACTCCACCAGTCCAGAAGTCAGCGATAGTGACTACTTCGCCGCCAAAATCATAGTCGTCTTCAAGCCAGTGAGCTAAACCGACTGAAGAAACAGAAACCAAAAGGGTTAACACAAGCATTAGACTGAAAATTTTCTTCACTATAGTCTCCTCCTTTAAATTCTGTTGACATTTGAGATGTGGTAGGTCACCCTTTGAGTACCTGCTGACCTTCACCCCCT
>JAAYLQ010000117.1 GCA_012521805.1 Bacillota bacterium
CGCATCACTCTGCCGCCATTTGCTACCGCAGCAGTTGCCATCAGCAGCTGCAGTGGTGTTACTGCAATGCCCTGACCAAAGCCAATATTGGCCCACTGCAGGGTTTCACCATGGGCAATTTGACCCGGTTTCGGCACAATTCCGGCTGCTTCCCCAGGAAAATCAATACCCGTTTTCTTGCCAAAACCAAAGCTGGCTAAATACGGATAGAACCGCGCAGACCCCATCTCGACAGAAATCTGGGCAAAAGCGATGTTATCCGACTTCTCTATAGCCTCTAAAAAATTAATCCGTCCATGACCATAGATGTTAGAACTGCGCACACTGCCGCCACCTACAGACCAGGAAGGTCCGCTGTAAAATTCACGTTCAGCATCGACAATACCTAAATCGATGGCTGCAGCTGCAGTAAAAATTTTAAATGTAGAACCTGGTTCATAAAGGTCAGTCACAGCAATATTGCGGCGATTTAAGGCAGGATAACTTTGATAATCATTCGGATCAAAGGTAGGGTATACTGCATTAGCGAGGATCTCACCCGTTTTGGGATTCATGATCATGATAACTCCGGCATCGCTCTCCGTTGCGCTGACAGCGGCCTTCAGTTCTTTCTCGGCAATATACTGAATCACTGAATCAAGGGTTAAGACTAGATCAGATCCGTTAACTGGGGGAATTAGGTTCTCGTAGCCTCCCGGTATTCTCCGCTGCACAGCATCTCTTTCCACTTGAATTGTTCCTGGAGTACCCTTTAGAAACTGATCATAGTAGTATTCAAGACCTTCTAGACCCTGGTTGTCGATCCCAGCGATCCCTATAACATGAGCTGCTAGGCTGCCCTTAGGATAAAATCGCTGCGGACGGGTTATTAAACGGATACCAGGGATGGTAAGTTCTCTAATTCGATTTGCCGTTTCGAAACTGAGCTTGCGGGCCAGCCAAAAATTGGTCTGCTTTTCCTCGTGTTCTAAGAACAGGGCTTCGATCTCATCAGCATCCATATTCAAATGGGCTGACAGTAGTTCAGCTGCCTCTCGATGGTTGCGATCCTTACTGGGTATCACATGAATTGAATAAGCGTCTACACTCTTGGCCAACAGCTCGTAGTTGCGATCATAAATGTTGCCGCGCTGAGGATCAATTAAGGTCGGCTGAATCCGCTGAGCTCGAGCAAGATTTGCGTATCTAGCTTTACTCCACAGCTGCAGGTACACTAGTCTGCCGACTAAAGCAGACACGAAGAATGCAAAGAAGATGAATAACCAAGCACATCTTTTGTAAAACCGCTTTTTACCTTCCAATTCTTCCAGCTTCAACTCCTCCTACCGGCAGCAACTGGTTCAGCCAATTGGCAACAGTTGTGAATATGTTTTCATGTTGATTGGGCACAGAATCAATCCAGCCTTCGCCAGTTGGTTCGCTGTAAGGCTTAGAATTCATCACCAGCATTTCTGTGCCAGTCGGGTCGACCATTCCCAATTCATGTCTTGCAAGAGCTTCAATTGTGGACAGGCGTGTGGTTTCTTCTAAGGCTAATTTGAGATGTTCGTGCTCCTGTCTTAAACTTGCCAGCTGTTCCTTCAGCAAAGCGCTTTGAACATTCAGCTGCATGGTAACCACCTGCTGATGAATATAAAAAAGCGCACAGATAACAAACAGCACTGCTGTGAAACAAATCAATGCCGGGATCGGAATCCTTTTTCTGCGGCGTCTTTTAGCGGAGATGGGAATTCGTGTTATTCTTTCCCCCTCATAATATTCCAGCTTCAACGCAGGTTCCATCGTCATTAATCCTCCTTAGGTAAGCGCTCACATACTCGCAGTTTAGCGCTTCTTGCTCTTGGATTGACAGCAAGTTCCTCCTCGCTGGCTTCTACTGGTTTTCTGGTAATTATCTTAACTAAGGGTGCGTTTCCACAAACGCAGACAGGTAAACCAGGCGGACAGGAACAGGGGTCTGCAAACTTCTTAAATGAATTTTTCACCAATCGATCTTCCAATGAATGGAAAGTTATTACACAAAGGCGCCCCAGCGGCTTTAAATGCTGCACCGCCTTATCTAGTGCCTCAGCTAAGGCTCCCAACTCATCGTTGACCGCAATACGTAACGCCTGAAACGTGCGTTTAGCAGGATGAGGTCCTTCGCGCCTTGCATTTTTCGGAATAGCGGCTTTGATGATTGAAACTAATTGACCAGTTGTATGAATTGGCTGCTGCTGCCGATATTTATCAATAAACTCGGCAATTCTGCTTGCCCAGCGCTCTTCCCCATACTCTCTGATAATTTTGGTAAGTTCCTGTCTAGGTAGTTTGTTAACCAAATCATGGGCTGTGGTTGGATTAGTGGGATCCATCCGCATATCTAAACGGGCATCCTGCTGATAACTAAAACCACGCTCTTTTTGATCCAACTGAGGCGACGAAACCCCTATATCCATCAAAATCCCATCTACTTCTGCTATTCCTTGAGCTGTTAGGATCGCATCTAGATTGCGAAAGTTACCCCGGACATATCTCACTCGGGCACCAAACTGAGCCAACCTTTGTTGAGCTGCCGCCAACGCCTGGGGATCTTGGTCGATACCAATTACTGTGCAGTCCGGCTGGGCTTGGAGCAGAGCCAAAGTGTGCCCACCGCCACCCAAAGTACAGTCCACGTAAACTCCCTGTGGTTTAAGGTTTAACCCTGCTATAACTTCATCAAGTAAAACTGACTGATGTGCAAAGTCCATTTTCATCATCCTTTGGTGCTAACTAAATTCCCAGCTCCACGATATTTTCGGCAATTTCTTCATAGGCATCCTCTGCTTCCTGCATATATTGTTCCCAACGATCGCGGCTCCATATTTCGATGCGATTAGATACGCCAATAACTACAACATCCTTATCAACTTTAGCGTAGTCCCTCAAGTTTTGCGGAATAGTAATTCTTCCCTGTTTGTCTAAATCGCATTCAGTTGCACCAGAAAAGAAAAAGCGTACAAATTGGCGGGCAGTGGCTTTAGTCAGGGGAAGGGTTTTTAATTTCTCTTCCAGCACCATCCATTCAGATTGGGGAAACAAGAATAGACAGTTATCTAAGCCTCGAGTCATAACGGCATTTTCGCCTAGTTCTTCACGAAACTTAGCTGGAATAATCAGTCTACCTTTGCTGTCCAACGAGTGTTGATATTCGCCCATGAACATGAGCAGTACCCCTCTCCCGGTTTGCCCCACTTTCCCCCACTATCTACCACTCGATGTCAATATTCGGTATCAAAATTGTTATTCCTTCCTCCAGTCGCAAAAAAACAAAAAAAAACTCTGACTTTTGTCAGAGTTTCCAATCAGGATATAAAAGTGCATGCTAAGTGAATCAATAAGCCGAGTTCTGTCGAGGATGATCATCTATCTAGGACATTAGTTGCCTAATGCCTCAAGCAGCCAACCCGGGAGTAAAACGGAACGGGCAATTCCTTCTCCCCTATTTGGCCTTGCTCCGGATGGGGTTTGCCTAGCCAATTAGTCACCTAATTGCTGGTGAGCTCTTACCTCACCTTTTCACCCTTACCTGTATGAACAGGCGGTATGTCTCTGTGGCACTTTCCTTAGGGTCGCCCCCACTGGGTGTTACCCAGCATCCTGCCCTGTGGAGCTCGGACTTTCCTCAGGATTGCTCCCGCGATCATCTAATTCACTTAACAGCATTAAAAGTATATCACAAATCATTACCTAACGCAACTATTTGGAGTGATTTAACTGCGAGTAGCTCCTAACAAATCTTTGTATGTGTCTGCATCCATGCCGATATCTACTTTGCGTGTAACAATATCAGACCCCTTCTCGCGGGCACAATCCACGCATCTTCTCGTCTGCGGTAAAGCTTTTAGTCTTTCCGCTGGAATTATTTTGCCGCAGATTGCACATTTTCGTGGAGCCATACGTTATCACCACCTTGTTGGGAATCATAAAATGAACGGGTTATCGCCTGCTGATTCCTCAACTACTTCCACATCTGCCAGTTTGGTTCGTAAATATTGAGCTGTATTTGGAATCATAATTTTTTCTGTAGCATAATGACCGCCATCAATCACAGCAAAACCCATTGCTTTCGCGTCTAAAGCTGTGTGGTACTTTACATCCCCCGTAATCAGCACATCTGACTGCTGTTCAAATGCTAGCTGCATTAAGTCACCGCCAGATCCGCCGCAGACAGCAACCTTGGTACACTTTTTAAGGGGATCACCAGTATATCTGACCTGTGTCTGCCACAGCTGATTCAGCTTGGCTGCTAAATCAGCAAGGGTTACTGGTTCAAGATAACCAATCCTACCCAAACCAATACCATCCTCAGACCCAGCTTCCAAAACTTGCTGTTCCTTTAAGCCAAGTGATTCGGCAAGCCAGTAGTTCAAGCCAAATGGAGCCCGATCTAAATTGGTATGGCTGGCATACACCACTATGTTACTGCTCAATAACCTTTGGATAATCCGACCATAGGGCGAATCTGTTCGAATTGAACGGATTGGCTGAAAGATCAGTGGGTGATGCGATATAATTAAATCCACGTTAGATTTGACTGCGCTGTCAACCACTGCTTCAGTGACGGTAAGCGTCACCATAATCTTGTTTACTGGTCGCAAGGGCGAGCCCAGCTGCAGACCGGAGTTATCCCACTGATAAGCGTAGTCTAAGGGTGCTAATTCCTCCATTATTTCAAAACATTTTTCTGCAGTAATTGTCATGATATCACCCATTGGATAAATTTATGATATTTTATGATAATTACATACTACTTAGTTCGACCTTAAACAACTTTTTCCTGCTAATAATCATTAAACAGCGTTGAGATATTCATACTGGACTGTATAAAGCTGGTGGTAGAGACCCTGTTTAGCAAGTAACTCTTCGTGAGTGCCAACTTCCGCTATTTCGCCGCGGTCGATAACCATGATGCGGTCAGCATTTCGAATTGTGGAAAGTCGGTGGGCAATCACAAATGACGTTCTACCCTCAAGCAGTTTATCAATGGCTTTCTGCAGCAAAATCTCAGTATGAGTATCGACACTGGATGTTGCCTCATCAAGGATCAAGATCTGGGGATCTGACAAGAGTACCCTGGCAAAACAGATCAGCTGCCGCTGTCCGATGGATAAACGCGTTCCGCCTTCATTAACCTCTGTATAATACCCATTTTCCATTTCAACAATGAAATCATGGGCGTGGACAGCTTTAGCAACCTCAATTACTTCAGCTTCTGTTGCATCTAACTTTCCATAGCGAATGTTATCCATCACAGTACCGGAAAAAATAAACGGATCCTGCAGCATAATTCCAACTTTTTCCCGCAGTGAATCTAACTGTACATGCTTAATATCTTGACCATCGATCAGCACTTGGCCTTTGACTGGATCATAGAATCTGGCCAAAAGATTAATAATTGTCGTTTTTCCTGAACCAGTTTCTCCAACTAAGGCAATAGTTTCCCCAGGATGAGCTGTAAAACTAATGTTTTTTAGGACCGGTTTTTCTGGATCATAATGGAAGGAAACATTTTTAAATTCAACCCTGCCTTCGATCTGTCCTAGTCTTTGCTTGGATAAGCTGACAATCTGGGGCTTTTGATCCAGAAGTTCAAAAATCCGCTCAGATGAAGCTGAGGCAACTAAGAGCTGGTTGTAGAAGTTGCTCAGCATCCATACCGGCTGCCAAAACCTATCTAGATAGAGAGAGAAGGAGATAATCACTCCTGGTGTAACACCATCAATCGCCAAAAGCTTGGCACCATACCAATAAACAATCGCAGTACCGATTATGGATACCAGACTTACTGCTGGTCCAAAAGCTGCGTTAAGGCGAATTGCATCCATCCAAGACTTAAATACATCGCCAATAACCTCATGAAAAATCCGGTCATTCTCTTTTTGCCGCACAAAAGCTTGAATCACCTTCATCCCCATCAGGTTCTCATTTAAATAGGCGTTTAAATTCGATACTTTTCTGCGCATCTCTCGCCACCGCCGTCTTATTTCGTTGCGGGTCAAAATCAATAGTGTCATAAACAGCGGCGCTGAGGCTAGGGTTACTAATGCCAGTTTGGGATGAATAATAAACATGGCAATTGCAATCACAATTAGAACGGAAACTTCAGAAATAACATTGACAAACCCATTTGTAAACAGATGGTTTAGGGTATTAACATCGTTAACAATCCGCACCATAACTCTTCCGGCTGAAGTGTTATCAAAAAAATTAAGGGATAAGCTCTGTACATGGTCGAATAAATCTCTCCGGAGATCAAAAAGCACGTACTGTCCGGTGCGGTTAGCTAATTTGATTTTAAGACGGGTGAAGATATAGCTGAACACAACAGCTAGAGCGTACACTAACGCCACAGCGATCAGCAAACCTATTTGACGGTTGGGAATAAACTGGTCAATCGATAGCTGCACAATATACGGACTAACGCTGTCGATAATCGTGGCTGCAAACATCAGGGCAATAGTCAGCCACAGCTGCTTGCGATACGGTTTAAGATACTGGATTAACCGTTTTAACTGCCCAACATCTAAATCTTTTATAACCGCTTCATCAGAATTATAGTTACTTCTCGCCACTTATTCCATACCTCCTGAAGCTAATTTCAAGCTGCCAGCACCATCTTTGTATTCCCGATACTGCTCGATAAACGTCTGATAATACTTGCCGCCCAATTTAATTAACTGCTCATGAGTGCCTTGTTCTACTATTCTACCTTGATCCAGCACAATGATTTGGTCTGCATCCTTCACCGAGGATATCCGATGAGCAATAATTAATGTTGTGCGATTATCCATTAACTGTTTCAGTGTCTGTTGAATTTGGTGCTCTGTTTCCATATCAACACTGGAAGTTGCGTCATCGAGAATCAAGATTTTAGGATTGGCCAAGATTGCTCGAGCGATTGCTATTCGCTGTCTCTGTCCCCCTGATAATCCAATTCCCCGCTCACCAATGACTGTATCATAGCCTTGGGGCATCTGGAGAATGAAATCATGAGCATCCGCTATTTTGGCAGCCCGTTCAATTTCTTCTCTAGAAGCATCTGGTACAGCAAACGCAATATTGTTAGCGATCGTATCGGAAAAGAGCAGCGTTTCCTGGAATACAATTCCAATGTTCTTGCGCAGCTCATTGTAGTCATAATCTTTCACATTTACCCCATCAACCAGCACTGCTCCACTAGAAACATCATAAAAGCGAGCAATTAAATTGATAATTGTCGATTTCCCCGATCCAGTGTTGCCCATTACAGCGGTGGTGGTTCCTGGTTCCATCTTAAAACTGATGTCCTGCAGAACAGGGTGTTCACCATAAGAGAAGCTAACATTTTTAAATTCCACTTCCCCTCGACAGGCAGGCAGAGGCAGAGCATTGGGCTTATTAGTCAAAACAATGTCTTCATCCATTAATTCAAAAACCTTTTCTAAGGATGCTTTTGCGTTTTCCCACAGATTCACCAGATGGGATGCTTGTTGAATTGGACCGGACAGCATGATCACATAAGTGTTAAAAGCAACCAGCGTCCCGATGGTAATCTGCTCCTGCATCACAAGATAACCACCAAGCAGCAAAATGATCACTGTACTGAAACCCTGGATTAATCTCCGCACCGGAATATAGACAGAGCGGATATCAGCAGCTTCAATATTGTTTTGATTCCACTCAGAGGATATTTGATGGAATTTATCCTTTTCGTAATCTTCGCGCCCAAAAGCTTTAACCACCCTAATTCCAGTTAAGTTTTCTTGGACAATTGATGAAAGGGTTTCAAAGGAAGCTCTCACCTTACGATAAACTGGGCGCAGCTGCCGCGACATCGCCCGCATAGCAAAATATGTTATAGGAACAATTACTACCAAAGCCAGTGTCAGGGAAGGACTAAAAGAAATCATCATGGCCAATGTGGTAGCAATCCGAAACAGACCTTCAAATAAAGTCACATATCCGCTGTTTAGAAGTTCCCGCACAGACTGAAGGTCCCCAACCATGCGGTTCATGAGTGTACCGGTTCTTACTGTGTCATAATATGAAAAAGACTGCCGCTGCAGTTTTCGATATAAATCACTGCGGAAGTCATATAGAACTTTTTGACTGGTATGTTCAAAAATATAACTCCGGGAGTACTCTGTACCAATCCGAATCACAGTCAGCCCAAAGAGGGTTATAATCAGCTTGTTCATGATCTCGAACTCTCCAGCTATTAAAACCCGGTCCACTAGTTCCTTAGTGATCACTGGAATATAAATGGCAGCGATCACTGCTGCGATACACAAAATTGAACCTAGAATATTTAGCTTGAGATACTTACGTGAATATTTAATCAGTCGTTTCAAGTCCATCCTGCTCTGCCTCCTTGCCATTTAAGTTGCGCACTGATTCTCGTTCTACTAACTCTGCATCAACAAAAATAGTACGGCCTACTTCAATACTGCCGTTAATTTGCTCCAACAAGGTATTCACTGCAATCTCACACACCACCGGAATATTTGTTTCAAATGTGGTCAGTGCTGGAATTGAGATACTTGACATTTCTGTGTTGCCACTGCCAATTATGGAAACATCTTTAGGTACATGGATATCATTTTCGTGGAGAATTTTGACCAATCGCAAAGCGGTGCGATCAGATTGGCAGATAAACGCAGTTGGCAAGACCTTTTCCCTGATCAACTGCTTTACTTGTGCTTCCAAGTCTCCACGGCTGTTGAGTAAAAAGCGTTTGTTTAACTCCAACCTGTGTTCAGCTAAAGCTCTGGTAATACCGAAATATCGTAATTCGTGACTATAGGAAGGTTCTGCACCAACAAAACCAATCGTGGTATGACCTTTTCTCACCAAGTATTGAGCAGCCATATAGCCGATACGGCTGAAATTATAATAAACGTAACTGCATTTTACGGTATCGTAACCGCCGTTAATCATCACTAAACTTGGTACAACCTGCTGAATTCTGGCAGCATATTTATCCTCAAACTTACCTAAGAGAATTACTCCGTCAAAACGCTTACCGCTCCTGTCTAAATTTTGAGGCAGCGTTAAGTTCTGCTGCATTTCAGAATCCACAAATTCGATAGTCAAGTCTGAGCCCCGACGAGCAGCGTTCGCTTCGATACCTTCCACTAACTGACTAAAATTACTGTGATCAGCTACATAACGGCGCCTGATCAAAAACAAAATGCTCGCCTTAACGTTCTGTCTGCATCGTTTATAGCCGAGTTCTTTTGCTGTCGAGATGATTTTCTGCCGCAGCTCATCACTTACTCCCGGCTGATTGGCCAGCGCTCTGCTGACCGTGATTGCCGACACATTAAGCTGCTCGGCAATCATGTGAATGGTAACTTTTTGCTCCTTTTTCATATTCCACCTCCTCAGGCAGACATTTGCTTACCATTATATCTCTTTAAAGTACAAAAATCAATTTTTGCAGCGTTTGTTTATTTGATATTCTAACGTTATAATTATTACTGATTTATCGTTGACAGAACTCAAAAAAAATCCCAGCATCGATATGCTGGGATGTATATTGTAAATTTTAGAACAAACCTGTGATTCTCCCCGATGGATCTACGTCAATATTCTCAGCAGCAGGTTTCTTAGGCAGACCTGGCATGGTCATTATGTCACCAGTAAGAGCTACGACAAATCCCGCTCCTGCCGAAATTCGGACATTTCTCACTGTAATTCTAAATCCTTGAGGTCGTCCGAGTTTCTTCGGATCATCCGATAGTGAATATTGGGTCTTGGCCATGCAGACTGGTAAATGACTAAAACCGAGTCGGCGGTAGCGGCGCAGCTCCCGTCTGGCTTCAGGTGAGAAATCAACTCCGTCAGCACCATAAACCTCGACTGCAATCTTAGTAATCTTCTGCTCTAGTGAATCCCCATCGTCGTAAATAAAGCTGAGCTGAGGTTGAGGCTGCTCGCATAAAGCAATAACTTCTTCAGCAAGCTCCAAGCCGCCTGCTCCGCCTTGCGCCCATACATCGGATACTGCGGTTTTTACACCAAGCTCTAAACATTTCTCAGTAATCAAAGCAAGCTCGGCATCTGTATCCTGCGGGAAGCGGTTGATCGCTACAACAGCAGGCAGTCCAAATTTCTGGGTGATATTTTCCACATGCTTTAACAAATTGGGTATACCCCGCTCGAGAGCATGGAGATCTTCTAAATGAAGTTTTTCCAGCTCTGCTCCTCCATGAAGTTTCAAAGCCCGGATTGATGCAACAATAACCACAGCTGCTGGTGTTAAGCCACCAATCCTGCATTTGATATCCAAGAATTTTTCCGCTCCAAGATCAGCACCAAAGCCAGCCTCAGTTACAACAAAATCGCCTAATTTGAGGGCCATTCTGGTGGCAATTAAGCTGTTGCAGCCGTGGGCAATATTAGCAAACGGACCGCCGTGAACAAAAGCGGGGGTGTGTTCTAGAGTCTGCACCAGGTTTGGTTTCAGGGCATCTTTAAGGATCGCTGCCATTGCACCTTGAGCTTTGAGATCACCGGCAGTAACGGGTTTATTGTCATAAGTATAAGCAACAATAATCCGGCTTAACCTCTCCTTCAGATCGGTTATATCCCTAGCTAAGCATAAAATCGCCATAACTTCAGATGCTACAGTGATATCGAAGCCATCTTCTCTAGGGACACCATTGCTGCGGCCGTTAAGCCCATTGACTATATAGCGCAGCTGGCGATCGTTCATATCTATGGCCCGTTTCCACACAATTCTCCTGGAGTCGATTTCTAATTCATTGCCTTGATGAATATGGTTGTCAAGCATTGCCGCCAGCAAGTTATTAGCAGCACCAATAGCATGCATATCGCCGGTAAAATGAAGATTAATATCCTCCATGGGAACTACCTGAGCGTACCCACCACCGGCTGCTCCCCCCTTTACACCAAAGACCGGTCCCATTGATGGTTCCCGTAAAGCGATCACCACATGCTTCCCTAAGCGGCGCAGAGCATCCCCCAATCCTACAGTAGTAGTGGTTTTCCCCTCTCCAGCTGGTGTAGGACTGATAGCTGTAACAAGGATTAACTTTCCGTCAGGACGATCCTGCAGCTGCTCCATCAGCTCAAGGGAAACCTTAGCCTTGTACTGGCCGTAAAGCTCTAACCAATTCTCATCGATTCCGGCCCTATGTGCTACTTCACGAATAGGTTGCATCTGGGTTCCTTGAGCAATTTCGATATCTGTTTTCACGATAACCACTCCCTATTTCAAAATTATCAGCGGTTTCCGCTGCGACGCGGTTGATAACTGAAAACAAGGGTTTTACCGCCGCAGAATAATAATATGACTATTGCAATGTTAACCAGCACACCAGAATACAGCTGCTGAAACCGGAGTGCATCATTAGTTAACACTGCCAAAGGCATGAAGAACTGAGTTAAAGTCCGAAAAACTCCATTAAAGATAACTGGCACTGCCAAACTTTTAGTTGAATTATAAATCCAGGTAAGAATAACTGATAAAGCAGCAGTTTCAATCAAAAGCCAAACCAAAGATAGGTGTGATTCAACAAGTCCAACAAAATAATACGTTGGCAGCTGCCACAAACCCCAGAGCAGTCCAGCAATCACACTTGATGCGAAGGCACTATTTTGCTGCTGGAGTTTCGGCAGGAAAAATCCCCGCCATCCAATTTCATCCGCCACCGAACTGTGAAACAGCAGACTAATTATAAAATTTGGGAGCAGCCGCAGCCAGGAACTGGTTGGAATCCGTTCTAGGGAAAAGCCTTGAGTAAAGATTAAAACCACAATAGGAAGGGCTACCGACAGCACCGCAATTACAACAGCTGCTGCAATCCACTTTGCCCTGCCGGCTACATCGATAACACTGCGCAGAAGCCGCTGAACAGCCTCCCTTCCTTCACTTAACCAAACCAATATGACCGCTGCAGCAGCTGGCCCGTATCCCGCTATAATCCTAGCTATAAGCAGAGGTGTTGTAGCTAAAGCGTTATCAGCAAAAACATTCGGTAAAAAGAGCAGCCAGGAAAACCCAAAACTGATTACAAGATAAATAAGTGGATAGTACTTGCTAAACCCTTTGTTATCTTCCAAACCAATCTACTCCTTTTTCTGTATTACTATCTCCGTAGATATAATTCCCCGTCAGTACAGCTTGTTCCTGTAGCAAATGAAAAAAAGCAGGATAATTAGTTGCCTAATTATCCTGCTCTGCTGCTTAACCTAGAACTAACTCTTAGAAAATGAACCCGATTGTCACACGAGCACCGTGGAATTTGCTGTTGTCATAGAAGCGAATGTCGTCATAGCGAGCATTCAGCTTATCGCCATGGATCCAGTCAAGTTCATTATTAGCATAGTCCTTGGAGCTTTGGTACTCTACTCTAAACTTAACACCGTTTGGAGCATCATACTTGGTTAGGACAGCGAATTTGAATGGATCGATTTCATATTTATCGTCGCCCTCACCAAATTCTTTTTGACTTGGCATATCGTACGCAAGAATCGCACGAACTTCAAAGTCTTCTAAGCGCCACAAATCTCCTTTAGCACCTAACTCAACAGATGCGATTGTATGGGAACGAGTATCCGCGAGATAGTTTTTATCCCAGTCAAAGTTAACTTTTCCTTGAGCAAATACTTCTGCCAAACCAGCATCTACTCTATACTCTGGTGTATAGAAATCTAATGCGTAGTCTAAGCGTAATTCTTTTTCATTATGGATTTTGCGAGCCCTGTTATTAGTTTTTTCATCTGGAACCAGAACTGAAAGTTCTTGGTACAGGTTGAAGTCAAGGGCATAAGTGTCAAGGCTGACTTTAAAGTTGTCATCTAAGTCACCGCGTACCTTTGGATTGGTAGTATCGTAATCAGCGTTTAAAGTTGCCTCAACGATATCATAGCTAAAGTTATAGGTAGCACCAACGTTAATGCTGTTACCGCGGTTATAAAGGTCTTTCAGCGGATTAGTGTTGGCAATGAATCTGAGCTTATCGTCGCCTTTATTAGGACCACCGATTACAGAAGCTTTATCCCAAGTACCGCCAGCAACTTTCTCTTCACCCTCATAAGTATAGAACTCGCTGTTGCGGTGACCAGCACGTACAGTCAGTACTTCTGGAATCACTTCGTACTCAGCAGTTACTTCATACAACCAGTCGCCATCTTGGCTGTAGAAAGCATACAGTCCAGTGAGGTTCAGACCAGGAAGCAGTTCAACTGCAGCTTCAGCAGCAAGGTTGTAGTAATAGTTGAATACATCCTCATCTGTTTCTTCATCTTTTGTTACATCAGTGTAACGGTTGAGAGCGAAATCCAGTTCCAGCATTTCTGCTACATCAGCTTCAACGTCTAAGAGAATGTCATTTCTTCTTGGTCCAAGAAGGATAACACTTGGCTTGCCTTCACTTTGCCAGCCCTCGTTATCAGGCAGCTTAACGTGGGAAAAGATGTAAGCACCATCTAACTTGAGTACAACTGGACCTAATTCATAAACAAACTGACCAACTTTTACACCTAACATGCGGTTTTCATTATGAAAATCAGCAATATAAGGTGAATATTTTACTGGCAGACGACCACCATAAATAGTTTCTACTTCTTGACCATCTTTAATGTAAGCACCGGTTTTTTTCCGGTTGTGGGAATTGCCTTTGCTGCTCCAACGATAGTAAGGAGTCAGACTGCCTTCCTCTTCTCCTTGTGGCCATTCATAAACAATACCCCAAGTGTTAGTTTCATCACCGAATTCCCATTCAGCATGCGGTTCTTTTACAGCAAGTGCTGAGATACTCAGAACCAACACTAAAAGTGCTGAAATGAGTACTAATTTAGAAATCTTTCTCATTGACTTAACTCCTTTACATTATATTATTTTACCTAATTCTGTTTGCGGTATAACATATTCACAAATATTTACTCCTGCTCTTCGCAACCCTCCCTTGATCACGCACAGGCAGTGCATGTCTTATTATATTGATCCCCGTTGATATTCCCTGCGAATATCTTCCGCACATGCATCTGCCTTTCTCCGAAACAACCGCACTGTACCATGTTTCGTACCATTGCCCGCAAGAAAAGCACCCAGCATCTATTTCCACAGCGGTTCCTGCAACCTCACTGCAAACAGAGGCTGATGACTGCTGCAAAATCTCAGCAGCAGTGATGCATGCAGCATCTGGGGATTTTTCCATAATTATATATTCTGCACTGTTGCTGGAATACCTTCTCAAAAACACCAATAATTTACACAAAAACATTAAAATGTCAGTGCAGATAGTTATTACCACATTATTATTCGCTATGTATTACCAAAATCCTTTTAATTTGGGAAAAAAATCCATTGAAAGTGTTAAAAAAACACCACTCAATTAGTGGTGTAATCAACTTGAGGAACTGGTGGACCCCCTGGGATTTGAACCCAGGACCAACAGATTATGAGTCTGCTGCTCTAACCGCTGAGCTAGGGGTCCAAACAGCTTACTTTAGTATTATACAATGGTTAAATCTGACTGTCAACAGCTAAATCACTGTTCAAGGAAATCTTTCAGTTTCTTGCTGCGGCTGGGATGTCTCAACTTGCGCAGCGCTTTCGCCTCAATCTGGCGAATCCGCTCGCGGGTTACCCCAAACTCCTGACCAACCTCCTCTAATGTGCGGGTGCGGCCATCATCCAAGCCGAAGCGCAGCCGCAGCACTTTTTGTTCCCGAGGTGTCAGTGATTCTAAAACTTCATCCAGCTGTTCCCGGAGCATGGTATAGCTGGCCGCCTCAGCTGGTGCAGGTGCATCCTGATCTTCGATGAAGTCTCCTAAGTGGCTGTCCTCTTCTTCGCCGATCGGCGTCTCTAAAGAAACTGGTTCTTGGGCAATTTTCATAATTTCACGCACCCGCTCTACCGGAAGATCCATTTCGGCAGCAATTTCTTCCGGTGTGGGTTCCCTGCCGAGCTCCTGCAGCAATTGACGTGAAACCCGAATTAATTTATTAATTGTTTCTACCATGTGAACCGGAATCCGGATAGTTCTTGCCTGATCCGCAATAGCCCGGGTGATTGCCTGCCGAATCCACCAGGTAGCATAAGTACTGAACTTGAATCCCTTGCGGTAATCAAACTTTTCCACAGCTTTAATTAAGCCGAGATTACCTTCTTGAATTAAGTCAAGAAAGAGCATTCCCCTGCCCACATACCGCTTGGCAATGCTTACCACTAAACGTAAGTTAGCTTCAGCCAGCATTCGGCGGGCTTCTTCATCGCCCTGTTCAATGCTTTTAGCATATTCCATTTCCTGCTCAGCAGTTAAAAGAGGAACACGCCCTATTTCCTTAAGATACATCCTGACAGGATCATCCAGGCCCACACCCTCAGGAACAGACAAATCAAGATCTAGATCCTGATCATCTTCGCTATCCTCAACTAACTCTTTATCGCCAGTTTCGGGAATAATGTCTACTCCCATTTCAGCAAAACTCTCATAGATTTCATCTATTTGTTCTGGTGTCAGGTCAACTTCTTGCAGTGCGTCCATAATCTCGCGATATGAAATTAAACCTTGTTTCTTCCCGCGTGCAATCAGTTCTTGTACATGCTCGACATTTAATACATCTTTGTTTGCCAATTCCGTTCCCCCCTTCCTAAGAAGTTAGTGAGCCTTTATATTAAGATTTACTTTTAGCAAGAAATATTTCCCTCCGAACTTTAACATACGTCCTGAGCAGCTGACATAATTTAAGCAAAACATCCGGCTCCTTAAGATTCTCCAATCCAGTTAGCTTTTCCTCTATAGAATTTATACTGCGGAACCAAATATTTTCCCTAAACAACTGCAGGTAATCAGACCATCTTCCCGGCGGCTCAGGTGCAGTTAATAACTGCTCCGCAACTGCTTCACCATGCTTATCCCAAGCATCCGCCACAAGAAGTTGAAATAAATAGCTGTAATCAGAATTAGTAAAACTATCAGCATCAAGCCCAGCGTTGATCATCTCATCAATTAAACCTGGGTTGGTAAGTAGGATCCGCATCACACAACTTTCAATCGCTTCGGTCTGTTCGGAACTGATATCTAAATTTTGATGATTGGTACGCAGATCTTTAATAGTATATCTATTTTGAGATGTAATATGTGAGTTCCTGCCCTCTTTACTTAATTTTTCCTCATAAACTTGATGGCCGGCAGTGCGTTTCAGTTCCTCAACAATTACATCAGGGTCAATGGATAATAAGTTTGCAGCATAATTACTATATTCTGCACGCACAATAACACTTTCTATCTTACTCAATATGTTTATTATTTCTTTCGCTGCTTTTATTTTTCCTTCTAGTGAATTAATGTCAGATTGAGAAACAACAAGATTAATCTGATATTCTAAATAAGGTACTGCTCCCTCAATCCAACTTAAAACTTCCTTTGCAGAATGGTTTCGGGCAAATGTATCAGGATCTAGTCCTTCGGGTAAAGGAGCAACTTTAACATTCAATCCAGCGTCGACTAAAATTTCTAAACCCCGCTGTATAGCCTTCACTCCAGCTTGGTCGCTGTCAAAGGCAATAACAACATTGTTCGTTAAGCGCGCTATTAGTTTGGCATGCTGTTCGGTAAAAGCTGTCCCTAAACTTGCTGCTGTATTCGTAACACCCTTAGCATGCAGACTGATACAATCGGTATAGCCTTCCACAAGTACAATACAACCATTCTGCTTAATACTATCTCGAGACCAATTCAATCCATACAGATTTTTGCCTTTATGAAAAACTATCGTTTCCGGTGTGTTGAGGTATTTCGGATTACCGGAACCAATTATTCTGCCGCCAAAACCAATAAAACGTCTGTTTAGATCAAGTATCGGAAACATAACTCGATTGCGGAAGCGATCATAATAACCGTGCTTGCCTTTGATAATTAATCCAGCTTCTTCCGCCAATTCCAGCGGCAGTTCTGTATTGGACTGCAAAAACTTTACCAACCCATCCCAGCTGTCTGGAGCGTACCCTAAGTAAAAATGCCTGGCTAAATGATCATTGATGCCTCTTTGCATCAAATAAGAGCGGGCATACTCCCCAGAGCTGGTACGCAGCATCCGATAATAATACTGTGCTGCTAACCGGTTAAGTTCCCGCAGTTTCTGCGCTTTTGAAGCTAGTTCCCGCTGTGCGGGGGACTGGTGAGGTAATTCAATCCCAGCCTGCTGTGCCAAGAACTGTACTGCTTCGGGAAATGACAAATGCCGCGTATTCATAAGATAATTGAAAATATTACCGCCACTACCGCAACCAAAACAGTAATACAGCTGATTTTCACGATTAACATTAAAGGACGGGGTTTTCTCATCATGAAACGGACAGAGACCAACATAGTTTTTTCCCCGCTGGGTCAGCTTAATATCTCTGCTGATTAGATCGACTATATCAACGGCGGTGCGTACCTTTTCTACAAAATCCTGGTTAAACTGCGGCACATAATCACCTCACTACCTAAGCCAGCGACCACCCCTCAGGCAAAAATAATTTCTGAAATTCGTTAATTGCATAGCTGTCTGTCATCCCAGCGATATAATCGACAGCCGCCCGCTGCAGATCGTCAGGTGCTTGTTCCAGCGCTAACCTCTGCGTCAACTCACAAGGATTATTTAAGTAATATTTGTAGAGCATTTTGAGGAGTATATCTACCTTAGCTTCCTCTCTTTTGGCTGCAGAGCCAATATAAACATTATCAAACAAGAATTGACGCAGGGTATCGGTAGCATCTCTCACTTCGTCACTCATACCAATCTCTTTTTTACCCATACTGCAGCGTATTAAATCTAAAACCATCGTATCAATTCGTTCTGAACGACTCCTGCCGAGAACTTCTACCACTACCGGCGGCAGTTCCTTTTCTGTGATAATCCCTGCACGAATCGCATCGTCGATATCGTGGTTGAGATATGCTATTCGATCGCAGATGCGGACAATCTGACCTTCCAATGTCCTAGGTTTCTGCGGACCGGTATGACACAAAATCCCATCCCTAACCTCAGCCGTTAAATTCAGTCCTGGAAAATCAGGATGATAATGCTCTAAACAATCCACTACCCGCAGACTCTGCTCATTATGTTCAAAATGACCAGTCAAAGTCTGTAAAGTAGTCTCACCAGCATGACCAAAGGGGGTATGCCCTAGGTCATGCCCTAAGGCTATCGCTTCCACCAAATCCTCATTCAAAGCCAAAGCACGAGCGACAGTACGGCTGATCTGAGATACTTCTAAAGTATGTGTTAACCTAGTTCGATAATGATCACCTTCTGGAGCAATGAAAACTTGAGTTTTTGATTTCAGCCGGCGAAAACTCTTGGAATGAATAATTCGATCACGATCGCGCTGAAAAGCTGTACGCACCTCGCATTCCGGTTCCAGATGCTGTCTGCCTTCACTGGCAGCTGCCAATGTCGCTAATGGTGACAGCAATCTCCGCTCCCGTTTCTCATATTCCAAGCGCAGCGGCATCTCATCACTCCCAAAGTCTTGTTAGTAACAATAATAAATACCCATACCGGTACTGTATGGGTTCACCAAAACGGGGGAAGATTCCTTCCCCCGTGGTCTAAACTTTTTGTTAACCTTTTACCGTGGATTGCGGATGTTAGCTTGAGCTGCAGCTAAGCGAGCAATCGGAACACGGAAAGGTGAACAGCTTACGTAGGTTAAACCTACTCTATGGAAGAAATCGATCGAAGCAGGATCCCCACCATGCTCACCACAAACACCGAGTTTCAGGTTTGGATTAGCTTCGAGACCTTTCTGCACACCAATTTCTACCAGCGAACCAACACCCTCTTGATCGAGAGTTTGGAATGGATCCTTTTCTAATATACCTTTATCTGTATACGCAGGTAAGAAGGTTGCAGCGTCATCACGACTATAACCAAAGGTCATTTGGGTCAGGTCATTAGTACCAAAGGAGAAGAACTCAGCCACTTTGGCAATTTTGTCTGCAGTAACAGCTGCTCTTGGCAGTTCAAGCATGGTACCGATCGAATACTCTAATTCAACACCGTATTCTTTCTGTACCGCTTCTGCTACTTCAACGCAGACATCTTTCATCAGTTCGAGTTCTTTAACTACACCTACCAACGGAATCATGATTTCAGGAACTACCTTTTGACCAGCTTTAGTCAGCTCTGCAGCTGCTTCAAAGATAGCTCTTGCCTGCATAGCATAGATTTCTGGGTAGGTTACACCTAAACGACAGCCGCGATGGCCCAGCATTGGGTTCAATTCCTTCAAGCTTTCAACTGTTTGACTCAATTCCTCGAAGCTGACACCCATTTCCTCTGCAAGTTCTTTAATTGCTTCCGGTTCGGTTGGCAAGAACTCATGCAGTGGCGGATCCAGTAAGCGAATTGTTACTGGTAACCCTTTCATTTCTTTAAAGATGCCAATGAAGTCATCTTTCTGATATGGCAGTAACAGAGCAAGTGCTTTCTCTCTACCTTCTTGATCTTTAGAGAGAATCATCTGGCGCACAGCTTTAATCCGGTCACCTTCAAAGAACATATGCTCTGTCCGGCACAGTCCAATACCTTCTGCACCAAACTCACGGGCAACGCGAGCATCGTTGGGTGTATCAGCATTGGTGCGGATTCCTAAAGCACGGAATTCGTCAGCCCATTCCATCAGTGTGCCGAAATTACCAGTCAGCTCAGGGTCAATCAGATCAACCTTACCTAAGATTACTTCACCGGTTGTTCCATTCAGGGTGATCCAATCCCCTTCTTTGAGAATGGTACCGTTGATATTAACCTCACGTTTAGCCTCATTAATTCTAGCATCGCCGCATCCAGCTACGCAGCATTTGCCCATTCCGCGAGCAACTACCGCAGCGTGTGAGGTCATACCACCACGGGCGGTTAAGATACCTTCTGCTGCATCCATACCGCCGATATCTTCAGGAGAGGTTTCATTGCGCACCAAGATAACTTGCTCTCCCCGCTCTTTCCAGGCTTCTGCATCTTCCGCACTAAAGACAATGCGTCCAATAGCAGCTCCTGGAGATGCAGGCAGACCTTTAGCGATCACATTTACTTCAGCGTTTGGATCGATTTGCTTATGCAGCAGTTGGTCTAACTGCTCAGGTTCAACCCGCATTACTGCTGTTTTCTTATCAATTAGACCCTCTTCGACCATCTCAACTGCAATTCTAACTGCAGCTTGAGCAGTGCGTTTTCCAACGCGGGTCTGGAGCAGATAAAGCTTGTTTTCTTGGATCGTAAATTCGATATCCTGCATATCTTTGTAATGCTGTTCAAGCTTCTTATAGATATCTACTAACTCACGATAAATCTCAGGCTTGGCTTCTTCCAGTGTTCTGATTGGAAGCGGAGTCCGGATACCTGCAACTACGTCTTCACCTTGAGCATTCATCAGGTACTCACCGTAGAAGACATTCTCACCAGTGGAAGGATTGCGGGTAAAGGCTACACCAGTTCCAGAATTTTCACCCATATTTCCAAACACCATCGCTTGAACGTTTACAGCTGTACCCCAATCATGCGGAATATCGTTCATTTGACGATAGCGAATAGCTCTGGGAGTATTCCAGGATAAGAATACAGCGTTGATGGCACCCCGCAGCTGCTCTAACGGATCCTCAGGGAACAGTTTGCCTGCATCGCTCTTGACAATTTCTTTGTACTGACTGACAAGTTCCTGGAGATCCTCTGCTGTCAACTCGGTGTCATCTGTAACACCTTTAGCTTCTTTCAGAGCTGAAAGTGCTGCCTCAAATTTCGCGTGGTCAACCCCCATAACAACGTCGCCATACATTTGGATAAAACGACGGTAGGAGTCAAATGCAAACCGGGGATTATTTGATTTAGCGATCAGACCTTGAACGGTATCGTCATTTAATCCCAAGTTAAGTACAGTATCCATCATACCAGGCATGGAAACACGAGCACCTGAACGAACAGAAAGCAGCAGCGGATTGGTTGCATCGCCAAATTTGCCGCCCATTGCAGCTTCAACTCTAGCCAAATTCTCAAGAATCTGTGCTTCTAATCCTTCAGGCCAAGCTTGGTTGTTTTGATAAAACTCTGTACATGCCTCAGTAGTTATAGTAAAACCAGCTGGAACAGGAATTCCTAGTTCTACCATTTCGGCAAGGTTAGCACCTTTACCACCAACTAGGACTTTGTTTCCTGACTGTCCATCTGTTTTACCATCACCAAAAAAGTAAACCCATTTTTTGGCTGTCATAGCTCAATTCCTCCTTCTTCTGATACTCTGTATTGCAGTGCCCAAAAAGGAAAACTCCCCTTCTCGGCTCATACCGGCTATATTATTCGTTAAAATCTGGAAGAATCCTGCCTCCATGAGATACATTTCACACTTATTCAACAATCAGGCTGAAATCTGCATAGTTTCTAAACAAATTGATTGCCTGCTGCAGCAGTCCCAGCCGATTTGCCCTGATTACAGGATCTGGATCCATGATCATCACGGCATCAAAGAAAGCATCTACTGGCTGACGCAGAGATGCCAGCAGCTTCAGACTTTCAATATACTTCCCTTCCGCTAACTTTTCATTAATTCCTACGACAGCATTTTCCAGCACACCACTTAACTCTTTTTCAGCTGCAGTAAAATGAACCGGGACAATTTCAGCTGCATCGTTTTTCGCAGCAATTTTATAACAGCGTTCAAAAGCAGTGAGCAAATCAGCAAACGAGCTTTCTTTCCGGTACTGTTCCAAAGCAGCGATTTTAGCTTTTACAGCAGGAATGCTGGATAAGCCGACGGCCAGTACCGCATCGATTGAATCATAACTGTACCCTTGTTCAAGCAGGTTCACCCGAATTCGGCCGGCAAAAAAGTCCAGCAGTGATTCAACAATTTCATCAGCCCGCTCTTTGAACAAAGCTCCATAAGCAGATACGGCTGTATTGAGCAGCTTTCGGAGATCAACATCAATATTATTAGCAAGAATAATTTGGACAATCCCTAAAGCCTGCCTCCGCAGGGCAAATGGATCCTGTGAACCAGTTGGAATTTTGTTGATTCCAAAATATCCTACCAAAGTATCCAGTTTATCGGCAAGACTGACTATGATCCCAGCTGTCGTTTGCGGTAGGGCGTCTTGGGAAAACCTGGGCAGATAATGCTCTTCGATTCCAGAAGCTACCTGTGGATCCTCCCCGCTGATTAGGGCATACTTAGCCCCCATCACTCCCTGCAGTTCTGGGAACTCAAACACCATGTTGGTAACCAGATCTGCTTTGCAGAGCTGCGCGGTGCGCTCCACGATATTTAGTTCATTTTCCTTGTTTAATAACTGACATAGGGCGGCTGCATTGCCTACAATCCGCTCGACTTTATCATAGATCGTGCCAAGGCCATCTTGAAACACAACTGTTTTTAGACGCTCTACATAAGCTGCCAGGGGCTGCTTGCTGTCTTCCTCAAAGAAAAACTTAGCGTCTGCTAAACGGGCATTGAGCACCTTTTCGTTGCCTGCAGTCACTAAATCCAGCTGATTATCTGCTCCGTTGCGAACTCCGATAAACTTAGGCAGGAGATTCTGCGCTTGATCAAAGACAGGAAAATAACGCTGATGTTCCTTCATCGTTGTGATCAGCACTTCCACAGGTATCTCCAAATATTCCTCAGGGAAACTGCCTAAAAATGCTGTCGGATATTCAACTAAATTGGTAACCTCATCTAACAAAGCATCATCCGGTAATATTCTCCCATTAATTTGCGATGCTAAACCTGTAATCTGCTCTTGAATCATTTGCTTGCGCAGATTGTAGTCAGCAATAACATAAGCAGCCTTGAGAGTGTCTACATATTGATCTGGATGGGAGATGGTCACTGCTCCGTGAGACAGCTGCCGATGACCAAATGTGGTATTCCCTGAAACCACATTTTCAACAGCAAAGGAAACTATTTCCTCATTGAGAAGTGCCACAATCCACCGCAGCGGGCGGGCATATCTCAGTTCACAATCTCCCCAGCGCATATTCTTCGGAAACGAGATTGCAGTGATTACCTGCGGAACGATGTTACTTAGTACATCTTTTGTGGGCAGCCCTTTAACAAATTTATGCGCGAAAAGATACTCTGCATCCCCTAAAGTTTTAACAATTAAATCATTTATATCCACACCCTGGGAACGGGCAAAACCTTCGGCAGCTTTTGTCGGTTTTCCATCTTTAAAAGCAATGTTTTTTGGCGGTCCCTTAACCTCCAGAGCTAGATCTTCTTGTTTTTCAGCAATGCCGTTAACAATTACCGCCAGACGCCGGGGCGTACTAAAGATCTCAATGTCGGCAAATTTGATCCGTTCCTCAGTCAGCTTTTCATCCATCAACTCAGCCAGCTGGTTTGCCGCTGGAAGAATAAACCGTGCTGGCAGTTCTTCTAGACCAATTTCCAGCAGAAATTTCACGATCCTTTCACCTCCCGCTTCAGCATCGGAAAGCCAAGCTGCTCCCGTTCAGCAAGATAGCGCTGGGCCGCTAGGCGTGCAAGCGCCCGCACTCGTCCAATATATCCTGTTCGCTCAGTGACACTGATAGCATTTCTAGCATCAAGTAAGTTAAAAACATGAGAACACTTTAGTACATAATCATAGCCGGGCAACACCAACCCTAATTCGATCAGGCGCTTGGCTTCAGCTTCATACATATCAAATAAAGTAAACAAACCTTCAGCATCTGAGTAATCAAAATTATATTTGGAAAACTCCACTTCGTTTTGGTGAAAGACATCACCATAAGTAACACCATTAACCCACTCAAGATCAAAGATACTGTCCACACCTTGAATAAACATTGCCAGTCTTTCAAGACCGTATGTAATTTCAGCACACACCGGCTTAACATCAATACTTCCTACCTGCTGAAAATAGGTAAATTGGGTAATTTCCATGCCATCAAGCCAAACTTCCCAGCCTAAACCCCATGCCCCAAGGGTAGGCGATTCCCAATCATCTTCGACAAACCGGACATCATGATTGCGCAGCTGAATTCCCAGAGCTTCTAGACTGTTCAAATAGAGTTCCTGAACGTTGTCAGGAGATGGTTTAAGAATCACCTGAAACTGGTAATAATGCTGCACCCGATTGGGATTTTCGCCGTAGCGGCCATCGGCAGGACGCCGACAGGGCTGAACATACGCAACATTCCACGGCTCAGGTCCCAATGCCTTTAGGAAAGTTGCAGGAGCCATAGTTCCTGCCCCAACCTCAATATCATAAGGTTGATAGATAATGCAGTTTTGCTTGCTCCAATATTCCTGCAGTTTAAGAATAATTTCTTGAAAATTCATCACTTTTCACCCTCTCGAGCTAAATCAAAAATAAAAATAAACCTTTGTCCACACTCAGGGACGAAAGGTTTACTTCCGCGGTTCCACCCTGGTTGACCTTATCCTAAAAAATAAGATCCTCTTTCCAGAACCATAGCTCAAAAGCGCCTTCTCTGCATGATCACGCCCTAGCTCTCACCTACCCTAGGTTCTCTGTCCGCATCTGTGCAGATACTCCTCTTTCTCATCGCTGTTATGAAACTGCTCTCAATATAGCAAAATCTGTCAAAGCTGTCAAGGTGTGCCGCAGGCGGCGTACGCGTCAAGCTTTAGTAGGCGAGAGACCTCGCCACAATTGGTGTTCATAAAGCTGTGCTGAAGCCGCTGAGGTTCCGTAGAGCTATCACCCAGGGTTTCGTAGAGTACCCTAAGCTAGGC
>JAAYLQ010000118.1 GCA_012521805.1 Bacillota bacterium
ACAAAGACATCAGTTTGAAATTTCGCGGTTCCAGCAATCAAAGACTGATTGATGTCCAAGCCTCACTGCGCCAGAAACAGGTGGTCCTGTTAGCTGAAACAGCCTGATGCTAATTTGGGTTTGAATGTTGATGTTGTAAGATCTGCGTAATCATCTGTTTAAGCTGATCAGCAGCGGATTGAGCGGCTGCATAACCTAAGTCTACATATTTATCTACTGCCCGAAAATTAAAGGGGTTTAATCTTCCCAACTGAGGCTGGATTACAACATCTGCTAACTGCACCTGTACCAATTCATGCTGCCGCTGCAGTATATTGCCGGCATGAATAAGAGATAGCATTACTGTACGCGGCTTTTTACTTTCAAGATTTGCATGGAGATCTACAGCTATGACAAAATCAGCACCCAGCGAACGACAGACACCCACAGGTAAATTCTGCACCAAGCCCCCATCGACTAGCTGCAGACCATTATACTCTACTGGCTGATAGATTCCCGGCAGCGAGCAGCTGATCCGCACTGCCTCCGCTACCGACCCTTCCTTCAAGACTACCAATTCCCCAGTTGCAAAATTAGTGGCTGTAGCTGCAAAAGGCTTATTTAGTTCAACAAAGTCCTTACTACCTATCAGGCGGTTAATCCAATCTGCAATACCTTTGGAACTCATTAACCCGCTCTTAAAAGCTACCGGCTTTGCCAAAAACCACCAATCGGTAGACTTCACAATTTCATACATCGCTTCGCTGGAAAACCCACTTGCCCAAACCGCTCCAGCAGCAGCTCCTGCTGATGTTCCTGCAATCAGATCAATTGGCATGCTGATTTCTTCCAGGTACCGGAGCACCCCAATATGGGCAATACCGTATGCACTCCCTCCTGCCAGTGCCAGACCAATCACTGGTCGTGAGGGCATCTGCTCTAATTGAGTAATTAACCCATTCAAATCCACCGCTATCCCTTCTTTCCCAAAACATCGATGATAGTATATCAAATTATCAGATATCGAACAATCACAGTTAGAATAATTGGCAAACTATGTTATAATGAAAAAAGATTGGTTCTGGAGAGGGTGAGCTTAGTTTGGAACCCAAGGATATAATTTGGAGACTCTTAGACAGGCTCGCAGAAGAAAAAAGGCTGTTTGAGGAATGCTATCAATTAGTTGATCAGGAAAAGAATAAGGATCTCGGCCACGCGATCCTCGAGTGTGAACAGCTGATCAATACCCAGATGAATATCCTAAGGCGCATGCAGAAAAGATATGATCCTTAAAACAAACTAGAAAAGGAGTGAGGGAGTTGGAAATTAAAGAGATTCTCGTTAACCTTTCAGAAGCCTCGGGTGTATCCGGATATGAGCATAATTTAGCTGATTATTTGGAACAAAACTGCCCGTGGGCTGATGAGATTCGCCGCGATAAGCTAGGCAACCTAATAATGCTTAAACGTGCTACCAAAGTCAGCGACAAGCCAAGTCCTAAAGTCATGCTTGCAGCTCATATGGATGAGATCGGCTTGATTATCACTAAAATTGAAGAGGACGGCTTCTTAAGATTCAGTACAATTGGCGGCATCGATCAGAGAGTACTGCTCGCCCAAGAAGTAATTGTTCATGGAAAAGAAAAATTAGTTGGCGTGATTGGCGCCAAGCCTCCCCATATCCAAACAGCCAGTGAACGCAACAATGCTGTTCCAATGGATGAGTTATATATTGATATTGGATATGACACCCGTGAGCAGGTAGAAGAACTGGTGAGCATCGGAGACCTGGTTACAATCAATCAGCAGGTTGTGAAACTTAATGGCTCCTTAATGGCTGGCAAAGCGATGGATGATCGCGCCTGTGTAGCAGTCATGCTGGAATGTCTGAAAGCGCTGGAGAACGTTAAACATGCTGCAGATATCTATGCAGTTGCCACAGTGCAGGAAGAAGTCGGCGTTCGCGGCGCTACAACAAGTACATATGGAATTATGCCGGATATCGGTATTGCCCTTGATGTTGGCCACGGGGATATGCCGGGAGTACCTGAATACCGCACTATTAAACTCAGCGGCGGACCCGGAATTGCCCTTGGACCCCATGTCCATCCCAAACTTTATGAACGCTTTGTAAAAACAGCCAAAGATTGGAATATCAACTATACTTTAGAACCGGCAACCCGTCCAGGAGGCACAGATGCATTTGCGATTCAGATAACCCAAGATGGAATTCCAACTGCACTGCTGTCCCTACCGCTGCGCTATATGCATACACCGGTGGAAACATTAGATTACGAAGATGTACGGAAAACCGCACGTTTGCTGGCTAAATTTATTTCTGAATTAGATCAGGAATTTGTGGAGGGATTAAAGTGCTTTTAAAGAGATTGACTGAAGCCTGCGGCGGACCAGGGCAAGAGCATGAGGTTCGGGATCTAATCCGCAGTGAAGTCACTGGCTTGGTCGACGAAATTAGAACCGATGCCCTAGGTAATCTGATTACCGTAAAAAATGGCAGCAAAAGTGGTCCAAGGGTAATGCTGGCTGCCCACATGGATGAAGTTGCTTTAATGATTTTAAGCATTGAAAAATCTGGGCTGCTTAAATTCAGTCCCATTGGTGGTATTGATCCGCGAGTTCTAGTAGCCAAGAGTGTAGTAATTGGCAAAAATCGGGTTCCTGGTGTAATCGGGTCCAAGCCAATTCATCTCCAAAGACCCGAAGAGCGCCAGAAAGCCTTAACGATCGACGAACTCTACATCGATATTGGAGCTTCTAAAAAAGAAGAAGCGGAGAAACTAGTTAGCATCGGAGATTTAGCTTATTTTACCACCAAATTTGCTGAGATCGGTCCGGATAAGTACAAGGCAAAAGCTCTCGACGATCGTGTTGGCTGTGCTATGCTGATCGATATTTTACGGGATAACTATCAGTTCCCACTTTATGGTGTATTTACTGTGCAGGAAGAGGTAGGACTGCGGGGCGCAGGTACTGCTGCTTATCAAGTACAGCCGGATATTGCTATTGTTCTTGAAGGTACAACCGCCTCTGACGTTCCGGAAATACCAGAACATAAACATGCCACTTCTGTAGGTAAGGGTCCCTGTTTGACATTGATGGACAGCTCTGTAATTCCTGATCAGCGCTTAACAGCAAAATTATTAAAACTAGCTGCAGAATACAATATCCCTGTGCAGTACCGCCGCAATACAGCAGGCGGGACCGACGCAGGCAAGATTCAACAAAGCCGCACAGGAGTGCGAGTAGCAGTTGTCGCCCTCCCCTGCCGCTACATCCATTCGCCTGTCTCTGTCTGCAGCAAATCTGACTACGAAAACGCGGTCAAATTGGTAAAAGCATTTCTGCGCAGCATTGAAGAAGGAGGAGAGATTTAACAATGAAGAGCCTCATTAAAGACCTTGTAGAAAGCTACGGTCCAGCTGGCTTTGAAACGGAAATAACTGATAAGATTGCTGGGTTAGTTAAAGAATATGTTGATGAATGTTATGTAGACACTTTAGGCAATTTAATAGCTCGTAAAAAAGGCACAGGTAAAAAGGTAATGTTCTCTGCTCATACCGATGAGATTGGTGTAGTAATTACTTACATTGATGAAGATGGGTTTTTACGCTTCAGTAATGTAGGTGGCCTCAATCCCCTTACCCTCCTTGGCAATCGCGTCCGCTTTGCTAACGGAGTAATCGGTGTGATCGGCCGGGAGAAAGGTGAACTCAAAGACTTATCAATCGATAAAATGTATATTGATATTGGTGCCGAATCACAAGAAGAAGCACAAGCAAAAGTATCAATCGGCGATTTTGCAGTCTTCCATCGCGAGTTTGCCGATCTCGGCAATAGAATTGTTGCCAAAAGCTTAGACGATCGCATTGGATGTGCTGTTCTGATTGAGGCAATTCGCAGACTAGACCAGTCGGAACACGACCTGTACTTCGTCTTCAGTACCCAAGAAGAAGTTGGTCTGAGGGGAGCCCGCACCGCTGCTTATGGAATCAACCCTGATCTAGGAATCGCTCTAGATGTAACTAGAACAGGAGATACTCCAGAAGCTCCCCGAATGGATGTCAGCCTAGGTAAGGGCACCGCAATCAAAGTTAAAGATTCGTCAGTAATTGCCCATCCTAAAGTTAAGAATTTAATGATCCGTCTGGCTCAAGAAAATAACATTAAATATCAACTAGAAGTACTAGAAGCCGGCGGTACTGATGCGGGAGCCATTCATTTAACCAGAGATGGGGTTCCCTCAGGAACAATCTCCATCCCCTGCCGCTATGTGCATACTGTTTCTGAAATGGTCGATATGCGCGATGTTGAAAACAGTATTGATCTAGTATTAGCAATCTGCCGCGATTCTCTATCAGAATTCTAGTGACACAGAAAAGAGCTGGGTGTTTCAACCTAGCTCTTTTCATTATATTTGTCATATAATATAGCGGGGTGATGAGATGATTGGTTTACTGCTCCTGTCGATTAAATTAATTTTAGGCCTATTTTGGCTCATTTTCATGCTAGTCCTGCTTCCGATCAGGCTGATCCTCAGCCTATCCCTCGGCCTAGCCGGATTGCTAGGGGGGCTCTTGCTTCTGATCGGCCTAATTCTCACTATTACGATTATCGGATTGCTTCCAGGTTCGCTGCTGATCCTTTGTGGAGTCGGGCTGATTTTGTTGACACAAAAAGAGTAATTTTATTTAACTCTGTTCCGCATCACATTGGCTAAGATAGCAAAGACAATTAGGCTAATTCCGCCCCAAAGTGCCCATCGGGCTAGAGTATTTTCTGTCTTTTCGGAAGGCAGCGGAGCAAGTTCGGAAGCATCGGACACGCCTTTTTGACTGCGGGTTGGTTCTTCGGCAAAACTTGTACTGCTGAAAACCAGTGGACATAACACTGCTGCGATTATTAGTAGAACTAGACTGCGTTTGATAAAGCATCGACCTCCTTCTCCCTCTTAGCTTACCCGCCAAAAAAAGCTCTATCCTATTTGCGGTTCATGAAAAATTGCCGAGCATAATCTGGGAAAAGAATATAACTCAAAACATCTTCATCACTAGCCGCCAGGTCTTTGATTTCAGCCCTGGCTGCCTCCATTCCAGGGGACAAGCGATCTGCTGGACGCCCAGTAATTGGTTGTTCATCGCCGATAATCTTTTTCTGCATCTCCGGTTCGATTGGAACTGGCGGACGCCCGTACAGGCCTTTGACATAATCCTTGATTTCCTTAGTCTTAATCTTATATCTTTCGCCTGTAACAACATTCAAAACAGCTTGAGTACCGACGATCTGACTCATAGGAGTGACCAGCGGCGGATAACCCAGCTCCCTGCGGACCCGGGGAACTTCTTGGAGAATTTCCTGGTATTTGTGGCTGAGTTTTTGCTGTTCCAGCTGCGCTCGCAGGTTAGAAAGCATCCCTCCCGGGATTTGACTGACCAATACCTCGGTATTGACCGAAATCCGTGGGCTTTGATAACCACCTAAAACAGCCTTAATTTTGCTATTGATCTCTGCTAACAAAGCGAGGTCAAGACCTGTATCATACTCCGCATCCTGAAGAGCCTTTACAAGCGACTCTGTAGGTGGCTGGGAAGTACCTAGAGCCAAAGCTGAAATAGCTGTATCAACTACATCAGCACCTGCTTGAATAGCTTCCCAGTACGTCATTGAAGCCAATCCGCAGGTCGAGTGGGAATGCAGATGAATTGGCAGATCTACAGCCTTCCTCAATTGAGTTATCAGCTCTCGAGCCACAGCCGGTGTCAAGATCCCAGCCATGTCCTTAATGCAGATAGAGTCCGCCCCCATCTGAGCTAACTCCTGGGCTGTTTTAACATAACCCTGAATATCGTGTACAGGACTGACAGTATAAACCACCGACGCTTGGGCATGGGCTCCAGCTTTTTTAGCTGCTTTTATCGCTCTTTCAAGGTTGCGTGTATCATTAAGGGCATCGAAAATTCGAATAATATCAATTCCATTTTCCACTGATTTGGCCACAAAAGTATCAACAACATCATCCGGATACTGCCGATAAGCCAGCAGGTTTTGACCCCGCAGCAGCATCTGCAGTTTTGTATTCGGTAAACGCTTTCTCAAGACCCGCAACCTTTCCCAGGGATCTTCGTTGAGATAGCGCAAGCAGGTATCAAATGTAGCTCCACCCCACATTTCAACCGAATAATACCCAACTTGATCAATCATTTCCGCTACCGACAGCATATCCTCAAGTTTTAATCTTGTCGCTAACAGCGATTGGTGTGCATCACGAAATAAGGTTTCAGTAATCCCGATTTTCCGCTTCATTATCTCCCTCCTACCCTAAGACTGACAGCAGTATTCCAGCGGCAATTGCTGAGCTGATCACCCCTGCCACATTTGGTCCCATTGCGTGCATTAACAAGAAATTGCTGCGATCCGCTTCTTGTCCCACTACCTGAACAACTCTGGCACTCATGGGGACAGCAGACACTCCAGCTGCACCGATCAGCGGGTTAATCTTGCCTTTAGACAGTACACACATCAATTTGCCAAACAGCACCCCGGCTGCAGTGGCTAAGGTGAAGGATGCCGCTCCTAAGATCAAGATAGTGATCGTTTGCAGGCTTAAGAAAGTTTCTCCATTAGCGGTAGCTCCCACCGTCAAGCCGACAAAAATTGTGACAATATTCATTAATTCGTTCTGAGCTGTATAAGACAATCTCTGGGTTACACCGCATTCCCGCAGCAGATTTCCAAACATCAGGGTCCCAATCAACGGCAGCGAACTGGGTACCAGCAATCCCGAAAACAAAGTCACTATTATCGGAAATAAAATTTTCTCCACCCGACTTACCTTGCGCAACTGCTTCATTTTGATTCTTCGCTCTTTTTGAGTTGTCAAAAGCTTCATTACTGGAGGTTGAATTATCGGTACTAATGCCATGTAGGAATAGGCAGCAACAGCAATAGGTGCCAGCAGATGAGGTGCCAAGGCTGCTGTGAGAAAAATTGCAGTTGGTCCATCTGCACCCGCAATAATTCCAATAGCCGCTGCTTCCTGCAGAGTAAAACTTAGTGAAGGAGAATCAAACATTGATGCAGCGATGAATGTGCCAAAAATGCCCAGCTGTGCTCCTGCTCCCAGCAGAAGGCTGCGGGGATTGGCAATCAAGGGTCCAAAATCGGTCATGGCCCCAACACCCAAGAAAATTAACGGTGGATAAATCCCATACTCGATTCCTTGGTACAGAATTCGCAGCAGACCCCCTTCGTCCATAATACCCGCTTTTGGAAAATTAGCTAAAAAGATTCCGAAAGCAATAGGAACTAACAGCAGTGGCTCATATTTTTTACGAATTCCTAAATACAAAAGCACAAAGGAAATGCACAGCATTAAAGTTTCACGCCAAGTAAGCATGTATAAACCTGTACTTTCCCACAACGATGCAAACATTTTCCGCCCCCTCCCTAGTTAATTATGGCAATCACCTGGTCTGCCTCAACCGTTTCTCCTGCGCTGGCAATTTTAACCACAGTGCCGGAAACCGGGGACGTAATTTCGTTTTCCAACTTTAATGCTTCTAACGTCAATAGCACATCTCCCGCACTGACACGATCCCCTACTTTCACCTTCACCGAGAGAATTGTGCCTGCCAGCGGTGCCTTAACCTCATTACCTTGGGGAGCAGAAACACTTTCTGCTGCATTTTCTAATTTGCCTTTAGGTATTTCGGTTTGGGTAAGCGGTTCCACCTCAACTTCATAAACTCTGTCATCAACTCTTACCCGATATCTGATCATTTATTTTCCTCCCATCTATTTGATTGACTTGATCTTGAGCTGACCTTCATGACCCAGCTGATGCATTACAGCAGTAATGATGGCTATGTCTCGTTTGACCTGCTGCTCATCCGACTCTGTACTGCTTTCCTTTAGATTGGCTTTGAGCACTGTCGACGAGGGAGAACTAATTTGTCGCATAAAATAGCCAATCACTTGAATTAGTGCTGCAAGAATGAGCAAAACGCAGAACACTACCGCTGTACCCACCAAACTAATTTCTAATGCACTGATCAGAGTCACCTCCCTGTACTTTCTATAAATAGCGGCTTATTTTTTTGCAAAATAAGCCGCACTGAACTCCCGAAGTAAACGCCGTAAACGATCACCAACTGCAAGGTAAATAGCAAAGTTGCCAATGGCGTGGTTGAAATCGTGCGGCAAACCTGCCAAATAATACGCGAGAATTGGCAGATTAAACATCAATGCATTCAAAGATACAACTATTCCATAAATGAGCCCTGTCAGGGCCGCAAAAAGAGAAGAATAAAGTAGATTGTTGCTCCATCGACTTTTGCCGAAGAAATAGCTGATCAGTGCCACTGCAGACCAGGCCAGAAGCTGGAACAAGGTCCAAATTCCATGTCCCAGCGGTAGATTAGACACTAACGTGCTGATCAGTGCCACCATCAGTCCCTGTCTGAAGCCTAAACCCATCGCAGCGATCATGATAATCACTGTCGTAGGCTGCAGACCGGGAATCGGCGTCATTACTATTCGACCGACAACACTAGCAGCTGAGAGCATTGCTATAAGAACTAATTCCTTGACTTTCGATCCTGTTACCATTTCCGTAAATCCCAGTGATAAACATCTCCATCTTTGATTCTATAGTCAGCCGCACCAACCATCGCCATCTGTCCATTAATTTCATACATCCAAGCAGTCCGCTCCTTGGTAGAAGCAGCTCTACCCTGGATGGAAGTAATGAATCCATTTTCCTGTTCTACAACAAATTTTCTCTCCATCAGTTCCAACAAGGTATAATTAGTGTCTTTACTCAGTTTAAAATAATACACGATTGGATTTTCACCATTGTTTTCACTGAGGATCACTTTTATATTAATTGTATCACTTTCCAC
>JAAYLQ010000119.1 GCA_012521805.1 Bacillota bacterium
AAAAATAAAATTTTCAAGATTCTACTTGTATTTCTTACTAAACTGTGGTATGCTAAGGCTACGTTAAAAGGTAGTGAAGTTTGTACGCTGAGTTATGGCCTCTTAGGCTTGGAACGATGAGCAAAACTTCCGCTTTTTAATGAGTATTTTTTAAGGAGGCCATATAGATTTATGGTGACAGGAACAGTAAAATGGTTTAACGTAGAAAAAGGTTACGGCTTCATTGAGCAAGAGAACGGAGAAGATGTATTTGTACATTTCACTGCCATTCAAGGCGACGGCTTTCGCACCTTGGAAGAGGGTCAAAAGGTAGAATTTGAAATCGTTCAAGGCAACCGCGGACCACAGGCCGCTAATGTTGTTCGCCTCTAATCAATTGAGAAGCTCAGCCCCAGTCAGTTACTGACTGGGGCTTTTCATATCTGCCCCTCAGCAGGCATAAAGGTAGGTATGAACAGTGAGGTGATCACATGTTAGGCCAGCTGTTAAACTTGATCCAAAACAGCTATGATCAGGGATTAGATGATTATTGGCTCCCACCTTTAGTAAAATGCGGTGCTGATAATCTGCCTGTTGGCCGGGTGCAGGATCAGGATGTCTTGATATTTGCCTGCCGCCGTGGTGAGCGGGAAATCCAGCTCACCGAAGCGTTTGTTGACCCTGATTTCCACCATTTTCCCCGGGAATACCTGTCCCAGCTGCAGTTTTTTCCCATGGTGGAATATCACCGCAAGTTTGCTGACTATCCTCCATTGTTTCACTCCATCAAACCAGAATCTCCTTTAGGTGAGGTGCTGGCAGAGCACGGTTTAAGGCAGCTGCGGATAGCAGAATCGGAAAAATTTGCCCATGTCACCTACTTTTTTAATGGTCGCCGGGAAGAGCCTTTTCCCCAGGAAGACTGGATCATGATTCCCAGCATTAGGGAGGCGGTCCACCAAAACCCGCAAATGCGGTCGGCAGAAATGGCGGAAACATTGGTGCAAAGCTTGCAGACAGGGCATTATGAATTTGCTCTTGTCAACTTTGCCGCCGGTGACATTTTCGGACATATCCCCGATTTTCAAGCACAGGTTGCCTGTGTTGAGGCAATTGACCAGGCTCTCGGCAGAATTGCAGCTGCAGCCCAATCATTAGGCTATTGTCTGATCGTTACAGCTGATCATGGTTTGTTAGAGCAGGCATATCTGCCGGACGGCTCCCACAGCATTGGACACACACGGGCTAAAGTACCCTTTATCTTAGTTGATCCTACAGTGCCACACAATACTATTTTCCTAGCACCAGAAGGCAGTCTGCAGCATGTTGCTCCTACAATTCTTAATCTCTTAGGTTTGGAACAACCAAACCTAATGACCGGACGCTCATTGGTACAGCCTTATCTAACATCGGTTAAGGGAGTGGTGTTAATCGTTCTTGACGGATTTGGCATCGGGGCAGAAGCGAGGGATACCAATCCGATTTATGCCGCTGATACTCCAACCCTGGATCGCTTATATGCCCACTATCCGCATACAGCTCTCCACGCCTCTGGTACTTATGTCGGTTTAGCACCGGATTCTGGTGGCAACTCGGAAACTGGGCATCTCACATTAGGTGCTGGTAGAATTGTTCCTCAAGATGAAACCAGAATACCCAAGAACCTTACCCCGCTGCATCTCAAAGAGAATAGCAGGTTTTACCACAGCATCAAGCACTTAAGTCCCGAGCAGTCAGTCCACCTTTTATTTCTGCTGTCACCGAAAAGCTCCCACGGCAGCACCAGTGAAGCCCTAAGCCTCCTGAGAGTATTACAGGAATGGGGAGCCAAGCAGGTGTATCTCCATGCTATTACTGATGGGCGCAGTGCACCCCGCTTTGGTGCGGTAAAGTTTTTGCCTGAACTGCAGACTGCACTGATCGATCTTGGCATAGGGGAGCTGGTTACTGTCTGCGGCCGCGGTTATATGCTGGATCGGAGCGGTTATTACCTGGAGCGAACTCAATCTGCATACGAGGCTCTAGTTAAGGGCAGGGGGGCTTGTTGGATGGGTTAGGGCTCTGCTTCATTATTTGCGGAAGTTATCATCAATCAAGCTGAAGCTGGCAATACTATCTGACACAGTCTAATTTTGCTTGTGATTGAGAAAGGGTGATCGGATGTGGATGCCAAACTGTCATATCAGGCATGGCTGAACAATGAACTAATTGACCAAGTAACGAAGGAGGAACTGCTGGCTGTGAAGGGACAGGATGCGGAGATTTATGACCGCTTTTCCGGCCAGCTTGAATTTGGTACCGGAGGCTTGCGGGGAATCATTGGAGCAGGTACTAATCGGATGAATATCTACACTGTGAGGCTGGCAACTCAAGCCTTTGCTCAATATTTGACTGCCCATAACCAGAATCAGCGTGGTGTAGTAATAGCCTACGATTCACGCTTCATGTCGCGGGAGTTTGCTGAAACCGCAGCTGCTGTCTTGATTGGAAATCACATTCCAGTATATGTCTTCCGCCGGATCACCCCCACACCGCTGCTCTCATTTGCTGTGCGCCACTGCCAAGCTGGTGGAGGTATTATGATTACTGCTAGTCATAATCCTAAAGAGTATAACGGCTACAAAGCTTACAATGAAAATGGGATCCAGCTCCATCCAGAGTCGACAGTGGAAATCAGTGAGATTATGGAAACGCTGGCGCTGAAAGATGTTAAAATAGCGGAAAATGCTCAAGCAAGCCCCCTGTGGCACTGGCTCGATGAGGATGTTTACCAAGTGTATTTTAAAAAGCTGTCTGAGCTGGCCCCAAAACGGTCTGATTTTGACCTGGATCTCAAAATTATCTACACACCTCTCCATGGAGCCGGAGCTGATTTTGTTCCTCGAGCCTTAAAGGCAGGTGGTTTTGCTAATGTGAAGTTGGTTTCGGAGCAGATGGTGATGGACAGCGAGTTTTCAACTGTTGAGTTTCCCAATCCTGAAGAACCAGACGCCTTCAGTTTAGCCTTTGCGTATGCGGAAAATTATCCTGCTGATCTGATCATTGCCACCGATCCTGACTGCGATCGGGTAGGTGCTGCCGTTTGGGCGGAGGATCGCTATGTGCTGCTTACCGGCAATCAGATTGGGGTGTTGTTGACTGATTTTCTGCTGCAGTGTTTACCTCCTGAACAGCGGAGCAATAAGGTAATCATTAAAACACTTGTCTCGACAAATATGGTTTATCCTGTTGCTGATAAGTATGGAGCAGAAGTTAGGGAAACGCTAACCGGATTTAAGTATATAGGAGCTGCAATTCAACAGCTGCCGCAGGAAGGCAGGGAGTTTTTATTTGGATTTGAGGAAAGCTGTGGCTATTTGGCTGGTTCTTTCGTGGGGGATAAAGATGGAATAATTGGCAGTCTGCTGATAGCACAGTTGGCTGCGTATTACCGCAGCCAGGGGATCACACTCCAACAACGGTTGGAACAGTTATATGAGGAACACGGTTATTACCTCGATACACTGCAGTCGTATTATTTTCACAGCCGCAGCGAGGCAGACAAAGCCAAAGCTTTAATTGAGGAGCTGCGGCAGGATCAGCTGCTGACAATAGCCGGACTTAATGTGAAATCGTTTAAAGACTACCTTAACGGTGTTCATTTAGATTTTGAGCAGAACCAGGAATTTGAGCTGGATTTTCCCAAGGAAAATATGCTGCAGTGGGAAACAACCGCCGGAGACCTGATTACACTACGTCCTTCAGGCACTGAGCCGAAAATGAAACTGTATATTTCCATCTCCGGTACAGATTCTAAAGAAGCAGAACATAAATTAGGATTGCTGATGAATGCTTTTGATTATCTGATTAATCAAGGTTTGACTGTGATGTCATGATTTCAATTGCTAAATGGGTAATTTCTTCATCGATTTTGCCGCTGCGCACCTGAGTCATCAAGATCTGATTAATCGTCTGCTGGGACAGTTTGTCTCGGTAAGGCCTGTCTTCACGCAGCGCCTGGGTGATGTCAGCTACAGCCATAATTCGGGCACCTGTATCCAGCTGGGTGTGGTTTAGACCAAACGGATATCCGCTTCCATCTAGTTTCTCATGGTGGAATGCTGCCCAGTTGCGGATCGGCTCTGCTTCCGGACCGAGGCTGTCGAGCAGATGGTAAGTATAGTAGGGGTGCTGCTGCATGATCATTAACTGCTTGTGATCCAGCCTGCCTGGATATTCTAAAATCTCATCTGGAACCGCCAATTTGCCTAAATCGTGGAGCAATGCGGCAATTTTCAACAACCGCAGCTCGTCATCGCTGAATCCGACTTTGGTTCCAAGAGCCAGCGCCATTCGGCTCACTCCCAGGGAATGTTCAGCTGTAAAGCGGCTTTTATCATCAATGATCTCGGCATAGATTGCGGCGATGCTTTCCAGTTCGTTAAAGGTTAAATACGTGAATTGATCGCTGGTAAATTCGGCGATCACTTTTTTATATTGCTCAGAGGTAAGATCCAGCCAAAAGCTGGACTTGGCAGCTAGATGCTTTAAAACTGCGACCAGTTCTGGATCAAAGATTGTCCCGCTTAAGCGTTCGATTCGTTCTATAACTGAATGGTGCTGCCAGAGAATATAACTGCTTTTATCAATCAATACCTCGGCGCGGTCGCTTAAGTGGATAATGGGACTGTAGATATCGGTTTGATCTGTCCAAGCATCATGGTGAGCAGCTACAATAGGGCTGAACTCCGCAAGAATTGTCGAGCGTTTAAGCAGTTCTGCTCCGCGGACGCAGTGGGGGATTATTTCCTGACCATCTACATTTAAATCTGCTATTTTCAGTTTTTCACGACTGCTGGAAATACCGATATCATGGAGCAGACTGGCAATTACTAAATTCTCCAGTTCTTTTTCAGATAAGCCTAAAATTCTGCCGATTGTTAAAGCGATGTAAGCTACCCGCTGACTGTGATTTGCGACAGCTAACTCAGTTAGTTCGCAAGCTGATGTTAAGTCAATCAGTAGTGAAAATAGATTAACCTTGAAAATCATACTCACGTCTGCTGCAGCCTCCTATTCCATCAATAGACAACTCCCTGTTTAGTATACCATGAATTGGCAAGCTGTGGGAAGGTGAATACCTTCAGGGAGGATTTACCCTGCTGAAATCGAAGTATGAACAGTCATAACAGGACATTATTTATGTAATGAGGTGATGCTGTGAACTTAGAACTGTACTGGCAGCTTTTTTCGTCCTGGTTTAAAATCGGACTGTTTACTTTTGGAGGCGGTTACGCCATGCTGCCGCTGATTGAAAAGGAAGTAGTAGAGCGGAGGGGGTGGGCTGCTCAAGAAGAGATTATTGATATTTTTGCCCTATCCCAGTCGCTTCCTGGGGCAATTGCCATCAATTCTGCAATTTTCTTAGGTTACCGGTTAGGCCGGGTAGGTGGAGCGGTTGTATCAGCGGTGGGAGTTGTGCTTCCATCAATGCTGGTAATTTTAGGAATAGCAGTCTTCTTTACAACACTGAAGGGAAATGCTGCGGTAATGGCTGCTTTCACTGGAATTAGGGCTGCTGTTGCTGGACTGATAACAGCTGCTGCAGTGAGAATTGCACGGTCTAGTATCCGCAATTTGGCTGCGGTAATCTTAGCTGCCCTATCCTTGGGAATTAGTTTGTTTACCGAGATTCACGCAGCCTGGGTTATTTTATTTGGTGCCATGGCAGGAATTATAATTTTTTACTATCTGCCGCAGCGGGCATACTTATCAACAAATGCTGGAGAGGATAAGTCATGATCTATTTTGAGCTGTTGTGGAGATTTTTTAGAATTGGCTTTTTTACAGTTGGCGGAGGTTATGCTATGCTGCCGTTAATGCAGCATGAGATTGAGATTAATCAGTGGATTACTCAACAGGAGTTTGTTGATATTATTGCCATTGCGGAAATGACTCCCGGTCCTGTTGCAATTAACGCAGCCACCTTTATTGGTTATCGTGTGGCGGGGGTTTTAGGTTCTGTTGTAGCGACGTCCGCAATCGTACTGCCATCTCTCCTGATTATTCTGCTGTTATCCCGGGTGCTGGAAAAGTATCGCGATCATTTGTTAACCAGAAGTATCTTTGCTGGAATCAGGCCGGTGGTAGCAGGTTTAATCTTATCTGCGGCTTGGTTTATAGCAGTAACGGTAATCTTCCCGCAAGGACTGGCTACTCTTACTTTGGCCTCCATTGACTATGCCAGTGTGATCATTGCAGTTTTGGTTTTCCTTTTGGTAAGCAGATATAAAATTGACCCGATTAAGATTATCATTGGTGCCGGCTTGCTAGGTTTGGTTATTTTTTAGTTAAAACCTGATTAATTTAGTTGCTTTTAATTGGTAAGAAGAGTATACTGTATTCGAAAGGTGACCGGGTGGTCACATAGTTAGGAGGTGGTGAAACTGCCAACTGAAACATTTTATAACTTGCCAGAAGCAAAACAACAGGCGATTATCGAGGCGGCTGTAGCAGAGTTCGCTGCATCCCCTTATGATAAGGCGTCATTGAGCAAGATCGTGGCAAAAGCGGGAATTGCCAAAGGGAGTATGTACCAGTACTTTGAAAACAAGCGGGAGCTGTACCTTTACATACTGGATTTGGCATATGCCCAGAAGAAACGCTTTTTGAAAGATGTTTTTGATCAGGCGGACGATTTTTTTGCCACGCTGAAGCGCTATTACCGCCGTTCCTATTTATTTGCCAAAGAGTTTCCGCTGTATCACAAGATTATCAACCATTATTGGGATTATTGTGCAGAATTTGAGGAGGAGATCCGCACCAGCCGCGAGCTGAGGGCCAATGATTTTCTCACTATGCTTCAGCAGGCGATCGAGAATGGTCAAGTGAATCCTGAGCTTAATCAAGAAGCAGCTTTTTTTGTGTATCATTCTGTTGGCAAGGAGCTGATTGATAATTTTATTGAACTGTCGGAAACGGATCAGGCGCAGCATCTGCAGTTTATTGATGCTGTCCTGGATGTGCTGGCAGAAGGTTTGCAAATTAGAAAGGAGTAGCGGAGATGAGATTAGAGAAAACGCTGTTAACAGTGCTGCTGTTCCTTGTGATTTTTGGAGGAAGTGTTCCAGCCTTAGCTGATAATGATATCTTAAATATTGCGGTACCTACCGACCCTGATAGCTTCGATCCGACTCGTTCAGTGGCTGCTGCCACTGCAGAAATTGCGTTTAACATTTACGAGGGTTTGGTCAAAAGCACTCCCGATGGTCAGATTACAGGAGCTTTGGCTAGCCACTGGGAGATTGATTCGACCCAAACTGTCTATACTTTTTATCTGCGGGAAGCTTATTTTCACAACGGCAAACGGGTTACCGCTGATGATGTAGTCAATGCCCTTAATCGAGCGCGGGATCCGCAGATCAGTCAGCGGGCGAGCAGTTATCAAGCGATTGCCCAGGTGTACGCAGAAGGCGACGATCGGGTTGTGATCGAACTGTCAGAACCTTATGCTCCTTTGATTTATGAACTAACTGAGCTGGCTGCAGCCATTTATCCCCGCGATGCAGCAGGTTTGGATCAGCGGCCAATTGGGACCGGTCCTTATCAGCTGCAGGAATGGCGGCCAAATCAATATATTAAGCTGACTCGATTTGAACAGCACTGGTCCGGAAAAACACCTTATTTTCGGGAAGTGTATTTTCGGATTATCCCGGATTACAACAGCGCTGTTGCCAGCCTGCGGACCGGCAGTATTGATCTGATTCCCCGCTTAGAGGCAGCGTTTCTGCATTTAGTTGAACCTGTTCCCCATCTGAAGGTTCACGCTGATCCAATGAATGTAGTGCAGCTTCTGGCAGTTAATAATTCCCATCCTGCCTTAAGGGATCTGCGGGTTAGACAGGCTATTGCAATGGCTGTCAATCGAGATGAAATTGTGATCGGCGCAGCTTGGGGTCAGGCGGAAAAAATCTATACAGGTCTCAGCCCAGCAATGCCTGAATTCTATAATTTTGAGCTGGCAGAAGTACTGCCGTACAATCCTGAAAAGGCGAAGGAACTGCTTAAAGAAGCAGGATATTCAGATCTGCATTTGACAATGACTCTGCCGTCAGCATATCCACTCCATGTTCAAACCGGTGAGATTATTGCTGATCAGCTGCGCAGGGTTGGAATTGATGTCACGATTGAAATAGTTGAATGGGGTACTTGGTTAGAGCAGGTTTATACTCAGCGCCGCTACGATTTATCCATTGTGGGATTGACCGGTAAGCTGGATCCCCATACGATTTTAAATCGATATGTGAGTACAAACTCCAGAAACTTTACCAACTTTAACAGTCCGGAATTTGATCAGCTGATTATAGCCGGTGTCAGCAGCACCGCAGAGGAGCGCAAAGCTATCTATGATCAGGCTCAGGCTATTTTAACTGAGCAGGTAGCCGGTGTATTCATTATGGATCCACTGCAGCTGAACGTAATGAATGCAGCAATCAAAGGCTGGCAGAGTTACCCAGTGTATGTAGTTGATGTAGCAGCACTGTATAAATAATGGAAGCAGGCAGGGAGGATTACAGTGAAGTATGTGATGCACAAAATGGTTGGTTTAGTGGTGACACTGTTTTTAATCAGTGCCCTGACATTCTTTAGTGTTAACATTCTCCCTGGCGATCCGGCACTTTTGATCTTGGGCACGGAAGGTGATCCAGCCAGGCTGGAATCCCTTCGAGCAGAGCTCGGCCTCAACCAGCCAGTAGTGGTGCGTTTTGTGAATTGGTTGGGAGGCCTGCTTCAGGGAAATCTCGGCAAATCAATTCGCTACAGTGTTGATATTGCCGGACTGATTGGAGATGCACTGCCAGTGTCATTGTCACTGGCAGTGCTGGCTGTTGGCCTGGCACTGTTAATCAGTATTCCGTTAGGGATCAGCTGTGCGGTCAAACAGGGCTCGGTTTTGGAAACCCTGAGCCTAATTTTGACTCAGCTGGGCATGGCTCTGCCTGCTTTTTGGCTGGGCCTGCTTTTGATTGATTTGTTTGCGGTTAAGCTGAATTGGCTGCCCCCTGCAGGCTACACCTCAACAGCCAGTTTAGTTTTACCTGCTTTTGCCCTGGCGATCCCCAGGGCAGCTGTGTTAACCAGAGTTGTCCGCAGCAGCATGATTGACGCGCTGAGCCAGGATTATATCCGCACTGCCCACGGCAAAGGCCTGGCGCGGCGAGCTGTTTTGTATAAACATGCCTTAAAAAACGCAGCAATTAATATTTTCGCAGCTGCAGGTGTGCATTTAACTCAGCTGCTGGGCGGCACACTGGTAATTGAACAAGTCTTTGGTCTGCCCGGACTTGGTCAACTACTGATTAATGCAGCTCTGCAGCGGGATCTGCCGCTGGTGCAGGGGTTGGTGTTGGTATCGGCAGCCTTGATTCTAATCGTGAACTTCGGCCTCGACCTGCTGCTTTTAGCCTTAGATCCTAGACTGCGGTTTGACTAGGGGGATAAAGATGCGGAAAGCCAATCTACCAATAGTGATCGGGAGTTTTTTTATTGTTGTTATTTTGATACCAACTATGATCAGTCTTTTTTATACACCATATGATCCGGAGACAATGCAGATCACCGCTCGGCTCCAGTCACCATCATCAACCCATTGGCTGGGTACAGACCAATACGGCAGGGATATGTTGAGCAGAATTATGACTGGCGGCCAAACATCGCTGTTGATTGGCTTTGCCTCTGTTGGCGCTGGAATGGTAATAGGAGTGGTTTTGGGGGCGCTGGCCGGTTTTTACGGTCATCGAATTGATGAAGTGTTAATGCGTTCTGCAGAGGTTTTTTATGCGTTCCCCAGCATTCTGCTGGCTTTACTTGCGGTAGCTATTTTTGGTCCAGGTGAGAATACTGTGATGGCGGCAATTGCCATCGCTAATATTCCAGTATTTATGAAAATCACCAGAGCTAGTTTCCTGCAGCAGAGCAAATTTGAGTATGTCCAGGCGGCCCGGGCTGTCGGTGCCTCAGATCTGAGAATTATGTTTCGCCACATCCTGCCGAACTGCGCCCGCTTAATTTTGGTGCAGGCAACAGCTTCATTTGCAGGTGCGCTGCTGTCAGAAGCGTCTTTAAGTTATTTAGGAGTCGGTGTGCAGCCGCCCAAACCGAGTTGGGGTAGAATGCTTAAAGAAGCGCAGGCTTTTGGTTCCCTTGCGCCGTGGACGGTGGTTTTTCCGGGGATTGCAATCGCCCTGATAGTGCTTGGATTAAACCTTGTAGCCGATGGACTAAAAACAAAGGGAAAGTGACATCTAAAGGTGAATGATCCAGAGCAGGGAGGGACTAAGATATGGCTTTTTTAGATGATTTTCCGATGATTAGAGACCTACTGTTTATTGGGGCAGTGGTGCTGTTCAGTACAGTTTTATATCATCTGACAAAGCGCTATGTGCTCCGGTTGATCAAGTTTATCTTTGATCAAACACCGTTTAATTGGGACGAGCAGTTATATGAATATGGTGTGTTTGCGGACCTGCCCAAGCTTGTTCCAGCAGTGATTCTGTATCAGGGTATTACTTATGTTCCAGCTGTTGCAGTGGTCGGGCAGCGGTTTATCACAATCTGGGTGATCTTTATTTTAGTAAAGTTTATGGATAAACTCCTGTCCGGTGCACTTTTAATTTATAACTCTTACGAGATCTCCCGCCGGCGGCCAATTACCACATATGTTCAGGTTGTGAAACTGTTTTTATTTTTAGCTGCCGGTGTTTTAGCTGTTAGCATTCTTATCGGCCAGTCACCCTGGATCTTTTTAAGTGGTTTGGGAGCAATCACGGCTGTCTTGATGCTGATCTTTCAGGATACAATCCTTGGCTTTGTTGCGAGCGTGAGAATTAACGGCAGTGATCTGCTGCGGATCGGCGACTGGCTTGAAGCTCCAGACTTCGATGCAGACGGATTTGTTATAGAAATTGGTCTCCATCACGTAAAGGTTCAGAATTGGGATAAGACAATTACAACCATACCCACCCATAAACTAGTTTCCAGCCCCTTTATTAATTGGCGGGGGATGTTTGATTCCGGAGGCCGCAGAATCAAGCGTTCCATCCTGATTGATCAAACCAGTGTTAAGTTCTGTACTGAAGAAATGATTGCTAAGTATAAGAAAATCCATGTACTGAAAGATTATATTGAAAAAAAGCAGGCGGAAATAGCGGAATATAATAAAGAACACGGTATTGATGACAGTGTGGTGGTAAATGGACGCCGCATGACAAATTTGGGTACATTTCGCGCCTATGTATCGGCCTATCTGCGCAATCATCCCGGAATTCACCAGGAGATGACCTTTCTCGTGCGGCAGCTGCAGCCAACCAGGGATGGCATTCCCCTGGAAATCTATGTGTTTACCAACAACACAACTTGGGCAGTTTATGAAGGTATTCAAGCAGATATTTTTGACCATATTCTGGCGGTGCTGCCGGAGTTTGACTTGAGAATTGCACAAGATCCCACCGGCTATGATCTGCAGCAGTTATTGGCCAGACTGGATCAGAGCAAAGGAGCTGAGGCACATCTTGAGCAGTAACTTTTCAACCCTGATTGAACGCCGCGGGACTCACTGTGAGAAGTGGGATAGCTTAAAGCGGCTCTACGGCAGAGATGATCTGCTGCCGATGTGGGTGGCGGATATGGATCTGCCCTCACCCCCGCAGGTGGCTGCTGCGCTGCAGGAGCGGGCCCAGCATCCCGTTTACGGTTACACATTTCGACCAGACAGCTATTATCAAGCATTTAGGGATTGGGTCAAACAGCGCCACAAATGGGAGATCGAACTAAATTGGATCAGCGACACCCCAGGTGTGGTGCCTGCATTAGCGTTCTGTGTGACAGCGTTCACTGAGCCGGGCGATCAGATTTTGATCCAAACCCCTGTGTATAAGCCGTTTTTCCAAGTGGTGACCAGTAACGGCCGCAGGCTTGTTGAAAGCCCTTTGATTGAGGAAGCTGGGTATTACCGGATGGACTATGATCATCTGCGGCAAAAATTTGCGCAGGGTGTGAAGATGATGATTCTGTGCAGTCCCCACAACCCTGTCGGTAGGGTATGGACCGAGCAGGAGTTGACACTGCTCGGTGAACTCTGCCTGGAATACGATGTCAAGCTTGTCGCTGATGAAATTTGGGCAGATTTAGTTTTCCCACCCCATCAATTTACCCCCATGGCTGCTCTACCGGAGTATGCCAACCAAACTATTTCCCTGATGGCACCGAGCAAAACTTTTAATATCGCGGGACTGCACAATGCGGCAGCAGTGATTCCCAATC
>JAAYLQ010000120.1 GCA_012521805.1 Bacillota bacterium
GTAGTTTGTATCTCTTCCAATGTTAGCACTTTGTCCTGACCAAAAAATCCAGTAACTTCGCTGATGAATTTTTCAACGATTTGTTGTAAAATATTAATCACAAGAGAGCACTCCTTTGGTTAGGATTTTGGCGATTCTATTTTACCAAAAGGATGATCTCATGTTTAGTTTTATCCTACAACTACTTTACACTATGAAAGTCCTTGACAGCACGTTTAAGCTAACTCCTCAATACGAGGCTGAAAGTCAAGTTTCTCTAACAAATCTACATAATCTGCTGGCTGAATTTGATCCAATGGCTTTTCCATAAACGCTACCATCATCGCTTCCATCACATTGGTACCAAAGGAACGGCCTTGAATTTCCGGAGTGGTGGTAATCAGTAGTTTAATCCCAGCGGAGCGTAAAAGCTCAACATCCGCTTGGGTGACAGTATTAGTAATAACAATTTTTCCAGGAACCCGTTCTGGCAGATATTTTTTGATCATGTGAAAGTCTCCCGCGATCACATCTGCCCACTCATAGTACTTCTTAAAACTACTGTCTGGACAGCGCTTTTCCTGTTTAGCACCAATTGGATAAATCAGCTTAAAGGGCAGCTGGACCACAATTGGTGCGACTGCCGGCGCAATCACATTGTGCAGAAGCTTTAAGCGATAAAGGGGAATTGGCAGGCCCAGCGCAAAAATAATATCACCATACATTGTTCGGCAGCCGATGTCGTGGAAAGCTTCTGCCATGCCAAAGCGATCCATTGCGCTAACCATCAATACATTTTTGCCCCGCAGCAGATCAGGGTGGCTTTCCATTAATTGATAAATTACCCGCCGCTCCAACGTGTTTTTTAAACCAGAGCCGTCAACCATCGGTGTTTTCTGGGCTGCTTTGGCTATTTTCTTAGCTTCGCGGAAAGTATAGCGCCGTTTACCGCCCCAAATCCAAATATCAATGCCTCCCATACCAAAGGCATCAACTTGACCATCAAGGCTGCGGATTAAATCGATTGCTTTGCCAATGTCTCCATCAGTCCCTTTCCGCTCTAAGCGAAAATTCTGCCCCAGAAAGCTTACCTCAGCGCTGTGATCACGTTTGCTCGAACCAATGCTTACACTCACTACCTGCTTCATTTAACTTCCACCCTTTATGCTTAAGATCAACTCTTCCAAATCATCTGGACTGTAGTACACATCTTTCTTAATCGGGGATTCCCCGAGCTGAACACCGATTACCGCATCGCCAAAGATCGCCTCAGCCAAACGGATCCGCATATCGGAACCGATCATTACCACTACCTCAAATTCATGCAGGCTGGCTATGATCTCCATCAGCTGATTCATTAACGCTAACCCATTAACTGATTCAACAAACTGCCACCGCTCCTGATCAGTCATGAGCAGTACATAATCTATACCGTATTTTTGGCAGACTTGTTCTAATTCCAGCTTATTTTCCAAGGGAAAACCGATGATCGCAACACGACCACCTTTGCGTACTTCACCGAGAGCTTCTAACCGCGAAACAAATGTGCGGTCAACTCCAAGTTGATTGGCTGCTTCCTGCTGAGATAAACCAGCAGACCTCAAGGTGAGAATTCGATCAACCGCGCGAAAAAGTTTTTCGCGGCTGATCAATTTATCGCCAATCCGAACAAAATCCATCACAGTTCCTCCTGTGCACATAATTGTACACACTAATCTTATCAGATTCTGTTTTCGCGAGCAAGCTGTACTGAGAAAGATTCCAATAAAGATTTAACATCCTCATAACTTGCCACCTGATTCATGGCAGCTCTGAACTTACTGGAGTTAGGCACACCCTTTAAGTACCAGGCTAGGTGCGCCCGCATCTCCCGCACCGCTTGGTTTTCTCCCTGCAGTTCAATTTTTAATCTCAGATGCTTTAATGCCGTTTCGAAGCGTTCGTTTAAACTTGGTTCAGGCAGCAGCTCGCCTGTACACAAATAATGCTTGATCTGCTTTAAAAGCCAAGGTCTGCCCAAGACTCCTCGTCCTACCATGATATGATCACAGCCAGTCTCTGCTGCCATCCGCTCAGCTGCTGCAGGCGAATCAACATCTCCATTGCCGACTACTGGAATGCTGACCGCTTCCTTAACCCTGCGTATTTGCTCCCAATCAGCCTGACCGCTGTAAAACTGTTCCCGGGTTCTGGCGTGAACAGCAATCCAATATGCACCGGCATCTTCAATTCTCTTAGCTATTTCCACACAGTTGATGCTGTCCTGATCCCAACCCAGCCTAATTTTTACTGTTACAGGAATCTGCACACTTGCAGTTACTGCAGATACAATCTTACTAATCAGCTCAGGCTGCTTCAGCAGGGCGGCACCGTCTCCGTTCTTAACGATTTTCGGAGTGGGACAGCCCATATTTAGATCGATCATGTCAGGCTGGTACTGTTCAGCTACCATTACTGCCGCCTGGGACAGGACCTGAGGTTCATGACCAAACAGCTGAATCGCAATTGGCCGCTCCTGTTGTTTAAACTCCAACAGCTGCTTGGTATTTTGATTGTTGTAGACTAATCCCTTAGCTGAAATCATTTCACTGACAACTAAATCGCAGCCGAACTCTTTTACAATTAATCGAAATGCTTGATCAGTAGCTCCAGCCATGGGAGCAAGGATTATCATCAAACATCACCACGCATAAAAAACTAAAAGCAGGGTGTCCCCCTGCTTAAAGATTTCCATAAAATTAATTTTCACTCTTCAAATCATATTTTTTCAAAAAGCGTTCGATACGACCGCCGCTGCTGGCCACTTTTTGGCGCTGACCGGTATAGAATGGGTGGCATTTCGAACAAACCTCAACCCGAATTTCTTTCTTTGTTGATTTAGTAACAAAGGTCTCTCCACAAGCACATGTTACTGTTGCTTCTCCGTAATTTGGATGGATACCTTCTTTCACTGCCTTCACCTCACTCTCTCGCTACACCATTCCTTATTATATCACAGGAGAGTTAGTGGAACAAGCATAAAATGCGCCACTAATCCTTTAAGTATTTAATCGGATCGACCGGATTCCCTCTGTACCTAATTTCAAAGTGGAGATGAGGACCGGTTGAGTTCCCAGTATTGCCGCTGTATGCAATAATGTCTCCACGTTTAACCTGCTGACCTGCTTTAACAACTAAGCGTGAATTGTGGGCATAGCGTGTTTCAACTTGATTGCCATGATCGATGTAAACGACGAGCCCATAGCTACCGTTCTCGCCGGAGAAAGTTACTCTACCGTCAGCCGCCGCCCTAACCGGAGTCCCTGTTACAACTGCCAAATCAAGACCGTTGTGCATTCTACCCCAACGAGGACCAAAATGCGAGGAAATTCTCCCCCGTACCGGCCAGTCAAACGCCTTTTGCAGCTGACCATTAACTACAAGGGCATCCTTAACCAGTAACTGGGTGGCACCAGGAATTACAATTTCCATGCCAGGTTGGATTGTGGATGGGTTAGAAATTTTATTTGCGTCGATAATTTCCACTAGAGAAATCCCATAGCGCTGCGCAATTTCCCACAAACTTTCACCGTATGCAACTTTATGGAGCACACCCTTGACGGTTAAGATTTTTAATTCCTGTCCAACCCGGATCCGATTACTGTTTTTAATGTTATTGGCCGAGACAATCTGACTGACAGTAATCCCATACGAGTTGGCAATGTCCCACAAAGTCTCACCGGAGCGCACGGTATGAATTAATACGGTAGGTTTTTCCCGCTCAGCGTTAGGAGTGGGTATCTGCGTTTGAGGAATTAAAACTTCATCCACCTTTACTGCTGGCTTAACAGCTTTGCCTTCATCAACGTGGACACTGGCAGGTTCACCTAAATCGGCATCAGTACCAGCAGCTAAAGCAGCAACAGTTAAATCGCTGTCACCGCTGATCGTCTCCTCTTTAACTTCATTAATTTCACTAGATAGATCACTGCTGTCTTTTGAAGCACCAGTGGTATCAGCTGCAATTTCAGCGACATCAGATTCCCATTCAAATCCACCTATATTTAACCTGCTATCTAAGTTACCAATTAACGAAAGGCTAAAAAGTGCCATTAAAATAAATAAAGCAAATGGTCTTAGATAGCGATGCCGACCATTCATAGTTTTCCTCCTCCGCCATACCCTTACCCCCAATTTTTCGACACCGATTTGCAAAATCCTCTTAAGTATTCCTTAGATTCTCCGCAAAACTGGAATTAATTATTAAATCAACCAGCTCTGTATTGGACTTGGTATTGGTTAATCGTTCTAAAAGCAAATCCAAAGTTTCAGCAGGACCTAAAGAGCCCATCGCTTTGCGCAAAATCCACATTGCTTCAAGCTCTTCGCTATTGAGCAGTAACTCTTCTTTACGTGTACCTGACCGATACACATCAATAGCGGGAAAGATTCTTCTTTCTGCCAGTCTACGATCTAAATGCAGCTCCATATTCCCGGTCCCTTTAAATTCCTCAAAGATCACATCATCCATGCGGCTTCCGGTTTCTATCAAGGCTGTAGCCAAGATAGTAAGACTGCCCTGTTCTTCCAATTTTCGAGCAGCTCCGAAAAATCGCTTTGGCCGATGCAGAGCCGCTGGGTCTACGCCGCCAGAAAGTGTTCGTCCGCTGGGTGGAACAACCAGGTTATGGGCGCGGGCAAGCCTGGTAATGCTGTCAAGAAGAATCACTACATCTTTACCTGACTCTACTAATCGTTTTGCCCTCTCCAGGACAATATCCGCTACACGAACATGGTTTTCTGGGGGTAAGTCAAATGTGGAACTGATCACTTCACCATCAACAGAGCGCTGCATATCAGTTACTTCCTCAGGTCTTTCGTCAATCAGCAGCACAATTAGTTCAATGTCCGGGTGATTCCTGGTAATTGCATTGGCTAATTGTTTTAGAATAGTTGTTTTACCAGCCTTGGGAGGTGCTACAATCATTCCGCGCTGGCCTAAACCTAATGGGGCAATGATATCAATCAGTCTGGTAGAAATCTCGGTGGGTTCAGTCTCTAACCGTAAGCGTTGGTTAGGATAAATTGGAGTCAAGTCATCAAAATGGGGCCTTTTAATCGCTAATTCAGGATTAGACAAGTTAATGGCAATTACTTTTAATAAAGCGTAATACCTTTCGCCATCTTTCGGAGGGCGAACCTGTCCAAGTACCTCGTCTCCTACTCTCATGTTAAAGCGTCTAATTTGAGAAGGAGAAACATACACATCATCCACACCAGGTGTATAGTTGTCAACTCTCAGAAATCCAAAACCATCCGGCATTATTTCTAAGATCCCACTGATAAACAGCAGTCCTTCTCTCTCTGTTTCGGCTTTAAGAATTTGAATGATCAGATCTTTTTTGCGTAAATTCGAATATGGAACCGATAAATTTTTAGCAATTGACTGCAGTTCAGCTGTAGTCATGCTTTCTAATTCCGCAATTTCCAAACAACGAACACCTCATTTCCAGTGGATTGGATCAGAACGATCCAATCCACAAACTCTTACGCCCTGCCAACGGAGCCAAACAGCTCCATTTTAGCTTTGACTGCATCTTTCAATGCTGATTTTGCGGGTCCAAGAATCTTGCGTGGGTCAATTTCATCCGGATGATTCTTGAGCACCTCTTTAACTGCATTTGAGAATGCAATCCGCAGATCAGTATCAATATTAATCTTGACTATTCCGTAAGAAATTGCTTTCTGGATTGCATCATCGGAAACTCCTGAAGCACCATGAAGTACCAGCGGAGTATCAATCCGACTGCTGATCTCATTTAAGCGCTGGAAGTCTAATTTCGGTTCTCCCTTATAAACTCCGTGGGCGGTTCCAATAGCAATAGCTAAAGCATCACAGTTAGTGCGTTCCACAAATTCAGCTGCTTCATCAGGGTCTGTCATTAACGCATCATGCTCTGCAACAACGACATCGTCTTCCACGCCGCTAATTTTACCGAGTTCAGCTTCTACTGAAACGTTGTTGGGGTGGGCCACTTCTACAACCTTCTTAGTAATAGCAATATTCTCCTCGAAGGACATTTGTGACCCATCAATCATAACAGCGGAAAAACCATGGCGGATGCAACGCACCACTTGGCTGAAATCAGTGCCATGATCAAGATTGAGAGCTACAGGCACTTTTGCTTGAGCGGCTGCCAGTTTGCCCATTTCGGCAATATACTCTAGACCTGCATATTTCAATCCACCTTGACTGGCTTGAATAATGACAGGGGAGTTAACCTCCTCAGCAGCTTCCACAATTGCTTGTAAGATTTCCATGTTGTTAACATTGAAAGCTCCTACAGCATATTTTCCGCGTTTAGCTTCTTGTAAGATTTCTTTTCCTGATACTAACATTTATAATTCCCCCTCATCAGCGAATCGGCTTAAGCCATTCACCCAAATATGTATAAGATGCCGGTTTCATCTTCAACTCCGACAAACTGTATAACCTTGCGATATCATCTTCGCTTACTGCACTCATCAAAATAGCGCTGCCGCAGTTGGAACAGACCAATTCCACTTTATCAGGATAGACATCTATCCCCACCGCAGGATCGCTGCAAGTGCAGCCAATTTTCTGCGCAGCAGCTAATTTTTGTAAGTAAGCTAAAATCTCAGTCATGATCTCTGGAGCAAAAAAATCATCTGGTTCAAGCAAATCACTGTCAAAGTCGGCTGCTGCCTCCTTAACATACTCTGCTTCCCCAAAGTAGCCTAATATTTCACCTTCATCCGGCGAATAAAATGTAAGTAATGGCGCTGACCAAAACTCTCTAAACGGAAACAATAATCGCACTCTATCCCCCGCAGGAGTTAATAAACTCACTTCATAGCGCCGATTGTGCTTGGTAATATGGGCTTGAGTAAAGCCGCAAGTACAATGGAACGCACGAGGAGAACTAGACAGTTGGAAGAGCGAAAATTGATGATAATGCAGTTGTTCACAAGCTGGGCAGTAGATAGCCATAGTTCTCTCTCCAGAAAGCAGCAATTTATAATTCCCCCTATCTTTTCTCTAGCTATTATTCGCTACAAATCAGCGGATCCCTTTCTAGAGGGGGGAATTGTTCGACTTCTTTCACACCGCCAAAAAGATCGTAGTAAACGAGGAGACTGCCCGATGCTGTTTGAATTTCTTCAACCGCGTAATCTACAACCATCAGCACCACCCGGCCCAGCTCGTTCATATAAAATATTCCTTCTTGAAAGTAATTTTCCGCAACCGGGCGAGTGGACAGCAGTGAAACTGGTTGGCCGCGTCTATATATCTCTACCTGATCAGCCAATTCTAGGATCTGCATGCGGCCTTCTGACAGCACTCTAATTTTGTTCTGCTCCGGAAAAACCTCGAGAATCTCACCATGCATAAATGCAGCTCTGCCTAAAACTGTGCCTGTCGAGAGGTTAAGCAGCAAAACAACCAGCAAACAAATGTTTACATATCTCATTATGCATACCCCTTTCTACCAAGGAGTATGCATCCAAATTTGGTGTTTTATGCAAAAAAGGTCAGATTATTGCTCTGACCCTTGTTTTTTTAATGCCGCTTGAATAAATCCTTTAAACAAAGGGTGCGGATTATTTGGTCTCGATTTGAATTCAGGATGGAATTGGCAGGCTACAAACCAAGGATGTTCCGGCAGTTCGATAACTTCCACTAGAACACCATCAGGTGACAATCCTGCAAAAAACATCCCATGCTGTTCGAACAATTCCCGATAGGCATTATTGAACTCATAGCGATGGCGGTGACGTTCCTGGATCGTATCAGTTTGATAAAGCTGCCAGCTTTTTGATTCCCGATTCAGCTCACAGGGATATAAGCCAAGCCGCATAGTCCCACCTTTGTTGGTTTGGTTCTGCTGATCTGGCATCAAATCAATCACATGCTCGCCGTCTTCTTGAAACTCAGAGCTGTTAGCATTCTCAAGACCACAGACAGATCTAGCGAACTCAATAACAGCACACTGCATCCCCATACAGATTCCAAAGAAAGGAATATTATTTTCCCGGGCATAGCGTACAGCGTTAATTTTACCTTCTACGCCTCGGGAACCGAATCCACCCGGTACTAAGATTCCATCCACTTCAGCCAGAGCGCTGGCATTAATATCGCCAGACTCTAAGCCTTCCGAATCAATCCATACAATTTCAACATCTGTTTGTTCTGCAAATCCAGCGTGGCGCAGCGCTTCAACTGCACTCAAGTATGCATCCGGAAGTGCAACATATTTACCTACAATCGCAACTTTAACCCGGTGTTTCGGATTTTTGATCGCCTCGACCAGCTGCTCCCACTCCCGCAAATCTAACTCATTGCAGTTTAAATTCAGCTTTTCGCAGACAATCCGATCCAATCCGGCTTCTGCTAGAAGCAGCGGTACCTCATAAATTGATGAAACGTCAGTATTAGGGATTACTGCCTGCTTTTCAATATCACAGAACAAGGCAATCTTAGCTCTGACATCTTCAGGAAGTTCCGATTCGCTTCTGCAGACAATAATATCTGGTTGAATACCGATGGACCGCAGTTCCTTCACGCTGTGCTGCGTTGGTTTAGTTTTCAATTCTTTAGCGGTTTGAATATATGGTACCAGGGTTACATGAATATACAAACATGAGTCCTTACCGATATCGCTTTTAAATTGGCGGATCGCCTCTAAAAAGGGAAGACTTTCTATATCGCCAACCGTTCCCCCAATTTCAACGATTACTACATCCGCATAACTATCCGCTGCTACCCATTTGATCCGTTCTTTGATTTCATTGGTAATATGAGGAATCACTTGTACAGTTTCGCCGAGAAAGTCGCCTCTGCGCTCTTTTTGTAAAACAGACCAATATATTTTCCCGGTAGTAACATTACTCCGCCTAGATAAGTTAGTATCGATAAAGCGCTCATAATGACCAAGATCTAAATCTGTTTCGGCACCATCATCAGTGACAAATACTTCACCATGTTGAAAAGGGCTCATTGTGCCTGGGTCTACGTTGATGTATGGATCCAGTTTGAGACTGGTAACCTTTAAACCGCGGTTTTTCAATAATCTACCAAGAGACGCTGCAGTTATCCCCTTGCCCAAGCTGGAAACTACACCGCCTGTTACGAAAATATACTTGGTCATTGCGAGCATCCTCCTTACTCCAAATCTTTACTATGACCATTACTAGAATCCACCAGTTCCACCATGATCGAGTTCTGCAACAAACTAATCACAGTGAACCATAAAAGAATTACAGGAATCACTAAAATAAAAGAAATAAATGTCAGTAAACCACAGACCAAAAGCAGCACCAAGCTTACTAATAGGTTGTCCACTACTAATCTAGCGGACCGCAGAATCACTGCTCGAACGCCGAGGTCGTATTGTACTAAATGCGGGAACACAAACTGTGCCACTAAAAGCCAGAACAGTGCTAAGTACAGCACCATTCCGGTAATAACTCGCATTATAAACGAAGCAGAACTTGAGGTCAATGTAAAAAGACCAGCAATCGCTAACAGGGTAACAATCCCAATCCCAACTAATGCCAGACCCCGCCAAAAAAACCGCTTCAAAGCCTGGACAAATTCGCCTACAGATATTTCGTTATTGCGAACTAACTGCCAGACTAAATATTGGACCGCGGCTGTGACCGGACCCAGCAGAAAAAGGGATGCGGCGATAAAAACAAAAAACCATCCTAAACTTCCTTTAGTAAAGGCATCAATAAACAGTGGTGAAAAAGACAGTAAAAACCATACCAGATTCAGCACTATCAAAGTAGTGAAATGTTCCCAGCTGGTTTTCAACGCCTGCAGAATCAGCTTACCAGCTTGTGAGATACCCATCGAATACCTCCTCTACATCCTTTCCGGTGCAGATATACCCATCAAGCGCAAAACCCTCTGAAGCACAATCCGCACACAGTTAACCAAGACTAACCGGGCATCTCTCAGTGCATCCTGCTCTCCTAAAACATGGCAGTGGGTGTAGAAAGAGTGGAACAAACCTGCCAATTCTAGTGCATAGCTAGCGATTCGATGGGGTGCTCTCTCTACTGCTGCAGTCAAAATTTCATCTGGTAATTCGGCTAGTTTTTTAATTAAATCTATTTCTAATTCATGATTCAAAAGTTTGCAGTCAACCGCTTCAATTGATTTAACCGGTATATTTTGCTGCTCGGCTTGTGCCAAAATGCTGCAGATGCGAGCATGGGCATACTGAATGTAATAAACAGGATTTTCATTGCTCTGCTCAGCAGCCAAAGTTAAATCGAAATCTAAGTGGGAATCTAGACTGCGCATTACAAAAAAGTAACGGGCTGCATCTCGACCAACTTCATCTAACAAATCTTGAAGTGTAATAAACTCTCCGGCACGCTTTGACATCTTAACCTGCTTGCCATCGCGGAGCAGAGCTACATATTGAAGGATCAAGATTTCCAGTGCATCTTCAGGATAACCAAGGGCTTGTACAGCCGCTTTCATCCTGGCAATATAGCCATGATGATCCGGACCGAGGATATCTATTAGTTTGGTAAATCCACGTTTGAGCTTATCATAATGGTAAGCGATATCAGCGGTTACATAAGTATAAGTTCCATCATTTTTAATAATTACTCGGTCTTTATCGTCTCCGAAATCCGAGGAGCGAAACCACAGCGCTCCCTCAGCTTCGTACATATAACCACGCTCGGTTAGGAGCTGAATAATTTCTTCCAGTTTATTAGCTTTGTGCAGATCCTGCTCTCTGAACCAGCGATCAAACTCCACGTTAAACTTCTGCAGATCCTGCTTTTGTGATTCAACCATTTGATCGATGCCCCAGGTGCGGCAGTATTCCAGCTGCTCAGCCTCATCCATCTGATCAAAATCGGCCGCTTCCGCCTTTAATCTTTTCGCCAAATCTGCTACATATTCACCAGGATATCCATCCTCAGGAAACGGATAGCTGGGATCCTCCAACTGCCGATACCGGGCTAGTAAGGAACGGGCAAAAATTTCAGTCTGCACACCAGCGTCGTTAACGTAATATTCGGTTGCTACATCATAACCAACCGCCTTCAATAGATTGGCTAAGGTATCCCCAATCGCAGCAGCGCGGGCGTTGACCACGTTCATCGGACCAACAGGGTTGGCGCTGACAAACTCCAACAACAGTTTTTCCCCATTGCCGTAATTAGAAGCACCATAATTCAACTGCTGGGTTTCAATCACATCTAGCACATCATAGAGCCACTGTTTTGTCAGGAAAAAATTAATGAAACCCGGACCGGCAACCTCGATTTTCTCGATCATTTCCTGCGTGCTTAAAAGCGCAGCAATTTTTTCAGCCAGATCTCTTGGTTTCATGCCGGCAGGTTTCGCCAAAACAAGTGCAATATTAGACGCAAAATCACCGTGAGCTTTATCTTTAGGTATTTCTAAAGTAATTTCCGGTAAATCTGCTACTTGTAATTCTCCTTGGGCAACCAGCTGTTCCAATGCTGATTGAATCAGTGCTGCTAATTCCTGTTTCTGAGTAGATAATATATTCATCACTGACATCCTTCCACACATTACAAACTTACCTCAAATAGTATATCAAAAATATCGGTGAAAATAAACTTCTTTTTCGGACAAAATATACATATAGGAGTGA
>JAAYLQ010000121.1 GCA_012521805.1 Bacillota bacterium
TGGCTGCAAACGACAACTGAAATCCAATCTGCCACAGCATGCTTGGGGAGACTACCAGCATAAGCACACCTACTAAACTCCAAACATGCAGACCATCTAGACGGTGGCGTTCTGTTCCCGCACCTGCAAAAAGTGCAGAGAGCCATGCACGCCACGCAGAAGGCTGCGATCCGCTTAGAAATACATAGTTCAAGAGAATTGCTGAGACAAGTAAACGCTTTACTGCCGGTGGCGCAGGTACAGCTTGGACCACCATCCACAGTACTGATGCGAGCAGAGAGATGTGCATTCCTGATACAGCCAGCAGATGTGTGATCCCTAACTGCTGCCACAAATTCTCCTGTTCAGGAGTAAGCTCACGGCGATCACCCAAAATTAAAGCTGTCAACAGCTGCGGAGAACGCATATTCTTGTTTAGATTTGCCCTTACATATTCCCGCAAATCAGCTATGAGGACCCTTACCCAATTTTTCTCAGCTAAAACTTCGAACTCTTCTAACTCGATAACAGCATATACTCCCTGACCCCGTAAAAACTGCCGGTAATTGAATTCGCCGGGAATGCGGGCGCTGTCTGGTCTGACAACGCGCCCGCGCATAGATAACCGAAGCCCTGGGGCGACCTCTGCTTCTAAAGGCAGCTGCACCGCCAATTTTGCACGCAGTTCCGGAGATTGAACAATCACTCGCTGATTATAGGTTAACCTGCGCACACTGACAACCTCTCCAGTAATTGCAGCTGTGGACTCCGATTCCGGCAAATAACCGATATCGAGGATACCCAGAAAATACCCTGCGCAAACTAGAAGCACCCAAAAAATTTTTTCAGCATGGGGCTGTCCCCGGTATTCTAGATACAGCCACAGGAGCGATGCCGCGGACGCAAACAGCGCCATAAAAGCCGCATACTCTTGGAATTGCGAAAGGTAAATACCTATAATCAGCAGTGGAAAAACCAATAGGAACGGACGGGTGTTATTCTTCAACATGGGGAACTGCTAAACAAACTAGGGGAATGATCCGCTCCAGTTTCTTTTGGCCAATCCCTGGTACCGCAAGGATATCTTCGAATTCTACGAATAATGCTTCGCTGCGCACTTCGATAATTCTTTGAGCCAAAACTGGACCAATCCCCGGTAACTGCTGCAATTCTTCAGCGGTAGCCCAGTTTATATGCAGTAAATCACACTGGCTGAAATCGTGTTCTGTACCGTCTGCATTGAAGGCTTTAGTAATTACAAGCAGCTGGTGATCTGAAGGAAGCTGATCTGGGCTGTCCTCACGAACTCCATCCTGCAACTCCGATGCACCAACAGTTGCCAGAAAGCGAAGTGCGTTTTGTCGAGAAATATAGCCGTTAATTCCGTTTCCCAACAAAATCAAAGCAATCAAAGAAATCACAAGCACACGCTGTCGTGCTGTCATTTTTAGACTGCTCCTTTCTCAACTCCCTCTGGCTTATTATTTTTGATTCGACACAAAGCCATCAATCCCTTTTCATTTTGTATTTTTCTGAATATGAAACCAAAACAAAAAGATGAGGGTTCAAACCCCCATCTTTTATAAGCGATATCCCATCAGGGCTAAGGCCAGCAGGGCAGCAGATATCAACAGGATCGGTACTCCCTGAAACGGCTTGGGAACATCAGCTAACTCAAGCCTTTCCCGTACACCTGCCATTACAATCAGCACTAATCCATACCCCAAAGCACAAGCCAAGCCGTAACTAACTACAGCAGAGCCCTCAGGCAGCTCCTGAGGAATGGATAAGAGAATGCCTACCAGCGCAGAATTCACAAAAGCGGTTAGAATTGATCGATCTGAATCAGCAGCTGTAAATTGGATCCAAAGTTTATGCCACAGCAGGCCTGCTGCCAATGCAATAGCCAAATATACTGGCAGACGCATACCAAAACTGATTGGCATCAACGGTGCAGCAATCCAAACAAAGGCACATGCAGTAAGTGTTGAAACCAACATCATAATCGATGCTTTAAAGGCTGTTCCAATTGACTTTGTGAAATGGAGGAGAGCATATATACCAAGACCCTGGAATAAAATTAGGTTCTGCGTAATCACCCCACCTGTAAACAAATCCAGACCACTATTCATTAATCTCGCCTCCCTTTCCACTCAGCGCATTGCAGAGAGCCATCAACAGACCAACGATTACAAACCCTCCGGGAACTGTTGCCGCCAAAGAAAATGGGGCAAGTGTACCGTTGATTACCGCTACACCAAAGATCTGACCCAATCCAATAAACTCCCTGATTATACCGATTAACGTTAAGGCTGCTGTATAACCAATCCCCATACCAAGAGCATCGGCTAGCCGAACAGTGGGTGTTACATCCTGAGACAATCTCTGAAATACAAATCCATTAACAGCAATCAGCGGAAAATAGATTCCGAGCTGAACCAACATCTCTGGTTGATAAACCCCCATCAGCCGATACAGCAGAGTGGTAAATACTGCTACGCAGGCAATATCTACATAAATGCTAACATCTTTATTTGTAACTTTAGCTGTAAGAATCTTCACCAGCACAGCTGTTATCAAAATAATTGTTGTTGATATGCCAATTATAACCCCGTTAATCGCTAGATGAGTGATTCCTAGTGCTGGGACTAACCCCAGTGCCATCCGCAGAACCGGATTTTCACTCCAAATACCTTTTATAAATCTATTTCCCAGTGACATTACTCTGCCTCCTTTCTGCTGACAGCCGCTGAGACAGCGTCTAATAAGCCGCTACTGCTCATTGTTGCACCTGATTTGACATCAACCAATGCCTGCTCCTCAACTATCTGAGGAATCAGTTCTGCAAAGGTTGGATCAGCGATAAATCCTGTATCTGAATGCTCTACAACCTCGATTGCAGTAATCTTCCCGCCGCTGACTGTTACTTCCACAGTGATCGGACCGTTAAA
>JAAYLQ010000122.1 GCA_012521805.1 Bacillota bacterium
AGGTAAGGCCGGCTGTTGAGCTGCCGGCGCTCTTTGACTTGTCTGCTGTTCTGCTGTGGGTTTCGGTTCGGGCTGTTCTTCCTGATGCTGTAAATTGATCACTTTTTCCATACCGTCTTTCAATTGAAAGCGCAGATCGATATTACGTAATTTATCAGCGCTGATACCTTCCTGTTTAAGCACGGCTTGAATTAAGGCTAATGGCTCGCTATCTCCAAGAGAGGGCATGTTTTGAACAAGTGATTGCACCTGCTGTAGGGCAGGGTCTCCTTCAACCCGCTCGACCTTACCGTCGGGGTTCGCTCGGCGGACGGAAACAAAGGTTTCATCATCTGTTGGTTTTTCGTAGTCCATCTCAATTTGAGCTGCATCGGTCAGCTCCAGTGCCAGCTGAAATCGACTGATCTGCTCTAGTGAATTCGCCCCACCTGGAATTTGGGTCTGCAGTGGTCCGGGTGATAAGCGATTCTGACCATACACTACCAGCCCAGCGAGGACGGGAATGATGATCAAAATGGGAATGAATCTTTTAAATTCCACTGAGCTGTTGCCTCCTTTTGGTGCTATTTGTTTTCACAGTTAGTCTATCCAGCTCGAGACCTGATCACAGTGGAATTATTCGCCATACAATTAATTACGTGATAACGAAAACGTTTATTGGGAACAGATGCTGTGGTATAATTAGTTAGTGAAAAAGTTATGAAAGTGGAGGATAAAACTAATGCTGTTGAATACCACCCCAGCTAGGTATTTTTTAATTATTGTCGGCTCAATCTCGCTTGGGTTTGGCTTGGTCGGCATCGTGCTTCCTATCCTGCCAACAACACCGTTCCTGCTGTTATCAGCGTTCTGCTACCTGCGTGGATCGAAAAAACTCTACAATTGGCTGATTAATCATCAAGTGTTTGGCAGCTACATTAGAAACTATATCACTCAAAGAGCTATCCCCAGGCGAGCCAGGATCGTTGCCCTTATGCTGCTGTGGGTATCACTGGGAGCCTGCATATTATTATTTTTGGACAAGCTGTATTTAAAATTATTACTGATTATAATTGGTGCAGCAGTTAGTGCTCATCTGCTTAGATTAAAAACAATATAAATTTAGCTGTACTTTTGGGTTTTTTTGCTGATATAGACCCGACCTTTAGTGTCCAATACCATCAGCATTACTTCCTGCAGGACCTCGATTTGGTTAATATTTAACTGCTCTAAAACCCACGTTTCGGTTAATTGGTTCTCCCTGAGGTTGTCCTGCAGGATGTTTCCATCCTCGATTAAGACGGTCGGCATACCTTCATAAGGGGTGGGGGTTCCCAAGTCTGCTGGAGTTATTGGTCTGGCTTGAGATTTAGGGATAATGCTGATTTGGCCGTTAGGTTCGAGAATGGCAAACTCAATGTCATGAGGATTGGGGTAGTTTTTCAGTCTCAGTTCGAACATCAGATCATCAATATTGAATCTTGTCTTCCGCAGCATATTATTCAGGATCTGTCCATCTTTAACTAAGATAATGGGTTCCTCTTGAATTAACCTGCGAAAGCGGGGATTGAGCAATCCAAAATGGGCGATGATAATATGCAGCATACCTAGGGTAGCAATGGTAATCATTGGACCAATCAGGTTATCATTATTATTGGCGAGCGGATTAGCGGCAATGCTCCCAATGGTAATGGAAATAACAAAGTCAATCAGGGTTAAACGGCCGATTAAACGCTGCCCCATCAGCTTAGTGATTAACAGCAGCCAGAGAAACATAACGAACGCCCGCAGAATCCAAGCCCAAACACTAAGGGTAGCATGCTGCCCCTGCCAAAAATTCATATAATTACCTCGATTCCACTAACAGTTTTGATTAGCTTATGCAGCTAACGCGCTCCTATACCCTCATAATCAAAAAGCGGTCTTGGTTTTGATGTATAAACTGAAATTATTAAGAGAATGTTAATAGTGAAAGATCTAGGAAGGAGCGTGATTATGCCGAAACGGAAATTAGATGAGCAGGAAAAAAGTCGTAAGAATTTGCTTCAGCAGATCCGCCATACAGAGGATCGGATTCGCGATGCTGAAATTGCTATGGAAAATGAACCGATGTCGCCTGATAGGATGCAGGAATTAAAGGAAAAAAATGATAATAGGAGGATGAGTATCGAGCAGAAAAAAGACGAGCTTTAGTTCAAACAGCCTTAGTGCTTGTGGCTTCTACAAGCGGCTAAGGCTGTTGTGCTTTAATTATAACCTTGGGCGACTTTCTCTAGTCCATCCTTATCAAGCAGGATAATTTTGCGGTGACCTTCTAGTTTAATCAGATTTTGTTCTTGAAATACGCCTAGTTTGCGGCTTAAAGTTTCCTGGCTCATTCCCAACTGGGAAGCAAGATCGCCCTTAGTCATTGGCAGAACAATTTCAATTTCAGTATCGAATAACTCTAACAGTGCTTGTGCTAAGCGCTCTTCTACAGAGCTGAGGCTGATAGCTTCTATTCGGGTTTCCAGTTTTTCCAATCTTTGACTGAGCTCATCAATTATTTTAAAAGATATGATGGGGTTCTTAGCCATCAGTTCTTTCAACTTGGCACCTTCGATCACACACATGGTTGAATCTTCCAGCACCTGGGCATTGTCAGTCAGCGGCATGGAGCTGAATAAAGAAAGTTCTCCCATAAAATCTCCCGGTCCAAGGATGCGGATTACCTGCTCTTTGCCGTTAGGGTTTATTCTTGTAATCCGGACTTTTCCTGTATGGAGAACATAGAGCTTCCCCCCTTGGTCTCCAGCTGTATATACCATTTCACCTTTTTGATAGTTCCGGGCTTCGGTAATTGCGGCTATCTCCAGCATCTCTTCGAAGCTCACACTGCTGAAAATCGGCACTGTTTTAATGCAGCTGGTATGCTTGTTTGGATGGTCGCATTGGCGCACAAACAGCCCTCCTCCAAATCGTTTGAAATCAGATAAGGATTCCTCATTCACCATTGATTGACCTGCCAGATTCAGCTGCTAATCGATTTTAACAAGATTATTACTTGCACCAGCAGGCATTAGCTGCCTTGAAGCAGAATGATAATCAGGATACCCAAAGGAGTTGAATAGGGTGGATAAGCGGCTTCAGTTAACAATTGAAGAACAGCGGCAGCTGATCAAGTCGGTTCAGGATTTTTTCCTAAGAGAACAGGACCAGGAGATTGGTGATTTGGCAGCCATGCTGATTATTGATTTTATGATCAAGCAGCTGGGTCCAGTGTATTACAATCGAGGTATTCAGGATGCGATTAAAGTCATGGGTGATAAGCTGGATGATCTCTACGGGCTGCAGATCTGGTCCTAATTTATGGAGGTTGATTTAAGTTGCAGAAATATGTGCGGGCTGCTTTAATAGCAGCAGTTTATGTTGTGTTAGTTTATATACTTCATCCCTTTAGTTTTGGACCGCTTCAGTTTCGGGCAGCTGAAGCTTTAACAGTACTGCCGATCATATAT
>JAAYLQ010000123.1 GCA_012521805.1 Bacillota bacterium
AAAGGGTTTGGTTGATTCTGGCTGCGGTTTTCTGCCATCTGTTCATCAGGAGTTCTTTAAGCTGAAAAACATATTTTTCCTTAACATATGCCGAATTAGATAACAAATCCTGGTAGTAAGCGGCGATGCGCTGATCTTGTGTCAGCTGCAGTTCAAGTTGATGTTCTTCAGTGGTTAACCGGAAAGATAACAACAGGGAGGGGAGACTGGCTGCAGCGATGATTAAGAGCAGATAGAAGTTTTGGCTGAATTTGAAGACCAGGGTGCCGATTGTACAGAGCGCTCTCAAAGTATTTAATGATATGGTGAACAGCTCCGGTAGTCTATTGGCGAAATTGCGGACAGCTTGGAGTTTGTTTTGAAATTCGGTGCTTTCAATGGACGCATAAGGCATGCGGTTGGTTTTTTCTGCGATCAGGACATTGATCTTAGTCACAACCCTGAAACTCATTACCGATAACAGCGGCATCTGACCGAGCATGATCATTCTGTCAAGAAAGATAAATAGTGCCAGCAGCGAGATACCCAAAAATACGTTTGTATCAGATGCAGCCATGTTTTGAGCCGCTATTTTTTCTGCCTCCTGGATAATGTAACTAATTGCGGATACGTTGAGATACGGTATTACCCCGGATATAACGTAGAACGCGCAGGATATGATAAAAGTAGTTCGGTTGTTGGTGAATATAAACCAGAGGCTGTTGAAATAGCATTTCAGCCCTCTCATATGCTGCCCCTCCTTTTAATACTTCAATTCTAACATTCAGTTCAGGGGTTTAACACATACCGCTGGTTGAAAATTTCGATTGGTTTTGACACAGCTTCAGTTTTGGCAAATCCAGCCGATATATATTTAGAGATCTTCCTACTAAGGTGAGAACAATGCGAATTTACAACAATATCATGGCGATCAATGCTTACCGCAATGTTTCACTCAGGTACAATGCTCTAATGCGTTCTATGGAACGCTTGTCCTCAGGGCTGCGCATTAATCGGGCAGCTGATGATCCGGCAGGTTTGGCCATCAGCGAGCGGATGCGGGCTCAGATCCGGGGATTGAAACAGGCATCCCGAAATGCTCAGGATGCTATTTCCATGCTGCAGGTAGCAGAGGGAGCTTTGAATCAGACCAGCGCTATTCTCCAGCGGATTCGGGAGCTGACGGTACAGGCAGCTACCGGCACTAATTCCGAATCTGATTTAGAAGCGATTCAGCTGGAGATTGAGCAGCTGCTGGATGAGCTGAACCGGATTGCTGGAGATACCAACTTTAACACCATACCACTGCTTAACTCTCAGTCTGAATCAAAACAGCCGAGCAGTGCTACCTTTCGAATTCAGATTGGGGCAAATTCCGGTCAATACATGGAAATCAGCTTAGCCAATATGGGGGCTGCCGCATTGGGAATAGCCGAGATCGATGTCACTAAGGATGCAGATGGAGCACTGTCGCTTGTGGAACAGGCGATCAAGATGGCTGCTTCTGAGCGGGGTAAAATCGGGGCTTATCAAAACCGTTTAGAGCACACAATTAACAATCTTGAACAAACAGCACTGAATCTGCAGGCTGCGGAATCGCGGATTCGTGACGCGGATTTGGCAGAGGAAATGATGGAATATACCAAAAATCTAATTTTACTTCAAGCTGCAGTGGCCATGCTTGCCCAAGCCAATGCAGTACCTCAGATGGTTCTGCAGCTGCTCTGGTAATCAGCTGGTGTGCTTCATATCAGAGGGTCAGCTTCTTTAACCACTATCAATTATTATAAAATGACGAGTCCTGGCAGATTAATGACCTGCTCCAGGACTCGTCTTGTGTTCTTTAGTGGGCCTTAAAATTATAGATAGGCTTAAGGATGTCAATAATGGAGGCGGTATCTCCAATGTTTTCTAGAATCTCATCGATCGGTTTATAGGCCATTGGTGCTTCGTCAAGTGTTGAGCGGCCAATGGAAGTGGAGTAAATACCGCTCATTTCTTCCTTAAACTCGGATAAACTCAATACTTTTCTCGCTTGCGTCCGGGACATAATTCTGCCAGCACCATGGGGTGCGGAGTAATTCCACTCTGGATTGCCTTTGCCCTCAGCGAGAATGCTGCCATCCCGCATATTAATTGGAATCAAGATTTTCTCACCTTTTTGAGCTGAGATCGACCCTTTGCGCAGGATCATATGCTTCAGATCAATATAGTTGTGGATAGTGGTAAAGGCATCTAAACCCTTCAGTTCCATAGCCTCCAAAATTACATCGGCAATCGCCTGGCGGTTTAATACCGCGTACTTCTGCATTAAGTCCATGTCATGGAGGTAATCGTCAAAATCCTGTCCTTCAAGGTAAGCTAAATCCCGGGGAACATTAACTTTGTGCTTCAGCTTTTGATAGGCCAGCTTTTGGTAGTATTCCGCCACCTGCAGACCCAGATGCCTGCTGCCGGAATGGACAACAAGGTAGAGGCAGTCGTTGGAATCCTTGTTAACCTCAATAAAATGATTGCCTCCTCCGAGTGTACCCAGGGAGTGATAGCCCCGGTCTAAGTCAACATGTTTGCGGCACTTAAGTTTAGCAAGATTGATGTCCGCCGCATATCTATGTTTGGTTTTTCTAATTTTAAAACCAGCTGGAATTTCGCGATTGATCACCCGATCCAGCTTCTCCAGATCAAGATCGATTCTGCCCAGTTTAACAGTGTACATTCCACAGCCGATATCAACCCCGACTAAGTTAGGTACGACTTTATCTGAAATTGTCATGGTTGTACCAATGACACAGCCTGCACCAGAGTGAACGTCCGGCATGATTCTGATCTTAGAGCCGGCGACAAACTCTTGATCGCACAGTTCAATAATTTGGGCTTTTGCTTCCGCTTCAATGTTGTTGGTAAAAACCTTAGCAGAATTGTATTTACCTTTCAGCTCTATCATTTGTCAACCCCCTTTTCCATCACTCATTATACCATAGGGGGCGAATCGGCCGCAGATTTCTCCGGTTTTTAAATCGAAAGATCAATCTCTAATTCAACCGGACAGTGATCGCTGCCCAGAACCTGATCGTGAATTTTAGCATCAATCAATTTGGCTTCTAGATCTTTTGACACCAGGAAGTAGTCAATTCTCCAGCCGATATTGCGTTCCCTGGCATTTGCAAAATAGGACCACCAGGTATAAGCATCGGTTTTATCCGGGTAGAAGTAGCGAAACGAGTCGATGAAGCCGGATTCCAGCAGAACAGAAAATTTTTCCCGTTCTGCATCTGTAAAACCAGCAGATTTTCGATTAGTACTGGGATTCTTTAAGTCAATCTCCTGATGCGCTACGTTCAAGTCTCCACACACTATTACCGGCTTTTGTTGATTTAATGCTAAAAGATAAGCACGAAAATCATCTTCCCACTGCATCCGGTACTCCAGTCTTGCTAAGCCCCGCTGAGAATTTGGGGTATACACAGTTACTAAATAAAAGTCATTATAAAAGTCATTATATTCAAGGGTAATTGTGCGTCCTTCTTGATCATGCTCTTCGCAGTTGATGCCGTATGCCACGGTTAAAGGTGAGTGTTTGGTAAAAACAGCTGTACCTGAATAACCTTTTTTTGTTACTGCGTAATTCCAATACTGCTCATAGCCGGGCAGATCCAGCTCCAGCTGTCCTGCCTGCAGTTTGGTTTCCTGAAGACAGAAAAAGTCACTGTCAGCTTCATTAAAAAAGTCCAAAAATCCTTTTTTCAAACAGGCCCGCAGCCCGTTTACATTCCATGATATTAGTTTCATTGGGCATCTTCTCCTATAATAATTACTATTTAGCTTCGCTAATTTAAACAAGATACCTGCTTGAGGTTAGTTATCCTTTTTTGGTTGAATTGAAAGGATATTGGGTGCGGTTTCAGAAATAATCTATAAGAGCCAAAAGCAGAAGGTGGTTTGAGTAATGAACGCAAAAGTAGAGAATTTTGTTAAGAATTTAGGTTCAGGTTTGTCGCTGTTCTCCAGCATTATTATCTCAGCTGGCTCGATGCTGCTGTTTTTTAACCCGGGTTCAGATCTGGTGCTTAAGATTTTGCTGACAATTGCCCTAACAGTAATTAAAACCGCAATGTTTCATACCCTGCTGAAAACCTTGAAGGCGCGAATCAATTTCCGGTTATTGGCGGTTTTTGTAGTTGATATTGCCGGCATGCTGATTCTTTTGTTTACCAGCATTTCAAAGCTGGTTTCCCTAAGTGTGCTTGTGCTGTGGTTAGTAGTATCCTTGGTTTTAGCGCTGTTTGGGCTGCCGAGACCTCGCAAGCAGCAGTAATGGTGAGGAGGAGCTGATTCTTAATGTTCCAATGGGTAATTTGGCTGCTGGTCGGTGGAGCATTTATCTTTATGGGTTTATCAGTCCATATATTTAAGTGGTATTTCTTAATCGCCGGTTACAACACAATGCCGAAGGAGCAAAAGGCGAATGTAGATATTGAGTCGGTCAGCAGGTTAATGGGGTATTGGGGTTATTTTAACGGCGCAGTGTCCATGCTGGTTGGATTACTTTCAGCTTTGGGGCTGGATTTTGGGATTTTCATTGGTCTTGGGCTGTTTGGTATTTCCACAGTTTTTATGATTATCACCGCGCAAAAATTTGACTATAATCCAAAGGTTGAAGGCAGAATGGGTAGATCTAGACGGAGACAGCAGTTTGGTTCAGTTGGGGTTACTGTGGTTTCTTTAGTTGTAGTGGCGCTGCTGCTGCTGTTCACGATGCGGCCTACAAACATTACAATTGATGATGCAGGGATTACCATTCACGGTATGTATGGCCAAACTTATGCTTGGGAATCAATTTCAGAAATGGAGTTAATCGATGAACTGCCGGGTATTTCTCGGCGGACCAATGGTGCATCTGTCGGTCCTTATTTAAAGGGGCGGTTCCGCACTACTGATTCAGAAGCAATCAAACTGTTTGTTAATCGGAGGCAGCCGCCGTTTATTCGGATTGTCAGCGATGCTGGCACAGTTATTTTTAATATGGAAAGTCCTGAAGCAACCAGAAGCGCCGCAGCTGAGATTCAAGCAAGGTTAAAATAAGGCAAAAAGCATAGAAGCCAGATCTCGGATCTGGCTTCTGGTTTATCCTTTCAGCTGCTCTGCTAAAGCTTGATGGATCAAGCCGTTAGAGGCTAAAATTTCGCCGGTTGTCAAATCAAATTCTTTCCTGGAGATACCAGAAACTGTACCGCCTGCTTCCTGCACAATCAGGGCACCTGCGGCAATATCCCAGGGATTAAGGTGCATTTCCCAGAAACCGTCCAACCGACCGCAGGCTACATAGCACAAATCTAGGGCAGCTGATCCTAAGCGGAGCACCCCTTGAGTTTGCACTACAAGCTTTGCATAGTTCTCGATGTTGTTGTTTGGCTGATGCATGTTATAAGGAAAACCGGTACACAGCAGACTGCTCTTAAGGTCAGCAGTCTGGGAAACCTTGATCTGGCTGTCGTTCAGCCAAGCACCGCGGCCTAGTTCTGCCGCAAACATTTCGTCAGCAATCGGATTGTACACCACTCCAATAATCGGTCTGCCGTTTTCCAACAGAGCAATTGACACCGAGAAGTAGGGGAGGCGGTGAGCGAAATTAGTAGTTCCATCTAGTGGATCAATTACCCACAGATATTCGCTGTCGGGGTTGCCCAGTTTACCGCCTTCTTCAGTTAACAGGGCGTGTCTGGGATAAGCTGTTGTAATTGCTTTTGTTAACAACCGCTCTGATGCCATGTCGGCATCTGTTACCAGATCGATCTCACCTTTATACTCAATGGAGAAATCACTGTAAAGTTTATCGCGGAGAATTTTTCCTGCTGCATACGCCAAATCCTTGGCATTTTCTAAAAGCACTAGATTCACCCCATTTATGTTCATTTTCGATTCTGAAACCCATTGTATCATATATACTCGAGTGATAAAAAGGAAAGGCATAAATTTGAGAAAACGCCATAAGCTGTTACTAGATTACCCCACCAGGTGTTCGTCCCAAACAACTTAACGATAGATTTGACAAAATTTAACAAATGCAGTATAATTTAGGCTAGATGTTAGACGGTTCCCGGGCAGCCGGGTTCGTCTTTTTTGTATAGTCTTTTTGATTGGGTGTGGGGAGAACAGGAGGGTGTTGAATAGTGGCAGTAAACAAAATGGAATTGCAATGTTCAGTTAACGGGCACAATTATGAAAAAGGTGTGTGTACTGAGTGCGGTCAATTTGAAGTGCAGATTGGCGATTTTGTCCGCCATAAGAAATTTTTCAAAGAGGGACAGATTGTCGGATTTGATTTTGAACGCACATTTCCAATTATGGTCAAAGTGAAGCAGACAGACCCAAAGGCACGAGATATTATCTTTGCCAGCCCTGATGAATTAGAGGTTATATAATATTAAATCTGGGAAGCTAAGAGTTTATCTTAGCTTTTTTTCCATTTATGGATGAAGGGAAGTGCAGGTTTGGAAAGCATTGTGGTTCGGCAGCTGACTAAAAAGTACAGAAATCTTACCGCTGTTAATGGAATTTCCTTCACGATTAAGCAGGGTGAGATCTTCGGCATGCTCGGTCCCAACGGAGCCGGCAAAACCACCACGGTTGAGATTCTGGTTGGACTGAGATCTGCTGATGCTGGGGAAATTAGAGTTTTGGGATTTGATCCAGCTGCTCACAAAGAAAAACTGCATCAAAAAATCGGTGTCCAGCTGCAGATGCCGGCTTTATTTCCCCGACTAACAGTGGGGGAGAGTCTGAAGCTTCATGCCAGCTTCTACCCGGCACCTTTTCCAGTGGATCAGGTCTTGGAATGGATTGGTTTAGCTGATCGGGTAAAGACCCAAACTTACAAGCTTTCCGGCGGTCAGCTGCAGCGTTTAGCGGTTGGGACTGCCATGATCAGCAACGGGGATATTATCTTTTTGGATGAACCAACCACCGGGCTGGATCCGCAGGCTAGACGCCAGATGTGGGCTGTGATCGGTCAGCTGAAGGCGATGGGGAAAACGATCTTTTTAACCACCCATTATATGGAGGAAGCCCAGTATTTGTGCGATCGGGTGGCGATTATTGATCATGGTTCGATTATCGCCTTGGGCACTCCGGAGCAGCTGATCAGTGAACATTTTGCAGAAAAGGCAATCGAACTGCCCCAAGTCTTGGCAGAACATAAGGAAAGTCTGCTGAATCTGCCTGGAGTTACTCGAATCCAAGCTGATGGTGATAAAATTACCCTGTATGCTGCCCAGGTTGAGGCAGCAATCCGCGAATTAATTCAACGGGAAGCAGCGGGTGTGTTGACTCTCAGCGGATTATCAGTTCGCAGTGCCAGTCTTGAAGACGTGTTCCTGAAACTAACCGGAAGGAGCATGCGCCAATGAAGATTTTTCTAAATTTGGTTTCAGCCACCCTCAAAGATATGCTCCGGGATAAAATGATTTTATTTTGGTTTATCTTATTCCCTGTTATTTTCATGTTCTTGTTCGGCTGGATCTTTTCTGGGACTGGCTCACCAATTCATTTCGATCTTGGTGTTGTGGTTGAGGGCGAAACGCCTCTCAGCGCAGCTTTAGTTTCCAGTTTGAACGCTGTTGATGTGATCACACTGCACCAAGGTACTCTTGATGATGAGCAGGATGCATTAGCGGAGGGAGACCGGAGTGCGGTTATTGTGCTCCCTAAATTTCAAGGGGAAGGCAGTGTTACAATACCAGTTTACTATAATGCAGCAGAGCAGACGAACCACATTTTACCCCTTATGCTCGGCGAAATCTTAAACGGTGTTGAGCGGATGATTCTGCGCCAGCCGCAGATGTTTGTCCTCGATGTTCAGCCGATCCAATCAGAACCAATCAGTGATGTGGATTATCTGCTTCCTGGGATACTAGCCATGGCTCTGATGCAGCTGGGATTGTTTGGTTCGATGAGATTGGTCTATCTGCGGGAAAAGCGGATTCTCCGCTCCTTAGGTGCCACCCCGCTGCCTAGGATCCAGATTGTTTTTAGTGAGATTGCGGTGAGACTGCTGATCGCTTCGGTTCAAGCACTGTTGATTATTTTAATTGGATATTTTGTTTTTGATGTGAGACTGGCTGGCAGTTGGTGGCAGATTGCAGCAGCAGTGTTCTTTGGAGCAGCAGTGTTTGTCAGTATTGGTTATATGCTTGTTTCCTTTGCTCGGACAGAGGAGAGCGCCAATGGAATTCTGCAGATAGTCCAGTTTCCCATGATGTTTTTATCGGGGATCTTTTTCCCGCTGGAACTGCTGCCTTCTGTGCTGCAGCCGGTGGTAAAGGTGATTCCCCTAACATATTTAGGCGATCTGCTCCGGGGAGTGCTGGTAGGAATCCCCTATAATTATGGACCATCAGTCAGTCTTTTAGTGTTAGGAGCTTGGCTGATTGTGTCATTTTCGGCTGCTGTCCGATTTTGGCGCTGGGATTAACAATTAAACGGTAATATTGCAAATTTCAGCGGTGATTGTTACAATAAAGTAAAATATAAGAAGGGAGCGTTTGTGATGATCGAGGTAGTTGATGTCACAAAACGATACGGCCAGCATTTAGCCTTGGATCGAGTCAGCTTCAAAGTTGACAAAGGCGAAATTTTGGGTTTTCTCGGTCCCAATGGAGCGGGCAAAAGCACGACCATGAACATCATTGCCGGTTACCTTCCTCTGACTGAGGGAACGGTAACAGTGGACGGCCTTGATGTCCTGGATGATGCTGCTGAAGTTCGCCGCAAAATTGGGTATCTGCCGGAAGTTCCACCGTTGTACGGAGATATGACAGTCGATGAATACTACCGCTTTGTGAGCAGGATCAAATTTGTTCCCAGAAACGAGCGCAAAAGCAATATAGATGAAGTAATGGAACGAGTACAGATTACCAATGTGCGCAAACGCTTAATTCGCAACTTATCCAAGGGATACCGCCAGCGTGTAGGTTTAGGTGCGGCGATGATCGGCAATCCTGAAGTGTTAATTCTGGACGAACCTACTGTTGGCTTGGATCCGAAGCAGATTATTGAGATCCGCAATTTGATTAAGGAGCTGGGTAAAACCCATACCGTGATTCTCAGTTCCCACATACTGCCAGAGGTAAGTGCGGTCTGTGAGCGGATTGTTATTATCAATCAAGGACGGATTGTCGCTAGCGATACTCCGGAGAATCTGTCAGCTAGGCTCGGTGGCGGTAAGGATCTTGTGATTCGGGTACCTGGACAAGCCCAACCAGCATTGGATATTCTAGCTGGAATAACTGATATTACCGATGTGGAAGTTTCCGGTGAACGGGAACCTGATACTGTTGATTTGATTATCAAATCAGAGCGGGATATCCGCAGAGATGTTTTCTCCGCTTTTGCCAGGGCAGAACTGCCGATTCTAACTATGAAGCCGAATGATTTGACTCTCGAGGAAATATTTATCCAAGTTACTTCACAGGAGGGGATAGGGAATGCTAGCAGTTTATCTTAAAGATTTATCAGCTTATTTTCGCACCCTCACCGGTTATGTGTTCATGAGCGTTTTTTTACTGGTTTCCAGTATCTTTTTTGTGACCGGCAATGTGGTTTCGGCAAGTCCTAACTATAACTCTACTTTAGGCAATTTATTATTTGTTTTTATCCTGGTAGTGCCGATCCTGACTATGCGGTCCATGTCCGATGAGGTTGCCCATAAAACTGATCGTCTGCTCTATACAGCTCCTATTTCCCTAACGGATGTAGTTTTGGGGAAATACTTTGCTGCGGTAACAGTCTTTGCACTTACCCTGCTGATTACCTGTTTGTATCCCCTTTCCTTAAGCTTTTTTGGTGAAATTGCTGTGTGGGAAATTGTTGGCGGCACGATCGGTATTTTTCTTTTAGGCTGTGTGTCCATTGCAATCGGCATTTTTATGTCTTCCCTTACTGATAACATTGTCAATGCTGCTATCAGTACTTTTGGTGCACTCTTGGCTGTTGTATTTATTGATTCATTCCGTTCAATTTTTCCAGTGGAAATCAATCCAAATGCAGTATTTGCTGCGTTTTTGGTTTTGGCAGTCGCTCTCTGGATTTATTGGCTGACCCGCAGTTTATTTGCGGGAGCTGCTGTAGCTGTTCTAGGTCTAGCTGCAGTGGGGCTGATTTATTGGCTGCAGCCGCAGTTTTTCCAAGGTTTTGTTTTTCATTTATTGGGATGGTTCACCGTGTTTTACCATTTTTCCAATTTTAAAATGGGACTGCTGACCCTCAGCTCTGTTGTTTATTACCTCAGTTTTGTGATCGTGGTCCTGTTTTTAACAGTGAGAACCTTAGAAAAACGGCGCTGGAGTTAAGGACATAGGGAGGTAATCTAAGTGGATAAAAGCCGACATAAAATAAAGCAGCTGTTTAGCGATCGAAAATTCCGGTATGGCGGCAGCTCAGCCCTGTTTACTGTGCTTGTAATCGCCATAGTGGTGCTCATCAACTTGATTGTTCGGTCTTATGATCTGCGGTTAGACTTAACTGCTAATAAAATGTATTCCCTTTCAGAGCAGACACTGCAGATTTTAGATAACCTTGATCGGGATGTCAATATTTATGCCTTATACC
>JAAYLQ010000124.1 GCA_012521805.1 Bacillota bacterium
GAATTAGCTGTCCGCTTAGTGCGGCAAGGAGCCAAACTGATTGGAACCAACCCGGACGTTACCGGGCCAGCGGAACACGGAATTGTCCCCGCTACCAAAGCCTTAATTGCCCCGATTGAATTGGCAACTGGTAAAAAAGCATATTACATTGGAAAACCAAATCCACTGATGATGCGGCACGGCTTAAAGTTGTTGGGCACATCCATTGAGGAAACAGCTATTATCGGCGACCGGATGGATACCGATATTGTCGCTGGAATTGAATCAGGTATTGATACAGTGTTAGTGTTAAGCGGTGTCAGCTCACGAGAAACTATCAAGCAGTTTGCCTATCAACCCCACTATATTCTCAACGGTGTCGGTGATATGGTTCCATAAAGCAATAAAACCGGGAAATTGGCAGTGCCAAACTTCCCGGTTTTATTTTTATAGACGCTCTACTTTGATTTTAATGGTACCGCTCAATTCAGCCTGCGGCTCGAGGTAAACTGTTCCAGTATCGGCCATGCCCTGGTTTGCCAAATTGAATCCATTGTTGCAGTTCGTTACCGGTTCAACGGCAAAATAACGCCGGTCATCTCGAGGACAGTAAAGAATCAAATGCTCGTACACCGGATCCCACTCCATAGTTAAACGCACTCCGCTTTTTGGCCAGGTAATTACGGCGGGTGCATGGCAGATGCGAAAACATTTATCCACAAAGGAGGTTGTCAGCTCCTTCGCTTGAGTAAAGTCCAATTCCACTGGGACTGGCTCCCACGTTCCCGTTGGAATAGGTGTGGCCCCAGGATAGATACCGACAGCAGACATCTGCAGTAACACTTGATCATCTGTGTCAGTTAAAGCCCTGACAAAGTATGGATGAATACCCATCCCGGCAGGCATTTCCTGATCACTTAAGTTCTGCACAGCAGTTGTGATCTTAAACTCACTGCCGTCCAGCTGATAAGCAATCCTCGCTTTAAACCAAAATGGCCATGAGATTCCTTCATGCTCAGTGCTGACAAACTCCAGCTCCAGTTTTGTATCGGACCGGGAAACAACCTTCCAAGGACGATTGCGCACTTCGCCGTGGATTGCATGCCCATCGCTGGTATTGATCGCCAGCTGATAAGTGTGGGCTTTATGCACGAGAACTCCATTTTCAATGCGATTTGAATAGGGAATCATATTAAACGAACTAAATTTCCCTGGCTCATTATTCTTAAGCGCACTCTCCGGAGTGGGCCGCATCAGATCAACCCATTGATTGTTGAGTTTGTACTTGAAGCAGAAGATCGACGCACCTACGCTTGGACTGATCCCAACCTGGAGATCCTGACCCTCAAGCAAGATCTGATCGTTGTCATAATTCTGCATCATACAACCTCCTAACTGATTCACGTCCTCTTTCTACTTATTCAACCAGCAGTGGCAATTTCCTTTATCTAAAGTTAGCAGCAAAAAAAAAGGCAGCGCAGTTCTAGTTTGAACTGCTGCTGCCTTATTTCTTCCGGTCGATAAAATACCCTGCTGTCTGCACAGATTCAGGATTGTATGCTTTAGCTGAGCGTTTGCCCCTCTGCACCTGATTAAATTTGTGGGCAAAGTGTGCTTTGGCTTCCGCTGCAATTTTCGTACTTTCTCGGTCCAGGGCTAGAATCTCCGTAATGATCTGTTTTTCAGCATCAGATAGTGGTGCACTGTTCAATGCAGCAATCTGATCGATAATCTCCTGCCTTTGATCAATTAGCCTCAGAAGCTGTTGCTGGGCTTCCTCCTGCTCCCAATCCGCATTTTGACAGTGCTGTAACAGACCTTCCGATAATACCAATAATTCTTGGTAGAGGAGCCTGCGTGTTTCAACCTGATTTTCTTGATTACTGGTCATCATCTATCCACCCATCATCATCATCTGCTGATAGAGCCAGTCAGACTGGGCATACATTTCGGATAAAGCTCTTTCCATGGCGGTAAACTGTGCCCAATAGCGGTTCTCGATTCTGATTAACCGCTCCTCCATAGCTGCCATCTGATCTTCATAGCGGCGAATTTTTTCCGATAAAGTGCTGGTATCATATAAAGAAGTTGTTTTACCAGCAGTTTCAGCCAAGCGGTCCAAGCCGGCATCCAGTACTTGATACAGCCTTCTGGCAATGCCTAAGTTCTCTTCTGTTTCGCTCCTGTTGGTAAAGAGCGCCATTACTTCCTCCGGCTTGTTGGCTATCGCGTCCCGCAGCTTTGTTTCATTGATATGCAGTTTGCCGTTCTCAAACCAGCTGCCGGTGCTAATTCCAATTTGGTGGAGGGAGTTAAGTCCATCCAAATCACCAACAACAGATCCGAGAGCTCTGCGCATGTTGTAAACAATATCAGTTAGGATCCTATCAGAGCGCAGCAGTCCACTCTTCGCTTTTTCTTCCCACAGTTCAATTTCCTTGTCGCTCATTTCTTTTTTCTGGGCTTCAGTCAGTGGTGGGAAGTCTCTATGGAAAGGCTCGTTGATCTTGCTGTGAATTTCATTAATCAGCTCGTTATATTTATCTACTAAGTTCTTGATGCTGTCGAAAATAGCATCTGTATCCTGAGCTACTTCCAGTTTTACCTTTGCGCCTCCAGCAGCCTTTAAATCAACAGCTAATCCAGCAATTGTAAAACTATTGCTCTCTCGATTGGTTTCCAAGCCGTTGATTTTGAATACCGCATTTTCTCCTGTTACACGTTCTGGATCTGCAAACAGCAGATCAGCAAGATTAACCGCAGTACTTTCTTCTTCGTTATTTATTGTAACTTCCATTGATTCATTAAACTTAATATCGATTACAGCATTCTCACCCGTGTTTTTGGTCTGGAGCACAAAAGAATCTGTAGCCTCATCGTAAAATGCGGTAATGCCTAAATCTTTGTTCTGGTTGATAGCTGTAATGAAAGTATCTATGGTATCGCCTTGCTTAATCTCAATATCGATATACTCATTATCTGCATTAGACCAGATCTGAATGGTTCCTGAATTCTCAGCAAAATAATCGTTAAATGTTTTGCCAGCTCCTGCTATGCTTACTTTACTGGCTGCAGTTGCCAGCTTGGTAACTTCAATTTCATAAACACCATACTGGGCATCCCCGCTGATGCGGGCACTGACCACAGAATCATCGGAAGATGTAACCCTGCGGGCCAAATATGTAGACTGAAGCTGCATATTAAAAACTAACTCTTGAAATCTGGCAATTTTGGTATTGAATGCTCTATATTCATCTCTCTGCCATTCGGTGCGAACTTTTTGCTGATAGATGCGATCCAATGGGATGCGTTCAACTTCCATCAACTGATTCACAATCTGCTCAGTATCAAACCCTGACGCTATACCCCCAATTCGCATAATACCCGTCCTCTCCCAAATACTAGTCTTGTTATATTTATCGGTAACTCCAGCCTAATCTTTAGCCTTGAATACAGGAACAAAACAGCAAACCGCGAATAGTTTTGTTGAAGTTGGATCTGATGAGAAGGTGAAGTTGTGTTGAGAAAGAAAGCCAGTGTGACAGTACCGGAACCAGTGCTAGTAGTGTGCCGCACACTTCAGGAACATGGATTTCAAGCATATATTGTTGGCGGAGCAGTACGCGATGCGCTCCTCGGCAAAGAAGCCACCGATTGGGATGTGACTACTGATGCCCTGCCTGACCAAATCGAACGGATTTTTGCCAAAACCATCCCAACTGGCAGACAGTTTGGTACAATTTCTGTCGTTACAGGTGAGCAAATTGTTGAGGTAACAACCATGAGAAAAGACGCCCACTATTCCGATGGCAGGCGTCCAGACTATGTAGAATTTACCTCTGATCTAAAAGCAGATCTCAGCCGCCGTGATTTTACCATAAATGCAATTGCCTATGACCCTTTGAGGGAGGTTTTTCACGATCCATTTGCTGGCATGAGAGATCTGCGCCGCAGAATTCTGCGCACAGTGGGCGAATCAAGAGAACGCTTTAGTGAAGATGCTCTGCGGATGCTCCGCTTAATTCGGTTCAGTGCAGTGCTAGGATTTAAACCAGAAAAGCGAACGCTCCTGGGAATCCAGCCTCACTTAATTGTTAATGTAGCCAATGAAAGAATCAAGGAAGAGCTGAATAAGCTGCTTGCAGCTGATGCGATCGTACAGTCTCTGCAGCTTTTTTACACCTGCGGACTGATGGAACAGATTATTCCGGAACTTGCTCAAACTGCAGGAATAAACCAAGGCAGCAATCATGCCTGGGATGTTTTAGGGCACTCGATAATCACCTGCCAAGCAGTCCGGCCAAAACTGCACCTGCGCTGGGCAGCCCTGCTTCATGATGTTGCTAAACCGCAGACATTCAGTAAGGATGAAAAGGGGATCCACTTTTACAACCACGATCAGTTAGGAGCGGAGATAGCGCAGCAGATTCTCAAGCGGCTGACCTACAGCAATAAGCTGCAGAATAAGGTCGGCTTATTGATTAGGTATCATATGTATCAAATTCATCCCGATTCCTCTGATAAAGCCTTGAGAAGATTGATAAACCGGGTCGGTGTTGAAAATATCTATGATTTAATTGAACTGCGCAAAGCCGATATTCTAGGTATGAAGCACAATCCGCAGCAGGTGTTGAGCTATTACCAAATGATGCTGAAGCGAATTGAGGAGATCTTGGCTGCTGATAGTGCCTTAAGCGTCAAGGACTTGGCAGTTACCGGCACCGATTTAATCTACGAGCTCAATCTCAAACCAGGACCTATGATCGGAAAAATACTCAATTTCCTGCTGGATCAAGTTTTAGATCAGCCAGAACTAAACACTAAAGCTGACTTAATCACGCTTGCCTCCAGCTACCTTATAGATAATCAGCTAACCACTGATGCAGAACTTTAGCATCTGCTCTCAGCTGCTCTGGGGCATCATGCTTGACAAATTCAATCAGAGCATAATGCTCACCTGGTAGGCCCTGAAGTACAGCAAAATACTGTTTCCATAAGGCTTCGCCTGCTGCCAGCTTTAGGCGTTTTGACTGATCTGTCCAGGCAAAGACATGCAGATTATAAAGGTGCGCCTTAATCTGTTTCAATCCCAAAACCCTTTCCTCTACAGTTAAAGTAGGTAAAGGCTGCCAATAGGTATAGACATTATCATGATCCACTTCCTCCAGCAGCTGCAGCACCGATGCAGGAGTATCTGTTAGGGTATTGCTGTGGTATTCGAAAGCAATTTTAATTCCTTCTGCAGCTGCCAGATCAGCTATTTTTCGGGCATTTTCGACAACCCCTACCCGCTCATCGGTACTAACTTCACGCGATCCCTTAGTCCCTGCCCACACCCGAATCACCGGAGCTTCCAAGGCAGCAGCAGTTTTAAGCACATCACTAAATGGCACATTATCATTGCAGCGGTAATAAGAGCCGTATGAAGCCACTTCTAAACCGGCATCAAGCGTAATCCGCTTTACCATATGAGCCCTGCTCACCTCTCCATGGGGAACATGCACATCCCCTCCCCACTCAATGCCGATCAATCCCGACTCTGCTGCTAAAGCAGTAATCTCTTCAACGCTTAGCTGGCGAAATGTAATTGATGCTAATCCAGGCTTGACCATAGCTAACCCCCTGGGTAGGATATTTACTTCTGCCGCTTTTGGCTTACCTCACTCCTAGTGGCTGAAGGAGACTGACCAGTTAACCTCTTATAAGCTCGATTAAAGGAGCGGATACTGTTAAATCCGCATTCAAATGCAATATTAATTATCGGCTGATTGGTAGTTTGAATCAGACTCTGAGCTTTAGCCACTCTTAATGTGTTGATATATGTCCTTAAGTTCTTACCAGTTACAGAATTAAAGGCCTTGCTGAGATTGAAAGGATCAACCTTAAACCGCTTGGAGAGCATCTCCAGGGTAATCTCCTCGGAAAAGTTATTTTCAATATACATTAATACTTCCTGCAGCAGTTCCAGGTTGGACACGCTGTTTTTATGTTCTTTAACACCAGGATAACTGGGCAGAAATCTCAGCAGAGCAGCACATAACTCTATTACCTTTGCTCTGATAAACAGCTCATAATAGTCATGCTTGTTTTGATTTTCATCTAATAAGCTGTATAAAGCTGTCCGAATCTGATCATGGACTTCATGTTTCTTAAAAAATGAGGCTGCAAACTGACGGGTATCGGGCCAATCAGCTGCTAATCCAAAGAATTCTGGTTTAAAGATCAGCAGAATTATGCGAGAATCCAAATCAGTACTATCGTAAAAGTGGATATCACCGCTCACTGAGATTGCCAGATCACCAGCAGCCAATTTTTGTCTATTGTTGTTAATGCCAACCCAAAGACTGCCCGCTTCAACATATGCTAATTCAAACTCCGGATGCCAGTGAGCCTGATAGCTGATATTATCATGGATGGATATCCCAAATGAGCTGTAGTTTCTGCGGATGCTGACCCGATCTTCAAAAAAGAACTTCACCTCAGTCACCTCACCTATTCCATTTTATAAAAATAAACCAACTTTTGTCTAGATTTTGGATAAATAATGGCGAGCAATTTAGTTTATGCTTCACTATGATTGAAGCATAGACAAGAATTCGGGGGTGTCAGCAGTTGACGAAAAAAGCACTGATTGTATACGGAGGATGGGATGGTCACCAACCTGATCTGGTAGCAGAACTCTTTAGAACTATTCTTACCGAAGAAGGATTCAGTGTAGAAATGTCGCAATCTTTGGATTCATTCTCTGACGAAGAGGCCTTAAAAACCCTCAATCTGATCATCCCAATCTGGACAATGGGCGAAATTACTAACGAGCAGTGCAAAAGTGTGTTAAATGCGGTTGCCAGTGGTGTAGGCATTGCCGGAAACCACGGCGGTATGTGCGATGCTTTTCGCAGCAATGTTGATTGGCAGTTTATGACTGGTGGCAATTGGGTAGCACATCCCGGCAACGATGGTGTTGAATATACAGTCAACATTAAAAAAGGATCCAGTCCCATCGTTGAAGGAATTGAAGATTTTATAGTAAAAAGCGAGCATTACTATCTTCATGTCGATCCAGCGGTTGAAGTTTTAGCAACCACTCGTTTTCCAGTAGTTGATGGCCCCCATGCAGCTAATGGTGTGGTTGACATGCCGGTGATCTGGACCAAGCGTTGGGGAAAAGGTAAGGTATTTTACTGTTCTCTTGGACATCATGCTGATATACTTGAAGCCCCCCACTGCAGGGAAATCATGCGCCGTGGGTTCCTATGGGCGGCTAAGGAGGAAGAATAATGAAACCGGTAAAAGTGGGTATTATTGGCTGTGGAAATATCAGCAGCATCTATTTTAAAAATGCACAAAAGTTTGGAATCCTTGACCTGATAGCAGCCGCCGATCTGATCCCAGAACGCGTTGAGGCTCAAGCGGCAGAGTTCAACATACCCCATGTTTACTACTCGGGAGCTGAACTGCTGGAAAATCCAGAAATTGAGCTGGTGGTTAACTTAGGAACCCCGGACGTTCATGCCGAGATCTGCCTGGCTGCCCTTAATGCCGGCAAGCATGTGTATGTAGAAAAACCGCTAGCTATCGCCCTGGAAGAAGGTCAAGCAATCCTGAACCTAGCAAAAGCCAAAGGGTTATTAGTTGGTGGGGCTCCTGATACCTTCATGGGTGGCGGAATTCAGACCTGCCGCAAACTAATCGAAGATGGTTTGATCGGTGAACCGATTGGCGGAACTGCTTTTATGGTCAATCATGGACATGAGTCCTGGCACCCAGATCCTGAATTTTACTATAAAGTGGGTGGAGGCCCTATGTTTGACATGGGTCCGTACTACTTAACCGC
>JAAYLQ010000125.1 GCA_012521805.1 Bacillota bacterium
TGTTGCCCTGGTTATCCGCGGCTGCTAGGTACACTGTTCCACCCTGAGGAAACTGGCCGGGAGTTGGCTCCAGGGCAGCTGCTCCAATCAGGCTCTGGCGTTTGCGGCCGTATTCCTCGGATAGCAGATCCTCCACATTAACCGGCAGCTCATTTGGATCAGTAATATAGGCTTTTCCATCAGCAAAGGCCAGCTTAATCGCTTCAATCTGCCGGTGATAGGTTTCCCCATGATCAACAGCCAGATCATCATAATTCCGCAGGATGTTCAATGCCATCAGCACCACTAAACCCTGTCCATTCGGCGGCAGCTCCCACACATCATAGGCGCGGTAGTTAATCCGCAGCGGTTCAACCCACTCAGGTGCGAAGGCTTCCAGATCCGAGCGGCGGATTAATCCGCCTGTGGCCCGGGAGAAGCGATCGATCGCATCTGCTAAATCACCGCTGTAAAAGGCTTTGGCATTAGTAGCGGCAATCGCCCTTAAGGACGCAGCGTGTCCCAGGGAACTCCAAATTTCCCCAATCTGCGGTGGACGTCCATTGGGAGCGAAGGTGGCAAACCAGTGCTCAAATTCTTCGCCCTCTAGGTTTTCCTGATAATTCTCAAATGCCCGCTGCCAATAATATCCGGTAATCGGCGAGACCGGATAGCCATTTTCCGCGTAGTCCACAGCCGGCTTTAACGTCTCGGTAAGGGGCAGCGAGCCAAAGCGCTCGCTTAACGCTGCCCAGGCTGCGGGCACCCCCGGCACAGTAACCGGCAGCCAGCCGTATTTGGGCATTGTCTCATGTCCCGCCTGTTTAACATAGTCAATCGATATTGCTTCTGGAGCGGGTCCGCTGGAATTTAATCCGTAAAGTTTGCCGCCGCTCCAGACCAGGGCAAAGGCATCGCCCCCGATGCCATTGGAGGTTGGTTCAACAACAGTTAGGCAGGCTGCTGCTGCCACTGCTGCGTCAATTGCGTTGCCTCCCCGCTTTAAAATCTCTAAACCGGCCTGAGCAGCCAGCGGTTGAGAAGTGGCCACCATGCCGTTTTGTGCATAAACTGTCATCCGCTGCGAAGCGTAGGGATATAATAAGGGATCAAAATTAAACATCTAAAAACTCCTTACATCGATAATTAAACATGATTTCAGTTCGGCAAATCCCGCCCATTCCCTGCAAAATCCAGGAGGAATCAAATTCCTGCTGCCGAATTACTGCTTGAGGAAGGTGAAAGTGATGACTGCACTAGGAAATCTGTTGTGGTTTGTCTTTGGTGGAGCTGCGCTAGCTTTAACCTGGCTGCTGATCGGCTGCGTTTTTTATCTAACCATCATCGGCATCCCGATTGGCAGAGCCTGCTTTGATTTTGCTAAGCTGGCTGCCTTTCCTTATGGGAAAGAGGTAATCAGGGTTACCGAGCTGAAGGGTAAAAGCAATGTGTCACTGCTGTACCGAGTTTTTTCCTGGATCCTCAATCTGGTTTGGATTCCCTTCGGTATTGCCCTGACAATCGGGCACCTGATCCTAGGTATTGTTTATGCCCTCACGATCATCGGAATTCCCGTGGCAATTGTCCATGTCCGGATGGGTCAGTTCCTGCTTGCTCCCATCGGCTGCCGAGTGGTCAGTCAGGAGCAGGCAACAGCCAGCAGAACCGCGAATGAGATCGAGGCGAGACTGAGAAAATAAGATCTTTTGCGGCAATATTTGACAAATCTCTCGAAATAATTTATAATTTCCTTAACAAAAAATAACTAAAGACAATGATAGGGAGAAGTAGGTCAACCGGAAGTTTCCAGAGAGCCAAGGATTGGTGGAACTTGGCAGCGGCCGCTGACTGAAATACACCCTGGAGTTGCGGACTGAAACAGCAGTAGGTCTTGCCGTCTACCGTCGTTACCGGTTAGGGAAGTGATGACTTCCTGAAATGAGTGAATCTGTAAGCAGATTAATCCAGGTGGTACCGCGGCTGATAGTCGTCCTGAACAGGACGACTTTTTTTATTGCAAACATATAAGGAGTGAACGTGATGGTCAATCTGAAGTTTTATACTGGAGAACAATTTCCTTTAGAAATGCACAAGGTGAGGATTGTGCAGAAGCTGAACCTGATCCCGGTCACAGAGCGCCTCCGGGCTGTTCAAGCAGCCGGAACCAACACTTTTCTGCTGAAAAACGAGGATGTCTATCTGGACATGCTGACTGACAGCGGAGTTAACGCCATGAGCGATCGGCAGCTTGCTGCTATGATGGAAGCAGACGACAGCTATGCAGGTTCCCAGACTTTCTCCAAACTAGAAGCCAAGTGCACTGAGCTGTTCGGCACTAATTATTTCATCCCAGCTCACCAAGGCCGCGCCTGTGAAAATATTTTGGCACAAGTATTTGTCACGCCCGGCAGTATTGTGCCGATGAACTATCATTTTACCACCACCAAAGCCCATATTGTGCTGAACGGCGGCACTGTTGTGGAAACCCCAATTGAGGAAGCCTACAAAGTTACCAGCACTCATCCCTTTAAAGGGAATATGGATCTGGAAAAACTGGAGCAGGTTGTTCAAGAACACGGTCCTGACAAAGTGGCCTTTGTTAGGATGGAAGCAGGCACTAACTTAATCGGTGGACAGCCTTTCTCCCTCGAGAATTTAACCCAGGTGCGGGCGCTGTGCGATCGCTATGGTTTAGTGCTGGTACTCGATGCCAGCCTGTTAGCGGACAACCTTTACTTCATCAAAACCCGGGAGGAAAGCTGCCGCGATCTGAGCATCCGGGAAATCACCCGCCGCATCTCTGATCTATGTGATATTCTCTATTTCTCCGGCCGCAAGCTCGGCTGCGCCCGGGGCGGCGGTTTGATGACCAATAACGACAAGTTTTACAACCAAATTCGGGAGTTTATTCCTTTATATGAAGGGTTCCTAACCTATGGCGGGATGTCGGTGCGGGAAATGGAAGCGATAACCGTTGGCCTGGAAGAAACTATGGATCTGGATATGATCAGCCATGGACCGCAGTTTATTGCCTACATGGCAGAGGAGCTGCAGAAACGGGGTGTGCCGGTAGTAACACCGCCGGGTGGCTTGGGATGCCACATTGATGCGATGCAGTTTCTGGACCATATACCCCAATCTCAGTATCCCGCTGGCGCCTTAGCGGCCGCTCTGTATATTGCCAGCGGTGTGCGGGGAATGGAACGGGGCACCATGTCTGAACAGCGGGAGCCCGATGGTACTGAACCGCTGGCAGATATGGAGCTGCTCCGCTTAGCTCTGCCGCGGCGGGTATTTACTTTATCCCAAGTGAAATACACTGTTGACCGGTTAACCTGGCTCTATGAAAACCGCCGCCTGATTGGAGGACTTAAATTTGTAGAAGAGCCTGAAACCCTGCGTTTCTTCTTCGGCAGGCTGGCACCGCTGTCCGACTGGCCGGAGCAGCTGGCTGCGAAGTTTAAAGCTGATTTAGGTGATTATTAGCAATAAGGGTCAGACCACAGGTCTAACCCTTAAAGTTTCCCTTTTACAGCTCATTGATATTATCAATATGAGCTCCAAGACCGATAATATTATTTAAAGGCAGGGAGAAGCAGATGCCGTGCCCGTCAGTGTTGAGGCCAACAGCCTGAGAAATGCTCTCCATAATTGTCCGCTTCTTCTGCTCTGGCGCCACAATTAGAACCAGGTCTTTTTCCGGCTCAATTGTAATGCCGAGATACTTAACCGCTTCTTTTGATCCTAAGCCACGACCATGAACCAGGGTACCGCCAGTCGCGCCAGCATCTTTGGCTGCTTCCATTACCTGCTCAAAGTGGCCGGAGTTTACCACAGTAACAATCAGATGATATTTTTCTGTAGGTGTAGTGGACATTTCCTCACTTCCCATCTCCATATTCTCGTCAGCTTGTTTGAGGACCTTTGAGACTGTACTGCTGATACTGCTCAAACTAGCAGTACAGGCAATCCCTGTTCCAGGTTTGCTGAAGTCAATCATATGATTGAGCTGTTCCAGAAACAGAGCCGCCATTCCATGCGTTTGGAGGCTGATGCAGACAATCTTTTTCGGACCCCCGTAGCCGAGGATATCGTAAATTGCAGATTTAGCTGTGCCGGAACCGTGAAGCAAAAATGCCGCCGGTATGCCGCACTGTTTCAACGCATCAGCTAACCGATCCTTTAAATTGTAATCTAAAATAGTAATGAGCGCTTCTAATCTATCCTCTGAAGTCTCCACCATGGGTAGTCCTCCAATCATCGTTAAAATTGTTCAGATACCTCTGGAGCATCCTCTGGATAATCCAGGTCGATAATAGTATCTTCGGCAGGAACTTCTAGTTCCCTGGCAGCTTTTCTCGATTTTAGCACATACACTACTCCAAACAGCTGAAGTGTCAGCACGGGAAATAGGGCCACAACAGCGACTATCCCAAATGCATCTGTAAAGATATTGCCGCCAACCGCTTCACTAGCGCCAATTGCTAAGGGAAGCATAAACGTCGCAGCCAGCGGCCCGGAAGCAACAGCGCCGGAATCAAAGGCGATTGCGGTGAACAGGCGGGGAACAATAAACGTTAAGATCAGTGCTAAAATATAACCGGGAATGATAATATACAAAATCGATAAACCGGTAAGTACCCGCACCATGGACAGGGAGATTGCCAATCCCACACCAACCGATAAGCCGATGCCCATTGCCTTTGCCGGAATCGCTCCAGCGGTAGCTTCTTCCACCTGGCGTTTAAGCACAAATACTGCCGGTTCTGCAGCAACTACAAAGTAGCCAACTACAAACCCAACCACCACCAGCACCCACCTACTGGAATTAGCAATCAAGGAACTGCCGAGGAGATAACCAGCAGGCATAAATCCAACATTAGCACTGGCTAAAAACAGCACCAGACCGATATATGTGTAGACAGTGCCAACACCTATTTTCAAAAGGGCTTTGGTTTTTAAATGCAGAACTGCAATCTGGAAAACAACAAACAGAACAATCATCGGCAGCAGTGCCAGCGCTACCTGGGAAAACTGCTCAGGAATCCCTGTTTTATAAAGGGCAAAAATATCAGCAAAAGATGCCACCTCAGACACACTTATGGTGCTGCCTCCGGTAGGGGAAAAGAACATGCCCAGAACTAAAACCGCAATAATTGGAGTGATCAAAGTGAGGGCTACTAAACCGAAACTGTCCTCATGGGTAGCATTGTCACCGCGAATGGACGCCAAACCAAGGCCCAGGGCCATTACAAAAGGCACCATGATCGGACCGGTGGTCACCGCTCCAGATTCCCAGGCAATTGAGAGGAAATTTGTATTGGTAAAGCTGGAAAAAATAAATGCCAGCAGATAGCAGCCGATGAGAATAAATGAAAGCGGCCACTGAAATAAAATGCGCAGAAATGCTGCAACAAGTCCAAGACCGACACCAACAGCCACTGTCAGGATAATCGCTGCATCAGCAACTCCATTAATCTGCCCTGCTAAGAGAATCAGATCTGGTTCGGCAACTGTGACAAATACCCCAATCACAAATGTCATCACAATAATAAAGGCTAGTTTTCTGCTCTTGACTACAGAAGAACCTACATGCTCACCAATTGGGATTAATGATGTATCTACACCTAAATTAAATAAGGCAATTCCTAAAATCATCACCAGGGCACTCACTAAGAAAAAGACCAGATTCCAAGTTGGCATTGGCGCCGCAGTAAAACTGAGTATAAGTACGAGAACAATGATTGGAATTACTGAAAATGCTGACTCCTTCAGCTTATCCAATAATAAACTTAACATTTAACCACCTCTACCCCAATTCTTTTCTCTTCATAAAAAAACGTTTTATTGTATCAATTTACTTAAATGCAGCAACGCTATTTTCTCATATTAAGTCACCAGCGTCAAGTAGGTCATTTTATGGCTATTTAAGACAAAAATACAGCGGATTAGCAAAATCCTGCTCATGATAAAATGCTAGTTCTAAAGTCTGCTGATCGTAAACAATTGACCACAGGGTACTGATTCTGCCCCTTTGGGCTGCAGCGGCCAGCGCGTTTTTGATCTCCTCATGAGACAATATGCCGTTACCGGCAGTATAATGCTCCATCAGCACTTGATAACGATCATGTCCTTGACCAACCCGATAATAGGAACCAGGGGTAAGAAAATAATTGGTCACCACCGGGGTAGCAAAAACATGCATTTTATTTTCAACATACTCCACTACAACACTGCGTCCAGCTGCATCGCTTAAAGCAAAGTGATAATCACTGTCTGCCGAAGCGTGCATATCATACTGCTTTAGCAGTTCTAAAGCCTCGGGAA
>JAAYLQ010000126.1 GCA_012521805.1 Bacillota bacterium
CAAGGGGAGCTTTGAGAAAATTTCCGTCACACGATGGAGAAACTCGGCATCTCCCTTAGTCAACATGGCTCTGCCAAACCGATGGTTTCACCACGAAATGGGTCTGGTGGATTTAACGAAATATGAAGTCGGTCTTTTGCATCAATCCTACGAAGTATGACTGAGGTCTATCAGGAGCGGTATACGCGGTCCGTACGTACCGTTCTGTGAGAGGAAAACCGCTAGGCTGATCACCTAGCGGTTACCTACTCGATTTTTATATAGGAATTCGGATGCCCAACAGATAAATTTTGCGAAAATCAACTCAAGATCAGCAGCTTATACGCCGATAATTATTTTGTATTGTTAATTATTTAGAAGAAATTTTAGCGATCCTAAGCATTGGCTGGGGTCGTAATTTATTTTGAATTTTTCAGCGTGCGCTGCACCTGGAAGTATTCTCAAATAAGGGGGGAGGTGGGATGGGGAATGAATGGCGAGAATACGCCAGCTGGCTTTCAAGTGGTGGTATTCACGGTTGCGGGACACGAATTTGGCATCCGAATTTCAGCGGTTAGAGAGATAATCTCCTTTTCTCAAGTCGTTGCTTTGCCGGAAATGCCACCCTGGATGGTAGGTATTACCAATGTTAGAGGCACTATGCTTCCCATATTTGATCTGCGGAAACGATTCGAGATGGGAGACAGCCTGGTCTCTGACCGAACTAATCAACGCGTTCTTTTAATTGAGCTTGAGAATTCCATGGTTGGTTATTTGGTGGACTCCGTTGCGGAGGTGCTGCATGTTTCAAATCACTCTTTAGAAGCCCTGAATAACATTCATGGAATGGATCAGAGTTTAATGAATTACATCTGTAAGGTAGATGACCGCTTAATTCCAATTGTCAATCCAAAAAAATTAATGACAAGTCAGGAAATCCAACAGCTAGAAAAACTACGGAGGAGAGAGCAGTATGTTTCGTAATTTAAGGCTGTCGAAAAAGATGATCTTAGGTTTCGCACTGGTGCTGATAGTGAGCACAGTGGTTACCGGCTCTGCAATATTTTATATGGGCAGAATTGCTGATACCACCGATACCATGTTTAATTATTCCTACACAGCTCATGTAAATGCTTTAGAGGCACAGGCAAACATAAATGCAATGGCTCGGGATATGAAAGATGTGGTACTCACACCGGACAAAAATTTACGCAATAGTTATTATGAAAATATAGATCAGCTCGAGCAGCAGGTTTTACAAAATTTTGATGTCCTTTATGAGCGCTATCTAGGGGATCATTCCCTGCTTGACGCTGCCCTTCAAGCATTTAAAGACTGGAAGCCGATTAGGGATGAAGTTATTTACTACATAGAACTAGGTCAGCAGGAGAGAGCAGCAAATGTATCGCGGTCCATGGGAAATGCCCAAATCGAGCTGGTAGAAAGCAGTATCCAAAAGGTAGTTGATGATACTAGAGTCCGGGCTGAAGACTTTAATGCTAGTGCCAGTGATAGCGCGGCTTCCGCCACATTAACTGTTCTCGGACTGCTGGTGACAGCATATGTTGTGGCTATTGTGGCAGCGGTTGTAATAACCAGATCGATTACCAGACCTGTATCGCTGCTGCTGTCATTTACTCAAGAGATTGCTGCTGGTAATCTCGGTGTGTCTGATGTGGCTTATCAGAGCAGGGATGAGATCGGGGAACTTACCGCTGCCCTCAACAAAATGAAATCTGAACTGCGGGACATGGTAACAGCAGTAAAAGATTCAGTAAGCACTGTCCGCTTTTCTGCTGAGCAGATTTCTTCTGGTGCCCAGGAGACCAGCGCATCAGTAGAAGAATTGGCCCGAAGTGCCAATGAGTTTGCCGGCGCAGTCGATCGGCTGAACTTCAACACCCAACGAATCGCTGAATTAGCTGAAAAAACCAACGAGATGTCAAGACAGGGATCAGTTGAAATCGAGCAAACAGTTAGAATCATGAACGAAATTCACAACGTAGTAACAGAACTAGCTGCAGAGATCAAGGATTTAGGGCGGCAGTCAGAGGAGATCGGCAACATCGTTTCGATTATTACTGGAATCGCGGATCAAACTAATCTGTTAGCATTAAATGCTGCGATTGAAGCAGCTAGAGCTGGCGAACAGGGCAGAGGCTTTGCGGTAGTTGCTGATGAAGTTCGAGAGTTAGCTGAACAATCAGCTCAGGCTGCGGGGGACATTACCAAATTGATCAAGCGGACAATGGATTCGGTTAATTTGTCGGTTGAGCGTACCGATTTAGGCGCTGGTAAAGTAAAAGAAGGTATGGATATTGTTACCCGTACTGGCAACATGTTTGCCGAGATTGCTGAAGTAATTAAGTCCTTAACCCATGATATCGGCGAGATAGCTACCGCCAGCGAAGAGCTGTCTGCTGGCGCTGAAGAAATTGGTGCTACTACAGAACAGCAATCTGCTTCCACAGAACAGATGGCAGCATCGACAGTAGAAGTTGTCCATGCAGCGGAAGCAGTTGACCAGCAGATGAGCCGCTTTAAGCTTTAATTGAATATTGCTTTTTTTACGCCTTCAGTGGATTAAACTTTCCGCTGAAGGTTATTTATTTTTGAATTTAGGTAAAGTAGTGAGCGTTTCGGTGGTAGTTTCTCGACAGCCGTGATTAGCTGCACCAGCATCCTCAGGGAAGGGGTTTTCTCTGAGGATAATTTTAATTAAAGGGACTTCACCAAATATATCGTATATTCAAAGTATCAGCATGATAATCCGGTGAAGAGGAGATTTGAAAATGGGCTTAACAAAGAGAGCTGCATCTGTACTAATTCTTATTTTACTCCTGATGCTGAGTGGGTGTCAGGACGGCACGAACGCTCCGGCTGTACAGGTAGAGCTGAAGCTTGCTACCAGCGGTCAGGGTATGGTTACGCCGGAGGTAGGAATTCATGAGTACTTGAGCGGCACAGTTGTAACCTTAAGCGCCGTTCCTGCTCCTGGCTGGGAATTTAGCTACTGGATTGGGGAGGTTGAGGATTCCTTTGCACCAGAAACAAAGGTACTGCTGGATGGGGACAAATCGGTCACAGCAGTGTTTTACCATGAGGAGCAGAGCATACTGATCAACGTTGCAGATCAGTGGGGTAGTGGAATTGGCGGAGTGCCTTTCTATCTTTCAGATGGTTCCTCCTTAAACACCAATGACAGGGGTTTTGCGGTGTTAAATACTGCGGCCAGCAGCATACTAATTGCACCTAAAGCCAGTGATTTTTTCTATCAACCCCAGGCTGCTGTAGCGGAAAAAGGTGACAGCCCAGCTTTTCTAGTTTCACCAGTGCCTAATCCACCAGTTACGTTTGTGGAGTTAAGTTTTAACCCTGCTGTCTTCAGCACTGAGAATGGAACAGCAAGATTGAATCCCTTTTCAGTCCCTAAAATTCGCGAAGCAATGAATCGGCTTGTTAATCGCAGTTATATTGCCGACAGCATTTATGCTGGAACTCTGGTTCCGTGCTTAACATACATTCATCCTAAGTCATTTGATTATGAATTTATATCAGATGTTCTCGAAGAGTTAGAACAGATGTACAGCTGGGATAAAGAAGCTGCCCAGGCTGTTATTGCTGAGGAAATGGTTAAGTTAGGCGCAGAATTGATTGACAATCAGTGGTGCTATCATGGGGAAGCTGTGGAGCTGGTATTTCTAATCCGCTCGGAAGATGAACGCAGAATTTTAGGGGATTATATCGCTGATGAATTAGAATCAATTGGCTTTCAAGTTGAGAGGGTTTACCTAACAGAGTCCGAAGCGAGCTCTATTTGGCTCGACTCCGATCCCAGCGATGGTTTATGGCATTTGTATACTAATGCCTGGGCTAGAAATGGGGTGCAGCCGCTGCAGGGACATCTGCTTGCCCATTATTATACGGCAGATCGGATGCCATTTCTATTATGGCAGGATTACAATCCTGAGCCGGACTTGTTAGATGCTGCAGGACGGCTGAACACAGGATTTGATTCGTTATCAGAGCGGAAAGCGGTGCTGAAATCAGGTCTTGAGCTAGCGCTGCAGGATTCCGTGAGAATTTGGCTGGGCTGCACAGAATAAACATTTAAGCGCGAAGGAGATTATGTTGTGGACTATAGCAAAATAAAGCAGAAGCTTAAAACTAATTTTCCAGATGTGTATGTGGATGACGATAACTGGCCAGAGCCTTATTGGGAACAAGGGCCAATCAGAGCAATTGTCTTAGGCACTGATCCAGGCACTCAGTATAACGCCAGGTTTAAATATGTCTTTGGCTTGGAAAATCCTGGACCTAAGAATAAGTTTTTTATGGCTGTTAAACACAACTTAGATATATTAGGATTGAAGCTTGGTGAAATCTATGCCCAAAACCTCTGCCGCAACTACTTTAATTGTGACAGCTCAAAAAACAAACATTGGCACAAAGTTGCAGCAGAATGGGTACCCTATTTGCGACAAGAATTGGATTCTCTGTTCCTATCAGAGATTCCTGTGCTGGCAACGAGCGAACTCATTGTAAAAGTGTTAGCTCCCGACTTTCATAAGCAAATGCGCTGCGAGAACTATTACCGCAGTTGTATCATTATTGAACCGGGGCAAAACTTGCTCGGAAGAAAACTGATTCCCCTGTTCCGCCATCATCGGTATCAATTAGAGAATTGGGATCAATATGCTGCTGTGGTTCGAGCTGTATTATAATATGAAGCGTTGCATTGTTGAATTTGCAAGAAAAAGCAGCACGAAAGGATTGATACAATATGAGCAGTGAACGAGTATTTAAAATGGCATTTTCAAGGGTTTACCCACTGCTGGTTAAAAAGGCTGAGCGTAAAGGACGCACCAAAGCAGAGGTAGATAAGGTAATCTGCTGGTTAACTGGGTATGATCAAGCTGGTCTGCAGCGGCAAATTGATAAAAACGTGGATTACGAGACCTTTTTTAACGAGGCTCCCCAGATCAATCCGAATGCCACTAAGATCACAGGTGTAGTTTGTGGGATACGAGTGGAGGAAATCGAGGATCCCCTGATGCAGAAAATTAGGTGGCTCGATAAACTTGTTGACGAATTGGCAAAGGGAAAGTCTCTGGACAAGATTCTCAGGGGTTAGGGTAGAAAATGAGCCGCCGATCAGGCGGCTTTATTCATAGCAAAAATAGATGCCTGTGGGGGTGGTTGGTGTGGAATATCAAGCAGGCTATCTTCGGTTTACCAAGGAGGAGTTTGAAGGGCGAATCGCTGCTGCAAAAGAGCATTTGCATCAGTGCCTGCTCTGTCCCAGGGAATGCGGGGTAGACCGAACTAAAAGTAAAGGTTTCTGTGGAGCCGGGGACGGGTTGAAAATATCCAGCGTTGGGCCTCATTTTGGTGAAGAACGGCAGTTGGTTGGCAGAAGGGGTTCCGGGACTATCTTTTTTGCCCACTGCAATCTCCGCTGTGTATACTGCCAGAATTATCAGCTTAGCTTTGGTGGGAAAGGTTCCGTCTATACCAGCGAACAGCTGGCAGCCATGATGCTGATGCACCAAGAACAC
>JAAYLQ010000127.1 GCA_012521805.1 Bacillota bacterium
GATAAACATCGAGGACCAGTTGCCACTGTACTGATCAATACAGGCACTTTAGAAATCGGAGACGACTTTGTTGTAGGCTGTGTTTACGGTCGTGTGCGGGCAATTGTCAACGACCGGGGTGAAAACATAGACAAGGCTGTTCCTGCTCAACCAGTAGAGATTGTCGGTATCTCGGAAGTGCCAGAGGCTGGAGATGTGCTGGTTGTTACTGAGGATGAACAAACTGCACGGCAAGTAGCTGAAATCAAACGTCAGAAACAGCGTGAACAGGAATTGAGAGGACCTGTCAGAGCTAATCTCGAGGATTTATTCGCCCAAATCCAGGAAGGTCAGATCCAGGAGCTAAACATCATTCTGAAGGCAGATGTTCAAGGTTCATTGGAAGCACTCAGATCTTCACTGGAAAAACTTTCTACTGATGAGGTAAGGTTGAATGTGATCCATAAAGGAGTCGGTGGAGTATCAGAGTCCGATGTGCAGTTAGCAGCGACAGCTGGCGCAATTATTATTGCATTTAACGTTCGTCCAGATCCCAATGCACTCCGGGCAGCGGAACGGGAAAAAGTAGATATTCGCGGCTATCGGGTTATTTATGATGCTATCGATGAGGTAAAAGCTGCCATGAGCGGACTGCTCGAACCTGAATATAAAGAGGAAGCTATCGGCCGGGCAGAAGTGCGCGAGACATTCAGAGTGCCAGGTGTAGGTACGGTGGCTGGGTGTTATGTAATGGATGGTAAAGTTACTAGGTCAGCCAATGTTCGAGTGCTTCGGGACAATGTTATCGTTCATGAAGGCAAGATCAGCTCTCTCAAACGCTTTAAAGATGATGTCAGGGAAGTACTGCAGGGATATGAGTGCGGAATAGGCATCGAGCGTTTTAATGATATTAAGGTGGGAGATTTTATCGAAGCTTATATAATTAAAGAGATTGCCCGCAGTTTGTAGTGTCAAGTGGGGTGACGATATGAGTGAACGCATAAAAAGACTTCAGGAAGAGATTAAGAAAGAAGCCAGTTTTATTATCCAGCGTAAGGTAAAGGATCCGAGATTGGGATTTGTCAGTATTACTGATGTTGAGCTCTCGCGAGATTATTCTTACTGCAAGATCTTTATCAGTGTACTTGGCGATGAAAATGAGCGCGAGCAGACAATGGAAGGTTTGCATAAAGCCACTGGCTTCATTCGCTCGGAGCTGGCTAAAAAGTTAAGACTCAAGACTGTTCCTAAACTCAGTTTTCATTACGATCAATCTCTGGAATATGGTTCAAAAATCGACGCGATTCTCAAAAAGCTTGATCTCGATGGAGGCAGTGATGGTGAATAAACAAGCTGAACTGCTGGCTGCATTGGCAAAATACGACAGATATTTGATCTGCAGCCATGAAAATCCAGATCCTGACAGTATCGGTTCCATGTTGGCTATGTATCAATATCTTAGGCGAATTGGTAAAAAAGTGTGGATGATGTGCGCCGATCCGATTCCGGATTTTCCGTGGCCTAATATGAGTCGGATTCTGCCTTTCCAGGACATAGATTATCAAACGGCAATTATTTTGGATTGCGAACCGGAGCGGACCGGAAAACTTTTGCCATTAATTAAAAAAGCTGAAGTCACTATTAATATTGACCACCATAAAGGCAATCCGGGCAGCTGCACCATCAATTATATTGATCCTGAACAAGCTGCGACTTGCATGATCTTGTATCAGTTGTTTAAGACTGCAGGTATTGATTTAGATTACGGCATTGCTCAGCCTCTATACGCAGGCATTGTAGGCGATACCGGTGGATTTCGCCATGCCAATACCACCGCGGAAGTTTTCGCAGCAGCTGCTGATTTAACAACCTGTGGAGCTGTTCCAAGCGTTACAGCCCAAGTTCTGTTTGAATCAAAGCCCCTGGAATTTATGCAGTTTCTAGGCTATGCCTTAGCGAAATTAAACACAAAGCATTATCGGCGTTTAGTTTGGCTAGCATTGGCTGAGCAAGATTTTGCCGAGTTCGGCATGGATCCTCGTTGGTGCGATCAACTGATCGATTATGTTAGAATGGTAAAAGGCTGCGAGGTAGCGATACTATTTAGGGAAATGGCTCCAGGAATCGTTAGGATCGGTTTTCGCTCCAACAGCATCGACATTCATCAGCTGGCTGTACACTTCGGTGGAGGTGGTCACCTTTTAGCGGCTGGCGCTCAAATGGAAGGTGAGCTCTCTGCTATTGTAGAGGAAGTAATAAATGCTGCGTCTAAATTGCTGGAGGGTGAAGAATTATGAATGGAATCATCAATGTAATTAAGCCTCCAGGTATGAGTTCACATCAACTTGTTAGCTATGTACGGAGAATTCTCAGGATCAAGCGGATTGGCCATACTGGCACGTTAGATCCAGGTGCGGGCGGGGTTTTACTCCTTTGTGTTGGAAAAGCTACCAGGTTAGTTCCTTTTCTCGCCGATCACGATAAAACATATATTGCTGAGATGACTCTGGGAATTAGTACCACGTCGCAGGATGCTGACGGCGAAACTGTTGACTTAGATACTGAGCTGAACATTTCACCAAACAAGTTGGGAACAGCTTTCAGCAGTTTTTTAGGTCAAATCAACCAAATTCCTCCAATGGCTTCAGCAGTTAAAGTTAATGGTGTACGCCTATATCAATTAGAGCGCCAGGGGGTTACCATCGAACGTAAACCCCGGAAAGTTACCATCAAAGAACTGCATATCAATAAAATTTGGCCTGAAACGCAGCACTCGTTAGCTTTCGGCAGTCGGGTTTTATTTTATGTTCGTTGTTCAAAAGGAACTTATATCCGCACCCTCTGTCACGATCTTGGCCGTGCTTTAGGGACTTATGCCCATATGTCTTTTTTGACAAGGATTGGCGTAGGGCCATTTTCGATTGAAACTAGCATAACTTTGGAAGAACTTGAGGCAATGGCAGATCAGGGAAATTTCGACTTTCTCCTTCCGATGGCAAAAGCACTTCCAGATTTTCCCCAAGTTAAGGTTGCTCCCTTCATGGAGAGGCGTGTGCTTAACGGCAATGCCATCACACCTGATTATTTAGTGGACGTGCCAAAGTCATTGGTGGTGGGGGACCAGGTATTAATTACTGCTGTTGATGGAGAACTTTTGGCCATTGGTGAAATTAGATACAAAGAGCAGCTGATCTGCCAGCCTATTCGTGTTCTGAAGGAGGGACGCTGACTGAAACTGTATTGGACAAGTAATCGCAACACGGAAAAAGCAGTTGTTGCCCTGGGGACTTTTGACGGAGTGCATTTAGGGCACCAGCAGCTGTTGAAGCAGGCGACTGCAATTAAAAATGTACTTAATTTAACCAGTATGGTGTTTACCTTCGATTACCCTCCTGAACAGCTGTTTCATAAAGAACTGAGGTTAATTACTGATTTCAAGACAAAACAGAAACTGCTGTTAGCATCAGGTGTTGATCAGGTAGTGTGGACTGAGTTTGATCCCGAGTTTGCAGCGATTCCCGCAGTAGAATTTGTTACTGATATCCTATTAGGTGAACTGAAGGCTGCCGCAGTGGTTTGTGGTTTTAACTATCGTTTTGGCCACCGAGCCGAAGGAAATACTGAGCTTTTAAGACAGCTGGGCGAGCAGCATGGCTTTATTGTTGAAGTTATATCACCCTTCTTACATAACAATCAGCCGGTATCCAGCAGCCGTATTAGAGAACTTATAGGAGAAGGTAATGTTGAACAAGCAGCGGAGCTACTGGGTCGCTTTCATTCTTACCATGGCACAGTTGTTCACGGCAAAAAATTAGGTCGAGAGCTTGGTTTTCCAACGGCAAATACTAAAATCGATCCACGGCTGGTATTGCCGCAAGCTGGTGCTTACTTAACCTGGTGTTTTCTCCCAGATGGCAGCAGTTATCCGGCTATGACCTCCGTTAGTCCCAATGGTACGGTGGAATCGTATTTGTTCGAATTCAGCGGTGACTTGTATGGGCAGACTATTGAAGTCTGTTTTTTAATGAAAATGAGATCCTGGAAGGAGTTCTCATCGATTCAATCCCTGAAGGAGCAGCTCAGCAGAGATTATGAATATGCTGCTGCCCATATCGACAATTATCGTTTACAAGGACAAAGAATTGTGTTAGAATAAGTAAGGAATAACCATATTCTAGGGGGAAACGCAGCTCCGGCGTTCTGCTTGGATTATGGTGATCTTGTTAATATGGGGGTGAGAGGTGTGATCTCTAAAGAGTGCAAGGAGGAACTGATCAAGAAGTATCAGCGTCATGACAATGACACAGGTTCTCCTGAAGTGCAAATTGCGATTTTGTCTCAAAGAATCAGTGAACTGACTGATCATCTGCGTGTGCACAAAAAAGACCATCATTCACGCAGAGGATTATATAAGATGATTGGACAACGTCGCGGTTTGCTGAATTACCTGATGAAAAAAGACATCGATCGTTACCGTGCCATTATCGAAGAGCTCGGTTTACGTCGATAAAAACGAGCGGGGGAGTCCCGCTCTTTTTTGCAACCTTTACAGAATGGAAAAATGGGGAATACTATGTGCAAAGGAGGTATGTCGATGCCCGATACATTTACAATGGAATTAGGTCATCGAACCCTAACCTTGGAATTTGGCGAGCTGGCCAAACAGGCAAACGGCTCTGTGTTAGTCCGTTATGGCGATACAGTAGTATTAGTTACAGCCACTATGGCAAAACAGCCTCGCCCAGATATTGATTTTTTCCCACTAATCGTTGATTATGAAGAAAAAATGTACTCTGTGGGAAAAATACCAGGGGGATGGGGTAGAAGAGAAGGTAGACCAGGTGAAGAAGCAATCTTAGCAGCCCGGATGATTGACCGACCCCTGCGGCCGCTGTTTCCAGAGGGATTCCGCAACGATGTACAGGTTGTTGCAGCTGTACTGTCGGTTGATCAGAACAATTCACCATCAATTGCCGCGATGATTGGAGCAAGTGCTGCCCTAACCGTTTCTGATATTCCCTTCGAGGGACCGATTGGGGGAGTGAAAGTAGGTCGCGTTGATGGTAAATTCGTGATCAATCCAACTTCTGCCGAAGAAGCCAAATCGGATCTTGATCTGGTTGTAGCTGGTACTGCTGACGCAATCATGATGGTAGAAGCGGGAGCAAATGAAGTTGATGAAGAGATTATGCTGCAGGCCATCATGTTTGGCCACGAAGAAGTTAAGAAAATCTGTGCCCTGCAGGAAGAAATCCGGGCAAAGATCGGTAAGCCAAAAGTTGAAGTAGAACTCTTCCAGCCTGAAGAAACCCTTGTTCAGTGGATTACTGATTTCGCATCCGATAAACTCAAGGAAGCATTATACAATCAGAACAAACTTGAACGGGAACAAGACGTGAGTGACGTCCGCACACTGATCCATGAAACATATCAGCAGCAGTTTGGTGAAGAAAAACATCTGGAGAACGAAAAAGCTATTGATGCTATCATTGATGATTTAACCAAAACGATTGTACGCACCATGATCATCAATGGCATTAGGCCAGATGGACGCAAAACTGACCAGATCCGACCAATTAGTGTGAAGGTTGGGATTCTTCCAAGAACCCATGGTTCCGGATTGTTTACCCGGGGACAAACCCAGGTTCTAACTGTCTGTACCCTTGGATTAAAGTCCGATGAACAGCTGCTGGACAACCTCACTGATGAAGATCGTAAACGTTATATTCATCACTACAACTTCCCGCCCTTCTCGGTAGGTGAGGTAAGGTCAATCCGCAGCCCAGGTCGGAGAGAGATTGGACACGGAGCATTAGCCGAAAGAGCTCTGTTGCCTATGATACCATCAGAAGAAGAATTTCCGTACACCATCCGCTTGGTTTCAGAAGTTCTTGAATCTAATGGTTCCAGTTCTCAGGCAAGCGTATGCGGCAGTACTTTGGCTTTAATGGATGCAGGTGTCCCAATTAAGCGACCGGTTGCCGGCATTGCTATGGGCTTAGTTAAGTACGAAGATCAAATTGCGATTTTAACGGATATCCAAGGTCTTGAAGATGCTTTAGGAGATATGGACTTCAAAGTGGCTGGAACCAGTCAAGGAATTACAGCCCTGCAGATGGATATCAAAGTCAGTGGAGTAAGTGAAGATATTTTGAGAAATGCATTAGCCCAAGCACGTGAGGGACGTCTCTTTATTCTCGATAAAATGCTGGAAGTAATTGCTCAGCCGCGTGAAGAACTATCACCTTACGCTCCTAGGATCATTACTACAGAGATTCCTGTAGACCGGATCCGTGATGTGATTGGACCAGGGGGCAAAACTATCCGCAAGATTATTGAGGAAACTAATGTCGCTATTGATATTGATGATGATGGCCGCGTGTACATTGCCTCTACTGCAGACGGCGATGGAGAAAAAGCACTGAGAATGATCGAAAGTTACACTAAAGATGTTGAAGTGGGTGCTTCCTACTTAGGTGTAGTTAAGCGGATCATGAAGTTTGGTGCTTTTGTAGAGATTCTGCCGGGTAAAGAAGGATTGGTACACATTTCACAGTTAGCCAATGAAAGAGTTAATCGCGTGGAAGATGTACTCAATGTAGGAGATGAGGTTTTAGTGAAAGTTACTGATATCGATCGCCAAGGCCGCATCAACTTATCAAGAAAAGCAGTACTTACAAATGTGGAGTAAATTTAAGCAGGTAATTGCCTGCTTTTTTTGATCCAAAATATGCAAAGGGTGAGCAAATATGGATTGCTGGGTAGTCCAAGGGCAGGTCATCGAAATTGTAAAAGCAGATCATCGCAAGCAGGAACTGCGGGTAAAGATCGGAAATAATGAGGAAAAGGCTGTGAATTTTCCAGAGCTAACCGGAACATGTGAACATGGCGATCAGGTGCTCCTCAATACCACAGCAGTAACATTAGAATTAGGTTCCGGCGGAACACATTTCGTCATGGGAATTGTCGGTAGAGACTATCAGCCTGAAGCTGGTTCAGGCCACATCATGAAGCTGCGCTACACACCCAGCCAAGGACGAGTGTTGAGTGTTGAAGAACATGATAGTCCTTATCATGACATTTTTAATACTGAATCATCGATTGAGGGGATGCCAGTTATAGTTGGGTCACTCCACAGTATGCTGGCGCCTGTCTGTATTGGTTTCAAGCACCTTGTTCCAGGGGGAAAAATTGTTTATTTGATGAGCGATGGTGCAGCTCTTCCCCTTGCGTTCAGCAATCAGGTTGCTTTACTGCTCGAGCTTGGTCTGCTCGATGATACAATTACTTTCAATCATGCATTCGGAGGCAGTTTTGAGGCTGTTAATGTCTACACAGCGCTGTTAACAGCAAAACATGTATGCCAAGCTGATGCCGCGGTGATCCTCATGGGTCCAGGAGTAGTAGGAACTGGTACAACCTGGGGTACAACAGCTCTAGAACAGGGGATCTATCTGAATGCAGTACATACCCTTGGTGGGCAGGGTATTGGTCTAGTGAGGGTCAGTTTTGCGGATCAGCGCCAGCGCCATCAAGGGATCAGCCACCATTCACTAACTGCCCTAACAAAAATTTGCGAGCATCCCTGTTTTGTACCACTGCCGCAACCTTTGAAGGATGAGCAGATCATTCAGACCCAGCTTCAACAGATCAAGCATCATCAGATTAAGTGGGTAGATACAGCTCAATACCGCTCCTTGTTGAGCGGCGCTCAGGTTCCCTTAACCACAATGGGCAGGAATTTTAATGCAGATCCATTTTTCTTTGAATCAGCACTGGCGGCTGGTTTGTATGCTGGCTGCCTGTTAGGGCACGGTGCCATTCACCCAAGGTTTGAAACTTAGCAGCTGCTTGGCGGAGCTGTGCTAAAACCCAGCTGGGCTTGCCAATAATTACAATCATGAGGAAGTCCCCCTTTCACGTCAGTGATAGTATATGCAGGGGTTGTCATAAAATACCAATAAATGAATTGATCCAACAGGAGGGTGGCTGTGGGTATTTTAGTTCTGGTCCGCCATGGAGAAACCCAATGGAATAAAGAGGGAAGATACCAGGGACAGCATGATATACCCTTGTCAAAAACAGGACAACAGCAGGCGGAGCAATTAGCCCAGTTTTTCAGCAGTTGGTCCTTGGATGCAGTATACGCCAGCGATTTAACCCGGGCTGCGGATACCGCGTCCGCCATTGCTCAAGTGCATCAGCTCCCGGTGATAACCGATCCGCGTTTAAGAGAATATGCCTTCGGCGTCTGGGAAGGGTTAACACGAGCAGAAATCAAACATAAATATCCCGAGCTGTATTATGGACGAAGGACTAACATCGATATTTTAATCCCAGGTGGAGAAACAGGTTCTCAGGTGCAGGCAAGAGCTTTTCAGTGGTTGTTGGAAGCAGCAGATCAAGAACATGAAACAGTGTTGGCTGTCAGTCATGGGGGAACGATCCGGGCGCTGCTTGCTAAGATTTTGGAGATTGACATCAGCAAATGTCATAAGCTGAGACTGGATAACGGCGGATTTTCCATCATCAGCTGGCAGGTGCATGATAACCGACGGCAGTTTAATATTCATGGGATTAACTGCAGAGCAGACAGCAAATGGCAGTGACATAACTAGTTTCTTCTTGTCATATAATCCGGTAGACAGGCAAGAAGGAGGGAGCTGTTATGCTTTACTACTTCCAACAGCGCTTACCAATTTTGATTGGAGTAGTCCTGCTGTTTCTGATGGGAATTGCTTTTGGCTCTGCAGCAGTAAAAACATTGTCCCAGGCTCAAATTTCTGACCTAAATAATTATCTGAAAAACTTCTACCGCAGTTTACCGGAAGACCTGGCCGGCGTCAACCGCCACGCATTGGCAGTCAGGGCAGCAGCCGATAATATTATCAAACTTGGCGGTTTAGTATGGGTGTTAGGCCTAACCATTATTGGCATTCCCTTGATACTAGGCATTATTTTTGTAAGAGGTTTTGTGCTGGGATTTACAGTTGGTTTTATGATTTCACAACTGGAATTTAACGGAGTATTGGTGGCGGCTGCATCACTGCTTCCCCATAATTTACTGCTTGTTCCGGCATTGATTATTGCAGCTACAACAGCCATATCGTTTGCCATTTCAGCAGTCAAAACATTGATTGGCACATCGGAACGAAGCATTGTGAACCAATTCTTAGCGACTACGATCATTATTGTTTTCAGCAGTGGATTGTTAGCACTGGCATCCCTGGTGGAACTGTACATTACTCCAATATTAATGCGTTTATCCAGCAGTCTCATACTCTAAGGAAGGTGGTGGGCATGGAGCAGGAGCGGCATCACATTAGTGAATATCTTAATCACCTTTTAATTGAGAGGGGCTTGAGTGATAATACCATTGCAGCTTACGAAAACGATTTAACTCAATTTTACAATTTCTTGAAAGCCAACAATATCTCCATCTTTGCTGTTACTCCTAACGCGATTATTGATTTCTTAACGGTTATCGAGGCAGAACTCAAAAGTAAGTCTTCAACCATTGCTCGCAAGACAGCGGCAATCAGAGGGTTCTATCATTACCTGCTGACCGAAGATTTGATTGACGAAAATCCGCTAGACGCCCTGGACGTGGCCAAATCCGAAACCAAGCTGCCTGAAATTTTGACTATTGAAGAAGTGGACAAGCTTTTGAGTATGCCTGATTTAACTACAAAGACTGGATACAGAGATTTAGCCATGATGGAAGTTCTCTATGCCACAGGACTGCGGGTGAGCGAACTGATCGGTTTAGATCTCGGAGATATTGATCCTTTAGGATATGTGCGCTGTTTTGGAAAAGGCGGTAAGGAGCGGATTGTGCCGATCGGTACCAAAGCGCTCCGAGCGGTGGAACTCTATATCCAGCGCTGCCGCAGCCGTTTAGTAAAACACCGGAGCGAGACAGCCCTCTTTGTTAATACCCGGGGCAAACGAATGACCCGGCAGGGTTTTTGGAGAATCCTTAAACAGTACGGTCAGCAGTGTGGTATCAAGAAACCTCTCAGTCCCCATATTCTGCGGCATTCTTTTGCAACCCATTTAATTGCCAATGGCGCTGATCTGCGCTCAGTACAGCAGATGCTTGGTCATGCAGATATCGCTACAACCCAAATTTACACACATCTAACTCGCGAACATCTGCGAACTGTTTACCAGACCAATCATCCGCGCGCGAAGATAAATTCTGCTAGAAAGGATTGCTGATATGGCTCGATTTGTGTTAATCGTTCTTGATAGTGTGGGGATAGGCGAACTTCCGGATGCTTGGCAGTATAATGATCAGGGCAGCAATACTTTGGCCAATCTCGCTCAAGCGGTTAAGGGTTTAAATCTCCCTAATTTAGAAAAGCTAGGTCTTGGCAATATCCACCCAATTGAAGGGGTTAGCCCTCAAACTGAGTCCTTGGCAGCATGGGGTAAAATGGCGGAACAGTCACCGGGCAAGGATACTACCACCGGTCACTGGGAGCTGGCTGGAATTATTTTAAAGCAGCCCTTTCCAACCTATCCGCAAGGTTTTCCGGAAGAAGTGATCTCACGGTTTACTAAAGCAATCGGCAGACCTATCTTAGGCAATATTACTGCATCTGGTACTGAAATAATCAAAGAGTTAGGCGTAGAGCATATGCGCAGCGGTGCACCAATCGTATATACCTCTGCAGACAGCGTATTTCAAATCGCTGCTCACGAGCAGATTGTACCGGTTTCGAAGTTATATGAATGGTGTCAAATTGCTAGAGAAATCTTAGTCGGTGAGCATGGCGTAGGCAGAGTAATTGCCCGTCCTTTTTTAGGAGAGCCAGGCAGTTTTTGGCGGACTCAAAATCGCAAAGACTTCAGTCTTGCTCCCACCGCCCCTACAATCTTAGATTATCTTACCGAACAGCAGATTCCGACAGTAGCAATTGGAAAAATCAAAGATATTTTTGCTGGAAGAGGTATTCAAAAACACCTTCCTGCTGGAAACAACCTGGAAACTGTTGCAGCGGTAATTGAAGCGCTTAAACGCACCAAAACGGGATTGATTTTTGCTAATTGCGTTGATTTTGACACTCTGTGGGGTCATCGCAATGATGTTCAGGGATATGCCCAGGGACTGGAAGAGTTTGATCAGAATTTGCCCAGAATAATGGAACAGTTAGCCGAGGATGATATTCTCTGCTTGACAGCGGATCACGGATGTGATCCGACTACACCAAGCACTGATCATTCACGAGAATACGTTCCTTTGCTGGTCTATGGCTCTAAAGTTAAGCCAGTTGACTTGGGCACGAGATCAACCTTCAGCGATATTGCTCAGACAATCTGTGAATTTTACGATTTGCAACCGGTATTTCCCGGTAAGAGTTTTTTAGGAAAGCTGGGGAGGTGAATTGATTGCGGGCTTATGACTTGATCTTAAAAAAGCGCAACGGCGGCGAGCTCACCACAGCAGAAATTGAGTTTCTGATCTCAGGCTATACAGCTGGGGAGATTGCAGATTATCAAATGGCGGCTTTGTGCATGGCAATTTATTTTCAAGGAATGAGTATCCGAGAAACAGCTGATTTGACGATGGCTATGGCCTACTCAGGGGATGTCAACGATTTATCCGGTATTGAAGGAACAGTGATTGACAAACATTCAACCGGCGGAGTGGGTGATACCACCACACTTATTGTAGCCCCGTTAGTAGCAAGCTGCGGGGTGCCGGTAGCCAAAATGTCCGGAAGGGGTTTGGGTCATACCGGTGGTACGATTGACAAATTAGAGAGCATCCCCGGTTTTCAAACAGAAATCTCTCAGACAGAGTTCGTTCAACAGGTTAATCAGATTAAGCTTGGCCTCATCGCTCAAACAGAGGCCCTCGTTCCTGCTGACAAGCAGCTGTATGCGCTCCGGGATGTTACCGCCACAGTTGATTCTATTCCGCTGATTGCTGCCTCAATCATGAGCAAGAAAATCGCATCAGGTGCTGATGGATTTGTTTTGGACGTTAAAACTGGTCGTGGTGCCTTGATGCAGAATTATGCGCAGTCAGAAGTTCTGGCAAAAACAATGGTTGCAATAGGTAAAAAGGTAGGCAAGCCTACTGTAGCGTTAATCACAGATATGGACCAACCTCTAGGTTATGCAGTTGGAAACGCCCTGGAGGTAAAGGAAGCAATCTCAGTTTTATCCGGACAAGGAGCAGCAGATTTGACAGATCTGTGTCTCCATCTTGGTGCTGAGATGTTGGTGCTTGCGGGACATTCTCCTAATCAGGAATCCGGCTATAAGGTGGTAGAGCAAAAGCTAAAGTCCAAAGCTGGATTAGAAAAATTCCGTGAGCTGATCAGCTGGCAGGGCGGTGACCCTAGGGTTGTTGGTGACTTATCACTTCTGCCGCAAGCATCATATCAGACAGAGGTCCGCAGCAGGCAATCTGGGTATGTCAGCAGTATTGATGCCCTTAAAATTGGCAGCATTGCTATGCAGCTTGGAGCAGGTCGGAAAACAAAAAACAGCAGCATTGACCTTGGTGTCGGAATTGAGTTAAAAGCCAAAGTTGGTGGTTACGTTGAACGAGACCAGCCGTTAGCTGTAATTCACAGCAATCAACCGCTGCAGCAGGAACCACAATTGGTGTTAAATGCATTCAGCATCAGCCAAGCCAGGCCGCAGCAGCGGCCACTAATCTGGGCAAAAATAACTGAGGCAGATGTATAATAAGGCACCAGTCCCCATATGCATTTAAAGAAGGGGGAGGTTGGTGCACAATGAGTCATATCCGCTTGAGGCCGATTATTTTTATAACTGCCGCGGTTTTATGTTTTTCAATATCTGTTTCGGCAGTCGAATTGGACCTAACAGTCAAGGCTGCCTTGTTAATGGATGCCCACAGCGGCCAAATATTTTACGAAAAAGATATCGATGAGCCGCTGCCGATTGCCAGCATATCCAAACTGATGACCCTGGTTCTAGTTCTAGAAGCCTTAGACGCAGAAAAGATTGCTCTTTCTGATGTAGTTACTACCAGTGACTACGCAGCCTCCATGGGGGGATCCCAGGTTTGGCTGGAACCAGGAGAACAGCTAACTCTCCAGGAGCTGCTGTATGCGATAGCGGTAGGTTCGGCAAATGACGCAGCGGTGGCTGTAGCAGAATATCTGGCTGGATCCGAAGCTGCTTTTGCAGAGAGGATGAACCAGCGGGCAGAAGAGTTGGGCTTAACTAACACTGAATTTAGTAATGCCAGTGGTCTGCCGCCAAACCTGCTGGGTGGCAGTGGCAGACAAGTAATGAGTGCCAGAGATGTGGCGACTTTGGCTCGGCATGCGTTAACTGTGCCGCTGTTATTGGAATTTGTTTCAACTTACGAATACACAATGCGAGCCGACTCAACAAAAAAGCCAGTGCTCTGGAACTACAACAAACTGCTCCGCCGCTATCCGGGAGTTGATGGATTAAAAACAGGATTTACCACCGAGGCTGGATACTGCTTAGCAGCTACCGCTGAACGGGATGGACTAAGGCTGATTGCAGTTGTTCTTGGCAGTAAGAACGAAGCCAGCCGTGAAAGTGATGTTACAAAACTGCTGAATTATGGTTTTAGTGAGTATACCAGACACCTTGTCTTACCGAAGCAGTCTGTTGTAGGAGAAATAGTTGTACCGAAGGGTATTCCGGAAACTGTTAATGTAGTTGTGAGTCAAGACTTTTTTGTTACAGTAAAAAGAGGCGAGCAAGCTCAGATCAGTACCGAAATCACAATTTATGATACTCTGTCAGTGCCAATTACCACCGATACAGCAGTCGGTAAGATTACTGCGTTCCTGGATGGACAGTTTTTATCAGAAATTGAGCTGATTCCGGAAATTGATGTGGCAAAAGCAGGCATAACAGATTTGATCATCCGGATCTTTCAGCACATGGTTTACCAATTGACCGAAGGAAGCTGAATTAGCTTCCTTTTTTGTTTCTAGAGCAGGAATTTACAGGTAAAGGATGAATAAGTACAAAATAGCAAACTTTTCAAAAATGGATCGCGAGGGGAGGAACAAAATTGCTGTCGTCGGAAACGGTGAACGGGGCTCTAATTATTACACTCGAAGGTGAACTAGATCTGCATACTGCACCACCCTTTAAGCAGTATGTTGATGAGCAGCTGGCTGGTAATGACCTGATTAAAGATTTAATTCTTCGCATGGATAAGATTAAATTTATCGATAGTTCTGGGCTGGGAGTAATTTTGGGGCGCTATAAACAAATCCAGAAGCGTGGAGGCAGACTGATTTTTGTTGCCTGCAGCCCTCAAGTGTACCGTATTCTTAAATTATCCGGTATGCAGAAAATTGCTTACTTTACTGATTCAGTAAAAGAAGCACTATCTTTATAAGGGGGAGGAGTAAGAAATGGAGGTTAAAAATTGGATTAAAATAGAATTTCCGAGTGAATCAGTAAATGTGATGTTTGCTCGGACAGCGATTGCTCTGTTCGCATCCCAATTGGAACTTACTCTTGAAGAAATTGAAGAAATTAAAGTTGCAGTATCCGAGGCGGTATCCAACTGTGTAATCCATGCATATCGCAACAGTTATGGGAATATTGTTCTAACTGCCCAATACTCCGACGCTGAACTGGAAGTCACTGTAGAGGACTTTGGCTGCGGTATCCCCGATATCGAACAAGCTTCGGAAGCAAGTTTCACAACAATTCCAGAAGAACGAATGGGTTTAGGATTAGTTTTTATCCACGAACTAATGGATCATGTTACAATCACATCTGCAGTTGGGAAAGGCACAAAAGTAGTGATGACTAAAACAGTACCGGAAAACAGAGGATAGGTTTAAAGATGAGCAGCTGGTCGATGGATTTCAGCGAATATCCGGTGTTATCTGGTAAAGAAGTGCACACTCTGCTCAAACAAACGAAATTAGGGGATAATGAAGCTAGACAGAAATTGATAGAGTCCAATCTGCGTTTAGTGCGAAGTATTGTAGCACGCTTTGCAGACCGCGGTCACGAAATGGACGACTTGTTTCAAATCGGATGTATTGGTTTAGTTAAAGCGATTGATGATTTTGATCTATCTTATGATGTAAAGTTTTCCACTTACGCTGTTCCTAAAATCATAGGAGAAATAAAACGCTATATCAGAGAGTCATCTCCACTAAAAGTGTCCCGATCTCTACGGGAACTCGCAAGTAGAGGGATTGCGGTCAAAGATCAGTTAACTAAGAAGTTAGGACGCACTCCACTGATCAGTGAGATCGCTCAAGAACTTGGTACTGCGAAAGAAGATTTAATTGCTGCCTTGGAGGCTGTATCCCCGGTTCTTTCGCTGCAGCAGGTGGTTCACGAAGATGAGGGTGATTCCATCCTGCTAGAGGACCAAGTGGCGGTTGAACCAGAAGAAACTTCTCTATACTTAAAGGACATACTCCGAAGACTTGATGAAACTGAGCGGCGGTTATTGCTGCTGCGTTATATAGCTGAGAAGAGCCAGATGGAGGTTGCAGCTGATATTGGGATCTCGCAAGCACAAGTGTCACGCATTGAGAAGAGAATTCTACAGCAGCTTAGGAAACAACTGCAGACGAAAGGATGAGGTTTTTCAGTGGCAGCAGATCTGCATCTACACACCACAGCTTCAGACGGGAGTTGGACTCCAACAGAGTTAGTTTATAAAGCAATTGAACTGGATTTGTCAGCAATCGCGATAACTGACCATGATACAATTGATGGTATCGCAGCTGTCGAAGCAGAAGCCTTTCCGGAATTGGCAATCATCCCAGGGATTGAATTTAGTACCGAGTACCAGGACCATGAGGTTCATATTCTTGGATACGGAATTGATATCAGCAGTGCCCAGCTGCTGGCAGTACTGCAGCAGCTGAAATCTGAACGAGAAGAGCGGGCACTTGCTATGGTGGAAAAGCTAAACAAGCTTGGTTATGCTGTGGACTATGAGCATGTGCGGAGGCTTGCCGGTTCAGGTGTAATTGGGCGGGTGCATATAGCCCAGGCCCTGATTGAATTGGGTTATACTGCCAGTATTAAAGAAAGTTTCAGCAGGTTTCTAGCTTTTAATGCACCAGCGTATGTACCCCGTAAAAAATTAACAAGCAGGCAGGCTGTGGAACTTATTAAAGCTGTTGGAGGAGTACCGGTTTTAGCCCATCCGGGACTGATAGGGGATGATCATATCGTTGTAGAACTGGTTAACTTGGGAATAGATGGCTTAGAGGTAATCCACTCCAACCATACTGCATCCCAGATTCGCCAGTATGCCCGGATGGTAGACGAGTTCCATCTGTTGCCTACCGGAGGTTCAGACTGCCACGGCCCTAAAGGTAAAGATGAGATCTTAATCGGCAGATATCTGATTCCTGACCAGTGGGTTAAAAATCTGCAGTTCCAGTTAACAAAATCATGATCTATTCCCGCTTTTTACTTGCAGGTTAACAATTGGCAGGCAGCGAATAGACCTAACAGACACCAAACCATCCTAATAAGTTGATCGACCAATATTCACAAAAGGAGTGGCGGATTTGTTGGAGCTTTATGGCGAAAAGGTTATGCTGCGACCAATTGAGCAGGCTGATTATGACCGCATAATCAGCTGGAGTAAGTACGATGAAATACAATATTTTAGCGACGGTGACTATCCCACAACCGTAGAGGAATGTGAAGAGTGGGTCAAGCGGGCTGAAAGCAACCGTTACCAGGTCAGATTTGGAATAGTGCTCAACAGGACAATTATTGGAGATATTGAACTGGATCAAATTACCTGGCGCAGCGGTGATGCTGAATTGAGGATCCGGATTGGCGAGAGAGGTTTATGGGATCGGGGCTACGGAACAGATGCGGTTAAGGTTTTATTAAAATATGCTTTTTTTAATATGAATCTATCTCGGATTTATTTAAAAGTTTATACCGATAACGAGCGGGCTATTAGATGTTATCATAAAGCTGGTTTTAAGAAAGAAGGCCGATTAACTCGGGAAACTGACTCCGGCAGCCGTGAAATTTATTTAATGCGGATCCTAAAATCTGAGTTTGAGCGGAAACAGGCACGCTTGAGCAATGCTGGCTAATCCACTAGAAAAAACAAGCTGTACAAAAGCAGCTTGTTTTTTTCTGTCTGCCTACAATAACAGCTTGTACATGGCGAATAATCTATCTGTGACGACAGAGGATTTTGTGGGATGGACAAGGATTTGGAATAATTATGTCGAACACGTTTAGTGTTAAGCTTTGTTAATGAACATTGGAGGGGTAGTAATGATCAACATCATTATTAGTGGCGGTCCTATCATGATTCCTTTGCTGCTCTGTTCGGTAGTGGCAGTAGCTGTAGCACTTGAGAGATTGTGGTATTTATTAAGGTCAAGAACTGATACAGAAGACTTAATGGAAGATATTCAGCTGGCATTGGGACAGGGTAAGGTTCTGGAAGCGATGCAGGTAGCAAGGAAATCGCGGGGTCCGGTAGCTGCTATCCTCTCAGCGGGAATAGCTTTCTATGACCGTGACAAGGCAGAAATTAGAGAGCGGATGCAGGAAATCGGAAATGAAGAAATTTATAAGATGGAAAAACGAATGAACATCCTTAATATGATTATCAGTATTGCTCCTATGTTGGGTTTATTAGGTACGGTAACTGGAATCATAGATGCTTTTAATGTGATGGGAGCAATGCAGGGGATTCACCAACCCAGCGATTTAAGCACCGGTATTGCTCAAGCGTTAATTACTACTGCCGCTGGATTAATGATTGCCATACCTACGATGGCAGTTACAGCGTATTTAAACGGCATCATTGACCGCAATATTGCAGAAATGTCTAAGTGTTCAAGTGAACTGCTGGACATTTTAGGTGTCAGAGGTGAAGAGTAATGGAATTTAAGCGCAGAAGACGTAATCCTTTCGCTCAACCTGACATGACACCTATGATTGACGTTATCTTTCATCTATTGATTTTCTTTATGGCATTTTCTGTTTTGTACCAAACTACAATGACAATCAAGGTTGAGCTGCCTAAAGCTGTAAGCGGTTCTGATGTACGCACGGATGTTTTTGAAGTTAATGTGAGCCAAGATGGGGTTATTTATCTCAACAATAAGATGGTTACCGGTCCTGAGCTTGAGCAGGCATTAACTGAAGCACTCTCGCGAAACCCAAATTTAGCCGTCGTGGTCAGCAGTGATCGGCGTGCTACCGTTGAGCAGTGGGTGAGCGCAATGGATATTGTTTCCAGAGTTGGTGTAGACAGCATTCATATCGGTACACAGAAACCTTAGAAAAAGGTGGATCATAGCATGATGAATTATGGAGATAAGCGGGACAGTAATTTAAATATTTTTATTTTTATATCCCTTATCATCCATGCCGTTATTTTCTGGTTTGGTCCAGAATGGGATTCTCTCAAGAATTTCGGTGTGGAGGGAACAGCACAGGGGGGAGTAATCCGGGTTATCTACTCTCAACCCAGCCCAGCAAGGGAACTGTCTCCGATTACTGATCCAACCTCGCAAACAACTGCTCCGCAGGTGGAAAGACCCCGGCCTACTGAAGAGCCGTCAAAAGAGCATCCAGCAGCTACGCCAGTCGTTCCTGAATCTCGCGACAACATTACCCCTCCTGCTCGGACGCGGCCTGAAGCTGTGGAAGTAAAACCACCTACTCCGCCTGTTGTGACAGAAACGCTGCCGGAACGAGAACCGGAAGAAGTCGCCACTGAGCTGATAACCAGTGAGTCCGGAAAAGAGCTCTACGTCGAACAGTTGGAGACAGAGTCTGAAATTGAACCTGAACAAGTTATTGAGCAGGAAAGCGAACCAGAAGTCGAGGTTGAACAAAATCTAGATATTGAACAGGAGTCAGAAACGACTGAAGAACAGAGTGTGGACGAATCTGGTGTCTCCGGAACAGGTACAAATGAGATGGGGGACATTACAGATGGTTCTGGTTCTGTCCAAGAATCTGGTTTTGGTGAAGCGGAAATTGCACCACCTCCTCCGCCGCCACCAGCGGGAGGATCAGTCCTAAACATCTCTGGAAATGGTGGAGTTCCGTATCCGAAAAATGCAGAGAATGAAAAAGTTGAAGGCGTTGTGCAGCTTGAGGTTCTCATTAGCTCAAATGGAAGTGCCCTCGCAGCGGATATTAGCCAATCTTCCGGTGATCTGCGCCTGGATCGTCAGGCACAGTGGACGTTTCTTAACAACTGGGAGTTTCTCGGTGCCGAATTTGATTATATCTTAGTTATTGATGTAAGTTTTTCTATTACAGAGGGAATAAACGTAACTCCCGTAGCGATTAGATGGGCGGAAGAGTAAATAGGAAGGAGTGCATGCTGTGTTGTCTCTCTCACAAAGGACAAAACTTTTGATCACGGTCATTATGATGCTCGCAGTGTGTACCACCAGCACCGCTGCTGATGAACAAGAGGTCAATCTGGAAATTGCCAACGAGTATATCCGGATTATTATCAATAACCTAGAGGAAAACATGGGCAGATTCTCTGTTGGGACAACCGGAGGAGATCCTGACCGGGTTGGGGATGAGAATCAGCATTTAATCTATGGCGGTGCAGAGCCGTGGACGTCCTATACCACTGTGCGGATAGGTAATCAAAACTGGGTTTACGGCAACCCAACCAATCGGCGAGCAGGTCGTAATGGTTTGTATGGTGAAGTAGTGCAGCCTCCAACCATCGTTGATGATAGTCTGGTGAGTAGTTGGCAGTTGGGGCCAATTCTTGTAACCCAAACCCTCACTTTCGCCCGCAGCATCACTTCGGGATTAATGGACACTGCTAAGATCGAGTATCAACTGGTGAATACTGACAGTGTAGCCCATATGGTTGGTTTAAGATTAGTAATCGATACTATGCTTGGCCAAAATGATGGTGCTCCTTTCCGGTTAAATGATCGGGCAATTGTAACAGACACTGTTTTTTACAGAGATCAGATGCCCGCTTTCTGGCAAGCATTTGATTCCCTGTCTAATCCACGGGTTATGTCCCAGGGAACACTGGTTGGTGGAGAGGTTACTCCTCCAGACCGAGTATATTTTAGCAACTGGGGCAGTATTGTTGATGGTTTGTGGAACTTTGAGTTTCAGCCTGGTAGGGACTTTACGCGCTCTGGTGAGTTTGAGCTTGATAGCGCCATCGCTATGTATTGGGATCAAACGCCTTTAGCACCTAACGAAACACGCACTTATGTTTCTTATTATGGACTTGGCGGCGTTACAATTGCTCCCGGCGAATTGTCAGTCGGCTTAACCTCTCCATGGCAGGTTCGGGGAGATCAGAGACACCGCGAATCATTTACAATTGTTGCTTATATCCAAAACACTGGTCAGGGTGAAGCCCGAAATGTCACGGCGACCTTATCGCTACCTCCTGAATTAGAATTGGTCAACGCCAGTGCGACACCACTCAAACGGCATTTTGGCAGTCTAGACGTAAATGAAACGATTCAGACCAGCTGGCAGGTAATACCAACCGGTAATAGTTCCGGTACTGTTACATATCAAGTTCAAGTTGATGCGGAAAACAGCGAATCTAGTATTGCCAACCGAAACATTGAAATTGTTAGACCTGACTATTTAGACATCAAGCTGGAGGGACCACTGGCATTAGGGGTTGAAAATGAGCGTCTCTCTCCTCTCCCAATGAAGGTAAAGGCTGAAATAACGAACATTGGAGGAGCGGCCGCTCACAATGTATATGCAGTGCTTTCGCATCCGATGTTCAGCCTGCCCCAAGGTGAGCATGCTGTCAAACATCTAGGAACAATCGAACCCAATAAGACAGCTCAAGCAGTTTGGCATCTAGATCCGTCAGGAGTTTCTGGCCAATTGGTTTATTCACTGACAGTTTATTCCGACACGGATAGATATGGTTCAGATCCTAATTTCGTTATCGTTCCTTATATTGAACCCAAAGTATTTGTTGGGGAACCGCAGACTACTAAGTCCAAAATCACTGCAGGCGAGTATTTTTCAGTTCCGATAATGGCAACAAATATTCCAGATTTTCGCAAGGCGGAATTAGAGATCGGATTTGACCCAACAATGGTTGAAATTGTCGGCAGAACACTAGATCTTACTCGGGGTACTCTATTTGTTGATCCAACCCGAGATCCAGCTAAACTATTAGATTGGCAGACACCAATTGTTGATAATATTAACGGCCTTGTTCGCGGTATTGTTGGTGATCGGGGCAGCGACAGCCCGCTGCAATCAGCGTATGGAACTTTAATTACTATTCACTTTAGGGCAAAGCAAAGTGGCACAACCGAAATTAAAATCAATGATGTTTCAGTATATGATAGTAAGCTCTATCCAATTGCAGTGACTGCAGTGAATCGAAAAATCGTGATCGAATAAGTCTTAAGGGAGGATATTTTGATGAAAAGCTCGCGGATTGTTAGTGGTTTTCTTGTACTGGTACTGGTTATCAGCTGTACAGTTCAGCCTGTCCTGGCCAGTGTAACAGATGTTCCTCGGGATCACTGGGCATATCAAGCGGTAATATCATTGGTTAACCGCGGATTTTTAGCAACTTATGAGGATGGTAGTTTTCAAGGAACCAATCCGGTTGATCGGTACACACTAGCTGTCACTGTAGCACGAATTTTAGATGAAATCGAAGCTGGCCGGGTTATGGGTTCCCAAAGTGATATCGACTTGCTGCGTGATTTGAGTAATGAATTCCGTACTGAGCTGGTCCAATTTTACGCAGATAAACAGCTGCTGGAAAAAAATGTTGACGAAACCCAAAAATTAGGGTTAGCTACAGAAGAACGGGTTAACAAGGTAGTCGCCAGCCAAGCGGAATTGATGGAAACGGTTGCTCGTTTAAAAGCAGATATTATGGAAGAAGCATCCAAAACGGCGGAAATCTTGAAAGAACAGAGAAGTCTCATTGAACAAACGCAGGCGGCAGTAAATGTCCAGGCAGAGTCACTCCAATCGCAGCATGAACAGATCCAGACTCACCAGGAAAGCATCTCTGAACTGCAGCAGGCAGTCATCAAAGTTGATGAACAGCTGAGGTTACAGCAAGCGGATCTCCAGCGTCTGCAAAATTGGACTGCTGAAAAAGACGCAATTTTTTCGATGCTGGTATTTGATGCGGATTTTCAATCTTCCTTAGAGGAGCTTTCAACCCAATTAGCCCAGGAGCTTGAAACTCGCGAGCAGGAACAGCAGGGAGAACTGCAGGCACTGCAGCAAAAAGTGGACGAACTGCTTGCTGCCATTGCCAGAACTGATGGAGAATTGGTTCGCAGCTACGAGCAGTTGAAAGTTCAACTAGAGAATTTGAATAGGCGAAATCAGGAATTAGAAAAAGATCTCCAGAATATTGCGGTATTGCTTGAACAAGAAAAGCAGAACCGCACTGTTCAAGCTCAGAGCTACGACAGTGCTCTTACAGAACTGCGGGCAGAAATCGAGCGGGTCGCTGCTCAGGTAGGTATTTCGGAGGAAGAATTGGCAGCACTAAACAAACGAATTTCTGATGAGATTGCGGTGCAGATGAATGCAGCAATTATTAGGGAGCGGGGGCTATCCACTACAGTTGCTGAGCTGCAGGCTGAATTCGACACTTACAAAGCAGCAGCCGAAAAGGAAATAAAATCAGCGAAGAGTACTGCCATGATAGCTATTGCAGCAGCCGCGGTGAGCGTTTTAATCGGATTCATAAAATAGAATACCACTTGATGTTTAAATCTAACCTGTTTTACAAGCAGGTTAGATTTTTTTTGCTCAATGTTAGTGCGCCAGAGTTTTATGATTTTGCAGGGAATTTATGGATTATAATCGAACTTAGTAGTTATATGAAAGACTATATCACTATTTCCGAAAGGAGCACATCGAAATGGCGAATGAACTAACAGTAGAACAAGAAATCCAGTTAGTTGTCTTCGATCTTTATAATGAAGAGTTTGCCTTCGAAATAACCCAAGTGCGGGAAATTATTAAACCGCCGAGCATCACCAAACTGCCCCATGCAAGTGACTATATTGAAGGGGTTACTAATATTCGCGGTGAGATTATTCCCGTAATTTCTCTCCGAAAACGTTTCAGCGTGCCTGAAACAGAAAATACCTCTGAAACTCGGGTAATTATTGTTGATATCGAGAATGCTTGTGTTGGTTTTGTTGTTGACGCAGTAACCGAAGTAATGCGGGTGCCTCAGTCTGCGATTGAACCACCTCCACGCAGTGTTGCCGGTTTGCGAGCTGAATACTTAAAAGGTGTTGGAAAAGTCGGCGATCGTTTGATCATTCTCTTAGAGGTAGGGAAAATTCTCACTTCAGAGGAACAGATTGAGCTAAAAAATCTGGAAAGTATCCAAACCGAAGCTGCTTCCACTAGAGAAACAGAATAATCTGCCGATATATGTATTAGAGAGAAAAGAGGTGAGGTAAAGATGGAAGACATTCTCACTCAATCAGAAATTGACCTACTAATTCAAGCCACTTTACAACCACAAGACGCGCTTCAAGAAGTAATCGACAACATCACAGACGCCAGCTATGACTTTACCAAACCCAACAAGTTTTCTAAGGATCAGCTGAGGGGACTGCAGAGAATACACGAGCAGTTCAGTCGAGCATACTCAGGATTAATGTCAGCCAAATTTCGCACTCGCTTTGAACTGAAGTTCCAAGCCATTGATCAGCTTACCTTCGGTGAGTTTGTTCGATCGCTGCCAAATCCTTCGGTATTGAGTATTTTTGATGCATCACCTTTACCAGGCAGTATTGTAGTGCAGCTCTCACCAGATAGTGCGTTTATCATGCATGACCGCCTCTGCGGAGGCAGGGGTGAGAGTTATGGGTTTACCCGAGGATTAAGCGATATCGAGATGGTCGTATTTAAGCGCCAGGTGATCGCTAATTTTGGGAAAATCTTGAGTGATGCATGGCAGGATATCGAAAAAATAGATTTCAAACTTATGCAGGTTGAACACAATCCTCAGTTTTTGCAATTGGCATCAGATCGAGACGTTGTGGTAGTTGTTTCACTTCGATTTGATTTCAATGAGGTAACCGACAGTTTCAATATCTGTATTCCGTTTAGAACGATTGAGCCTGTACTGTCGAGGATTAACCAGCATCGCCTGTTTGAATCGCTTTCTCCCCCGGATCCAGAAAAGTTAGCGCAGTTAAGAGAAAAAGTAAAGTCAGCTGTCCTGCCAATAGAAGTTGAGCTTGGAGCAGCTGTAGTCACTGTAAACGAATTGCTCACTTTAGAAGTAGGAGATGTTATTGAACTGGATCGCAAGCGGAGTGAAAATGTGGATGTCAAAATAGGCTCGCTTACGAAGTTTAAAGCAACTCCAGGCAAGTTAGGCAGTAAACTTGGCGTTGTTATTACATCGATATGTGAATCACAAGAGGAGTAGGAAAATGAGTAACGATATTTTAGATCAAAATGAAATTGATGCTCTGATTCACGCAAGGAATTCTGAGAACGTTAATAATTTAACCGATACGGAAAAAGATACTCTAGCTGAAATTGGGAACATCTCCATGGGATCGGCTGCAACAGCCCTGTCTACTTTAATCAATAAAAAGGTTAGCATTACTGTTCCTGATGTTTCAGTGAAAACATTAGGCGAGATCCAAGAAAGTTATCCGATTCCCTGCATCGTTGTGGATGTAAAATACCAAACAGGGCTTCAGGGCTCAAACTTATTGGTGATTAAAGAACAGGATGCAGCGGTAATCGGAAATCTAATGATGGGCATTGATGAGGGCGAGATTCCAGAGTTTGTTGACGAGATCAGTATGAGCGCCCTGTCTGAGGCAATGAATGTGATGATGGGTTCAGCTGCTACAGCTATGTCGGAGCTGTTTAACAAGAAAATAAACATCTCACCTCCAGATGCTTTTAGACAAGATCTTGGTGAAAAGATTGATTCACTTGGAGACCGCGATGAGCTCGTTGCAGTGGTCTCGTTCCGATTTAGTATCTCAGATGTAGTAGATAGCGTAATGCTGCAGATTATAGATATTGATTTTGCCAAAGAAATGGTTGAGATACTGTTTTCCTCTGGCGAAAGCGAACCAGTGCAGACGTCAGAAACTCAGTACACAGCTGTGGAGGAGCAAGAGCCAGCTCCAGCTGCTTGGGGTAGTTTACAGGCAGATGGAAATCAGGACAGCATGGAATTAGGCAATCTCAATATCGAACTTATTAAAGATATCCCGGTGAAGGTTCGGGCCATTTTAGGAAGAACGAAGATGTCAATTGAAAACATCTTGAAGCTCGGTCCTGGTCACATTATGGAGCTTGACACTTTAGATGGCGAGCCGATAGATGTTTATGCCAATAATACTTTGATAGCCCGGGGCGAAGTGGTAGTAGTAGGTGAACAATTTGGAATTAGAATCACTGAAATATCTAACGCTCGAAACAGAATTAAGAGTATTAGCTGAATGCTATGAAGAAGGGGGGATGCACTTATGGATGCATCTGAATTCAAAGATGTGTTTGCCGCAGAAGCCCATGAATATATACAGGCTTTAAATCAAGATTTACTGCGCCTGGAAAGTAATCCAAATGATCGAGCAGCATTAAATGATATGTTTCGGGCTGCCCACAGCTTAAAGGGAATGTCAGGCACAATGGGTTATCAAGAACTGGCGGATTTTACCCATCAAATCGAGAGCTTATTAGATCTGCTTCGAATCGGCGAGTTAACTGCGACCGAGTCTGTTGTCAACACAATGTTCTCTGCCATTGATAGCCTCCAGAACCTATTAGAGAAAACACTTCTGGAAGAAGAACTGCCAGACTTAGAGGAAGTTACTGCTGAGCTTCGTCATCTGATTCAGCAGCGGAACAATCTTGAGAGCAATCTTCATCAGCAGGACAGTAAAGAACAAAGCACAATGGAAGCTCAAATAGATATTGAGTTAGAGGATTTTGACCTTGAGGTAGTGCGAGCTGCGAAAAAGGAAGGGTATTTACCGTACAAGGTCGTTGTTCGTCTACTGCCTAAAACGCTGATGAAATCAGTACGAGCATATACGGTATTCCAAGCACTGGAAAATATCGGCACGATCATCAAGAGCAATCCTCCTGCCCAGGAACTTGAGGACGAAAAGTTTGATCAGGAATTTGCCTTGGTTCTTCTTACCAAAAGGGATGCTGATACAGTAAAAAATACTGTTGAACGAATCTCTGAGATTGAGCATGTTGCTGTTTTGTCAATTCAAACTGAATCTGCTGAGTCCGAGAGGCGGTCAGTTTTACCGCGTACAGGTGAGCAAGTGGTCAACGAAACCGCTGCTACTGCACAGGATCTTCCTGTTAAACAGAAACAATCAAGCTCTGTTACATCATTTTCACGAGGAGCTTTTGTAGATCGCTACATCCGAGTTGAAACTGAACGATTAGATGGATTAATTAATTTAATTGGTGAACTGGTAATCAGCAAAACGCAAGTAATGGAAATCGAAGCAGACCAGCTCACAGATAATACCAAGAATGCTTTAGTTCAGCTGGAACGGATTACTACAGAACTGCAGTATGCTGCTATGAAACTGCGGATGGTGCCGATTAAACAGGTATTTGATCGGTTTCCAAGGCTAGTGCGGGATTTTGCCCAAGCATCCGGTAAAGAGATCAATTTGGAAATTGTCGGTGAAGATACGGAGTTGGATCGCTCCTTAGTCAATCAAATTGGTGATCCCTTAGTCCATTTAGTCCGCAACAGTATTGATCACGGAATTGAAACTACCGAAAAACGCAAGGCCCTTGGCAAGCCGGCTCAGGCAACTCTGAGGTTGAGCGCCTTCCATGAAGGCGGACATGTTATTGTTCAGGTTTACGACGATGGACAGGGTTTAGAATTAGATCGCATCAAACAAACAGCAATTGAAAAAGGTCTGCTGCCTGCTAACTTCGCCAACGACTTAACCATGGAACAAGCGGTAGAGCTAATCTTTAGACCTGGATTTAGTACTAATGAAGCTGTTACCGATGTTTCCGGTCGGGGAGTTGGGATGGACGCGGTTAAAAATATTGTTGAAGGATTGAGTGGACAAGTTGAGGTTGAGTCAGAGACCGGTCAAGGCACTTGTGTTACCATAAAACTTCCCCTTACATTGGCAATCATTAAAGCACTTTTGGTTACCTGCGGCGGTCAAGTTTATGCCCTGCCGATTCAATCAGTGCGTGAAAACTTATTAGCTGTTGAGAGCCAGATTAAAACTATTTCACAGCAAAAAGTAATTGTACTGAGAGATGAAATTCTGCCACTAATTGATCTCAATGAAGCCCTCGGGTTTGGTCAATTAGACTATGGAGACACTCTTTCAGTAATAGTAGTAGAGTCACAAGGTGAAAAGGCTGGTTTTGTTGTTGACGATATAATTGGACAGCAGGAGATTGTAATCAAATCATTATCAGATATACTTGGCGATATTCGCGGCATCAGTGGTGCTACAGTATTAGGCAATGGTGAAGTAGCACTTATTCTAGACCACAATTCACTGATAAAAGGAAGGAGTGAATCCATTGGCCAAGACAGTATTAATTACCGATGATACCGCTTTTATGCGGATGACACTCAGAAATGTGATTCAAAAAAATGGGTTCCACGTAATAGGTGAAGCAGCTGATGGAGAAGAAGCAGTCAGCAAATATAAGGAACTTCAGCCTGACCTTGTAACAATGGATATTACCATGCCAAAAATGGACGGCATAACTGCTATCAAAGAAATTATCAAGTACGACGCAAATGCAAAAATCATAGTCTGCAGTGCTATGGGTCAAAAACCGATGGTAATCGAAGCTCTTAATGCTGGTGCCAGAGACTTCTTGGTAAAACCTTTTGACGCTCAGCGTGTTATCGAGGCTTTACATAAGGCTTCCAGCTAGGAGGTTAACAGGTGAATAATAAACTGGACTTTTTACAGGAGCTCGGCAATATAGGTGCCAGTCATGCAACCACTGCTCTGTCGCAAATGCTTCAAGATACAAAATTAGAGCTGACTGTACCCAAAGCTAGAATGCTGTCGTTCGCAGAAGCAGCAAATTTTATTGCCAGTCGTGAAGAGATAGTGGTTTGTATTTACACGCGCATGATTGATATGATCAAGGGCGACATAGCCTTTATAATGCCATTTAGCTGTGCAGTAACACTGGCCAACCATTTAACTGGAGATGATCGAGAACAGTTAAATGAAATTGGTGAATCTGCACTTCTAGAAGTGGGCAATATTATGCTCGGCTCCTATATAACTGCTTTGAGCTTACTGTCAGATACAAAAATTAAGCCAACGGTGCCAGGAATCGTGATTGATATGAATGGAGCGATCTGGCAAAGTATTCTAGCCGGTGCTGGTGTTACGGAGGCAGTGACCATTTTAGATACAAAATTTTCTACAGCAGAACTTGAGCTATCAGGACATCTAATTTTTATTCCTGACAACGCTGTTTTCGAAGCATTGTATCAGAAGGTCTCCAGCTGCTGGAAGTCGGAGGAAACTCTATGACCGAGGTTTTCGTTAATATGGGTGAGATCAGAGTCCTGCGCAGCACCGGTGTGCTGACTACCGTTGGTTTAGGTTCGTGTGTAGGGGTGAGTTTTTATGATCCGATTACCAAAGTTGGCGCATTAGCTCATGTATTTCTGGCTGAGAGCCGTGCCAATTCGGATCGTGACGCTCTCCCCGGAAAATATGCAGATACAGCGATCCCAGCTTTAATTGATCTAGCAGTAAAAGCCGGTGCCAGCAGAGAGCGACTGGTGGCAAAAATAGCAGGCGGTGCCCACCTTTTCAGTAATATTACTCCTGAACACCTCAGTGTAGGTCACAGAAATGTTAAAGCGGTAATTGAACAACTGAACATTTATGATATCCCAATCATCGGAAAGGATGTTGCTGGTAAACGCGGCCGTAAAATGAAACTTTATGTTGATACAGGAGTTGTAATAGTCACTATTATTGGTGAAGAACCTAAACAGATTTGAGGAGGAGCACAGTGGCAATAAAAGTTCTCGTTGTCGACGATAGTGCTTTTATGCGGAAATTAATCTCAGAAATCCTTAATGAACAACCAGATATTGAAGTTGTTGGTACCGCTCGCAACGGTTTAGACGCGATTAACAAGCTTGAGCGTTTGAGCTGGGATGTTGATGTTGTAACCCTCGATTTGGAAATGCCTGTATTGGACGGGCTGTCCACTATCGAACAGATTATGACTTTAAATCCTCTGCCCATCTTGGTGTTAGCCAGCATGACAGAGCGCAGCTCGGAAAGCACTATTAAAGCACTTTCTTATGGTGCATTAGATTTTATTGCAAAACCATCAGGTAACATCTCGCTGGATCTGCGCAAAGTTGATGAAGAGCTGGTCGCCAAAGTACGTTCTTTAGCAGGTGTGGTAGTTAATAAACCATTGGTCAGGGATTATCAAAGAGAGCCAAAACAGAATCCCAAACGCAAAGCTGCAGCAAGAGGTGACACAAGTGAAAATATTGTGGTGATCGGTTCCTCCACGGGTGGACCAAAAGCCCTTGAAGAGCTGTTCTTACGACTTCCTGCCGATCTGAATGCAGGAATACTTGTTGTACAGCATATGCCTAAAAATTTTACTAAAAGCTTAGCATCGCGTCTAAATAATCTATCTCAGATTGAAGTACGGGAAGCTCAAGAAGGAGACATCATTAAAAACGGCTTGGCATTGGTAGCCCCAGGAGATTTTCATCTAGAAGTAGACCAGGAAAAGCGGATCCTCCTCAACCAAAATCCGCCTGTAAAATATCTGCGTCCTGCAATTGATGTGACCATGTTAAGCCTAGTCAATGTATTTCAAGAACGCATTATCGGGGTTATCCTTACCGGTATGGGCAATGATGGTTCCGCAGGCATGGCGGCGATCAAGGCTAGCGGTGGCTACACTATTGTTCAGGACAGATCTACCTCTACAATTTTCAGTATGCCAAAAGCAGTATATGAGCAGGGGAATGCTGATTATGTACTGCCGATCGAACAAATCGCTGATTCAATCGTTAAATTGGTTAAACGAATTAGTGAGGGAAGTTAATAATGGATTATGACGCATTTAAGAATTCAGTCCATGATTTGATAAATCTTGATTTGAACAGCTATAAAGAACAGCAGATGCACCGCCGGATTTTGCAATGGATCAGCCGTTATAATTTAGGTGATTTTGCTGGACTGATTAGTAAACTGAGGATGGATTCGGAGCACCGCCAGAAATTTCTAGATTATTTGACTATCAATACGTCGCATTTCTTTCGTGATCAAATTGTATTTTCGTATATCGAAACAGATGTTCTTCCTGCAATTTCAGGTCCTAATGCTAGAATCTGGAGTGCAGGATGTTCTATTGGTGCAGAACCTTACTCGATTGTCATGCTTTTGCTTACACACCAACTGCAGTTTAGAGAAATTATTGCGACAGACATCGATGAGGAAAGTTTAGAAAAAGCCAGAGCAGGAGTCTACCCTGCAAGCCAGATCAACCAGGTGCCGGAAGATTTCTTACAACGATATTTTCTTAAAGTTGATGACCGGTATGAACTTGCCGAAGAAGTTAAACGGCATGTCAAGTTTTCTAAACACAATTTATTAATCGATCCGTACCCACAACACTTTGACTTAATTTTATGCCGTAATGTATTCATTTATTTTACCGCTGAAATCCAAAAAAAATTGATTGAGCGGTTTGTCCATTCACTAAAGCCAAAAGGATTCTTTATTGTCGGGTCTGCAGAACATATCATCAATCCAAAACAGTATGGCTTAGAACGGGTCAGTTACTGTGTTTATCGAAAACAATAATTTTATTTAGAGGTGTGCTTGTAAATGTCGAAATCGGTAATATTTCAAGCCGAAACTGTTGAAAAAGCCATTGAAATAGGCTTACAACAGCTTAAAGTAGATCGTTCCCAGGTTGATATTGAGGTTATTAGCGAGCCAAGAACAAGCATTTTTGGCTTTCCAACCCGTTCTGCAGCAGTTAAACTTACACTAAAAAAGATAGACAAAGAAGACAAAAATGGATTGGATGGCAGCGTGTGGGTTGATAATGGAGAGCTTAAATTTGCTCCACCGCAAGCAGGTGGCAGATACCCAACCATCTTGTTTAATGATTTGATTAAAGTAACGTACAATGGGGTTGGATATCAGCAGCGATTAGAACTGAAGCAAGGAATCGAACCACTGCAAATTATATTACCGACAGAACAAGCACCAAAAAAAGATTTAACCGTATATTTAAGCCACGACAAACTAAAGGCGTATATTCATATAAATCGTGTGGATGGATGCAGATATTATCTTGAGGACCAGCCTCCTTCTAGATTACTAGAATTAAAATTAAAAAAGGAAACAATTCCTGCTCCAAAGATTTCCACTGACGAAATGCTTGCTAAGCTAAAGGAAGCAGGAGTCATTTACGGTTTCCAAATCGAAAACCTGCGGGCATCAGTAGAGAACAATCAAGATGAAATTCTTGCTGCAAGTGGCAAACCACCCGTGCCGCCCCAAGATGGATATATAGAATACGAATTTCAAGTAGAACAGCAAGAGCCAGATTACGATGCAGATCGAATCGACTATTATGAATTAAAACCGGTGTTATCGGTTAAACCAGGAGATGTGTTAGCAAGAAAGATTTTAGGGATACCGGGTCAGGACGGAATTAATGTTCTAGGTGAGCCAATACCTGTTGAAAGTCCAAAAGAACCGAACCTGTTTGTTGGAGAAGGAGTGCGCTTAAGTGATGATCAGTTAACCGCGTATGCCGAACGAGCAGGTCTGCCAACTGTTCAAAACGGTGTTTTGAAGGTGCTTGAAGTATTAGAGATTAACTCTGATGCCAATTTAGAAACCGGTAATATTCGTTTTAATGGCCAGATAATCATTCGCGGGAATGTGACAGACCAGGTTACCGTTCAAGCCCTCTCTGGCGGAATTCAGATTTACGGCATGGTAGATCAAGCTCAAATTGAGGCTGAAAGCGAAATTATCATCAAGCGCAATGCCATTGCATCCGAAATTAAGGCAGGGGGTATGAATGCCGCTTATACTAGGGTCGCATCTTATCTGCACGAACTTGGGATTTTGTTCAATCAATTGATCCAAGCCTTCATGATTGTAAATAACCGAATGACAACGATAGATGCTGGATCGCTGATCAAGAACTTGATCGAGATCAAATTCAGCAAAATTCCAAAAATGATTGAGCAGTTCGAACAGGAGTTTTCCGCTATTTTAGATACATTCCCTCCTGATTTCTATACGCTCATGCTGGAATTGAAGCAGTATTTTCTTGATCGCGGACCATTAGCGATTCCTAATATCAATTTTGTTCAGCAGCTGTTGGAACATATCAATTTCTGGCAGTCGCAGTTTCAGGAAAGCCAGGATAAGACCGCGGATGTCCATGTAGGATATCTGCAGAACAGCACGATCAATGCATCGGGAAAGGTAACGGTTCACGGTAAAGGAGTATATTACTCTACAATTATTGCAGGAAAAGGTTACCATCAGCCGCGGGGCGTCTTCCGCAACAGCCATGTAACCGTTAAGTCAGGGACTATTGAAATCAAGGAAATGGGCAGTCAAGCTGGCAGCACTGCCAGCGCTGCAATAACTAACGAAGGAAAAATGATGATTGGGTTTGTTCACCCCAATGTTACAGTAGCATATCGGAATCAGAAATACCAATTTCTGCAGCCTGCCTCGCAAGTGAAGGTATTATGGCATGATGATGGAATTGTAGTATATAGTGGTAGACAGAAACTATCTTAGCAGACGGAGGAAACAGATGTCAGTTAATCATACAAGGAAAATAGTCTATTTAGGGCTGATGGTCGGAATTGCAATGGGACTGCATATTTTTGAGTCGATCATCCCGATTCCAACCCCGGTTCCAGGAGCAAAACTAGGACTAGCCAACATTGCTGCACTTTATGTGATTATTCGTTTCGGATCTAAGGAAGCAACTGCTGTTACTATCGTTCGTACTGTTCTAGGCTCAATGTTTGGAGCCGGTCTTTTTACGCCTACTTTTTATCTTAGTTTCTTTGCTGGATTAGTCAGCACGCTAGCTATGGGAATCTGCTACAGATTATGGTCAAAGCATTTTAGTATCATCGGTCTAAGTACTTTAGGAGCATTGATCCATAACCTTACTCAGCTGACTGTTGTTAGTTTCATGTATGATCATATTGGATATTTTACTACTCTGCCTTATCTCTTATTTTTTGCACTTCCAACTGGATTTTTTGTTGGTATCGTTACCCAGCAGCTGATTAATAAGATTCCGTCTCACTAAAGGATATTCTGCAGATTAAACATTTCATTGCGGTATATGTGGCTGAAATGCATATCCAGCTGAGCCAGTTCTGCCAGTCCTGACGATAAATCTTGTGAGCGGATGTAGCTTACTAGGCGAGCTAGGGTCACTTCAACATTTTCAATATCCTCGTGAAGAATATATAAATCCCAATAGTCCTGGGCTTGATTCCATGCTTTTAGCAGCGATAGAACCTGCTCTTGCGCTTCAGGCCACTGATCAGCAAGCATGAGTTCACGAATCTCATCAAGTTCAAGGCGGGCGTAATTGATAAACTCAAGTGTTTGATTAGTTATATAGCTGGCGAAAATCAAGAAAAGAATAATCAGCACCACTGAACCAATCACCAACCGCATTTTACCGCTCCTCTCTCACTTGATATAACAGCTTTCCTTCGGTATCTAAACTTGCCAGGAATACCTTCTTTACATCTGTAATGTTAAATTTTGCTAATTCACTGATCAACCAGTCCTCATCTAGATTTATTTCTTTCAAGTTATCATACTGGATCTTTCCATCCAAAATCAGCGGTACAGGCAGGCCTTCGTATTTGGTATCAATTTGCAGATCTTCTGGAGTCAGAGCTCGCTTTTGCGACTTTGGCACAACACTTAGATGACCGCTGGTCTCCAGAATTGCAAATTCAATATCAGCAATGTTCGGATACCCCTGGATGCGGAGTTGCTCCAGGAGTTCATTAATGTTGTACCGTGCCTTAGACAGCTCGTCAATGCGAATTTTTCCATTTTGAATCACAATGCTGGGACTTCCGTCCATAAATGCTCGAAACGACAAGCTTTTCATGTTAATATAAGAGATAGCTACTTGAATACAGAGCAGAGTAAAAATCGGAACAAGACCGTTGATTAATGGTATTGCTTTATCTTCCATCGGTATCGCAGCTAATTCAGCTATCATGATTGCAACTACCAATTCATAGGGTTCAAGTTGGCCAATTTGTCTTTTACCCATAATTCGCATGACTAATACTACTATTGCATAGATGATAAATGTGCGCGCAAAAACAATTAACACAAACCAGCCTCCTCAGAATCAATCCTTTTACTGTTACTATCTCCAATTATGGTCAAATTGTGCCCGATTATTCCAGCAGGAAAAATATGAGAAGTCAAGAATTAATCACGAAAGAAGGAGGACAGCACAAGAATGAGCAATATAAATACTAACCAGGAACGTAAATTTTACCTCAAAACCATGGGTTGCCAGATGAACGAGCATGACTCTGAGGTGATTATCGGTATTCTCACAGGTCTAGGTTACAATCAAACCGAAAATCTAGAAGAAGCCGATCTAATTCTATACAATACATGCAGTGTAAGGGATAACCCTGAGCGCAAAGTATACGGTCACATCGGGGGCTTTAAGGCTTTGAAGGACAAGAATCCTGACCTGATCATTGGTATCTGCGGATGTATGCCGCAGCAGCCAGAGGAGAGGGCTAATATTATTGAGAAACTGCCCCACGTAGACCTCATTTTTGGTACCCACAATATCCACCGCCTGCCGGAATTGTTGGAGCGGGCACTTAATGGGGAGCGGGTAGTAGAAGTTTGGGAGGATTCTCAAGAAATTATCGAGGACCTGCCGGTTATCCGCAAAAGCAGTCTCAAGGCTTATGTAAACGTTATTTACGGCTGTAACAACTTCTGCAGCTACTGCATTGTCCCATATACCCGCGGCAGAGAAAAAAGCAGACAGCCGCAGGATGTAGTGGCAGAGATATCAAAACTAGCAGAAGTTGGTTATAAAGAAGTGACTCTATTAGGCCAGAATGTTAATACCTATGGTGCTGATTTAGGTATAGGTACAGACTTTGCCGATTTGCTGAAGATGGTTAACGATATTTCGGGAATAGAACGGATCCGCTTCACAACCAGTCATCCCAAGGATATGAAAGAAAGCCTGATTGAAGCGATTGCGACTCTGCCGAAAGTTTGCGAGCATCTACATCTCCCTGTGCAAGCTGGCAGCGACCGGATTTTAAAACTCATGAACCGCCGCTACACTAGTGCATATTATTTAGATCTGGTGGCTAAAATAAGAGAAGCGGTTCCAAATATCAGTTTGACAACCGATTTAATTGTCGGATTCCCTGGTGAAACTGATGAGGACTTTGAAGATACGCTAGCTTTAGTTGAGAAAGCCGGTTTTTCATCAGCATTCACTTTTATTTATTCCCCTAGAACTGGCACTCCGGCAGCGAAAATGAAAGACCAGGTGCCTGAGGAAGTTAAAAAAGAGCGCATTTATCGACTGATCGAACTGCAGAACGATATCAGCTTTAAATGGATGCAGGCTCAAGTCGGTAAAACAGAAGAAATTCTGGTAGACGAAATCATGCCAAAAACTCAGGAGCTGTCTGGCCGGACTCGTACCAACAAGCAGGTATTATTTGAGGGTTCACCTGAACTAGTTGGTCAGTTAGTCAAGGTGAAGATTACTGAAGCTAAAACATGGAGCTTGCGAGGTGTTCTGATCTAAACGCAAAGGGAGGAATCGGCGTGTGGATCGACAGCAATAAAACTCTGATCATGGAACGCAATCGAGATACATGGCAGATGCCTTTGATTGATGCTTGCGGTTCAGTGGTAGGGCATGTCGTTGGTCAGATTGTGGAGCCTAAGGAATATATGGTTCGTTATTTTCTTGTGTACGATCCCAACAGTGAGCGCAGATTTCTCCTGCCCTCGGAGTTAGTAGTAAACATTGAGAACGAAATATACTGTGAGGTCCAACCAAGTCAGATTGCAGCGCTGCCCGAATATGAGCAGAATCTAGAACGGGACCTTGAGACTCAAATCTATCAAATAATTGAACGAACTCCTTATTGGGAAGAGTCACTAGAACCCTGAAAAGACTACGCAAGTAGTCTTTTTCGTTTATCCACCCTGCAGGAGTTAACTTACTAAAAAGCGAAGAAATTAGGGATTAACGGAGGTGTATATAGTGACTCAAACCCCCATGATGCAGCAGTATACTCGGATCAAGTCTCAGTATCCAGACACGTTACTATTTTTCCGTTTGGGAGATTTCTACGAGCTGTTTGGCGATGATGCTAAAATAGCTGCCAAGGTCCTCGATATAACCTTAACGTCACGTGATCGCAGTAAGGAAAACCCTATTCCAATGTGCGGTGTGCCCTACCATGCGGTGGATGGGTATTTAGAGAAATTAATTAAGCATGGGTTTCGCGTAGCCATTTGTGAACAGCTGGAAGATCCGAAAACCGCCAAAGGAGTAGTTAAGCGGGATGTGGTTCGGGTAGTCACTCCCGGCACCTATTTAGAAGCTGATGTGGAAGATAACAGTAATATTTACCTAGCTGGAATTATCCAGCGTGAATCTGAAGTTGGCATGGCAGTAGTTGACTTGTCCACAGGGGAATTTAAAGTTACCCTGATTGATGATCCGACAAGTTTTAGAGATGAAATAACAAGAATCAAACCGGCAGAGATTATTGTTCCAGACAATGCTGATTTTGATCTTGCACCGTACCTAGAGCAAATCAGGCCAACGATTACTAAAACAGCCCACAGAAATTGGTTTACCGATTCCTGTGAATTTCTGCTTGCAAAGCATTTCCAAGTACAAAACTTAGCGATATTGGGTCTGGACCATGAATTATTGGTGCAAAGTGCAGGTGCTGTCCTGGCCTATCTGCAGGAAACACAAAAAGCAGCACTGCCCCACATCACCAACATCTCGAAATACTCTTTGTCTCACTATCTGCAAATTGATGCTGCAAGTTTTCGAAACTTAGAACTGTCCCGCACAATCCGGGAAGGCAAAAAAGTCGGCTCGCTTTTGGGAGTTATTGATCAAACTGTTACCAGTATGGGCGGCAGATTGCTCCGCTCTTGGGTGGAAAAACCGTTAATTGATCCAAAAGAGATTAAAAAGCGCCAGGCTGCTGTTAGTTATCTGTACGAAAACAATCTTGTCCGTATGGAATTGGCTGGGTTATTAGAGCAGGTACAGGACTTGGAGCGTTTAACCAGTAGACTGGTCTACGGAACAGGTAACGCCCGCGATCTAATAGCCCTTAAACGTTCCTTGATGCAGATTCCGAAAATCCAAGCGCTTCTGCTTGCTCAAGAATCTGCATTAACAGAGTACTGCCATCAGCTCGACTCTCTAACAGATTTAACAGAAATAATTGAACAGGCAATTGTGGATAACCCGCCAGTAAGCGTGCGCGAAGGCGGATTGATTAAATCTGGTTTTAGTGCAGAGCTAGATGAGCTGAGAAGGATAAACAAGGACGGCAAATCCTGGATTGCCTCCCTTGAGGCGTCTGAACGGGAGCGGACAGGGATCAAGTCGCTTAAAGTTGGATTCAACAAGGTTTTTGGCTATTATATCGAGGTGACCAAGGCAAATCTCCACTTGGTTCCTGAAGATTATCAGCGCAAACAAACTCTAGCTAATTCAGAGCGATATTTTACACCAGAATTAAAGGAAAAGGAAGCAATGATTCTCGGTGCTGAAGAGCGGATTACTGAATTAGAGTATGAGCTCTTCACTCAAGTGCGAGATAAGGTGAACGAACATGTAGTCGAGATTCAAACTAATGCTCATATCCTTGCTGTGCTTGATGTATTCCAATCTTTAGCGAAAGTGGCTTTGGATCAGGACTATGTGTGCCCAGAAATTACAACCGATACCACAATTGAAATTAAGGATGGGCGGCATCCGGTAATTGAAGCAATCCAACCAAATTTTGTTCCTAATGATTTAACCCTTACCGAAGATAAAAAAATTATCCTGCTTACTGGACCGAATATGGCAGGTAAGAGCACGTTTCTGCGTCAAACTGCATTGATTGTAATTTTAGCTCAGATTGGCAGTTTTGTTCCGGCTGCTTCAGCTTCAATTGGCATTGTTGATAAAATATTTACCCGGATCGGTGCCAGCGATGACCTTAGTACCGGTCAAAGTACATTTATGGTTGAGTGCAGCGAAACAGCCAATTTAGTCCGCAATGCAACCGAACGCTCCCTGATCATTCTCGATGAATTAGGACGAGGCACAAGTACTTTTGATGGCATGGCAATTGCCCAAGCGGTAATTGAATATATTCACAATCGGGTAAAAGCCCGCACCTTGTTTTCAACCCATTACCATGAACTGACGCAGCTGGAAGAGTCACTTCCCAGTTTGAAAACTTACCAAATGGCAGTTGAAGATCAAGGCGGCAGAATCTATTTCCTCCACAAAGTAATTCCGGGCAATGCAGATAAAAGCTACGGAATCAATGTAGCAAAGATGGCCGGGATGCCTGATAGCATTATCCACCGTGCTGAAACCCTGCTTTATAAGTTTGAAGCAGATCAGAAAAAGCCGGTGCAGCTAAATCTCTTTCAAAGTCTACAGCATCCATTAGCAGCCGCCGCAAAGGAATCAGAGCCCCAGGCCACAGTGGTTATGTCAGCGGTGAAAGAGCAGCTGTTAAATACTGATCTCAATGAAATTACGCCCCTCGCGGCCCTGAATCTGCTGGCGAAGCTGCAGAATATGCTGAATGAAGGTGACCAGAAATGAATCGAATTCAAGTGCTGCCTGATTACATAGCCCACAAAATTGCTGCTGGTGAAGTAATTGAACGTCCAGTATCGGTTGTAAAAGAACTGGTAGAAAATTCGATTGATGCGATGGCAACAAGTATTGAAGTTGAAATTATGGATGGCGGCAAAGAATACATCAGAGTCAGCGATAACGGCACAGGTATATACCGCGATGACCTGAAACTTGCCTTTTTGCCCCATGCAACCAGCAAAATCAGGACAGTGGACGATTTGTTTAACATCACGTCCCTCGGTTTCCGAGGCGAAGCACTAGCTAGTATTGCCAGCGTGTCAAATTTGATTTTGCGCTCCAGAACAACAGATACCTTGCAGGGGTATCAGATTAGTTTTAGCGAGGATAATCAGGCTGTAATTGAGCCTGTTGGCATGGATAAAGGTACTACAGTAGAAGTTCGAAGGCTATTCTACAATACCCCCGCCAGGTATAAATTCTTGAGGCAATCAGCTACAGAACGGCGATATATCGTCGAGTTTGTCAGCAGAATCGCTGTGGCTCATCCCCACATTGCCTTTAAGCTAATTGCTGACGGAAAACTTGCGGTAAGAACCCATGGACAGGGTGAACTTAAAGAAGCACTGGCCAATATATTGGACCACCGCACGGTTAAAGACTTAGTTCCAATTGATACTAAAACCGAGTGGGGAGGAATCAGCGGTTATCTTAGTAAACCCAGACTGACCAGAAAAAGCCGCCAGGGACAGCTGATCATCTTAAATGGCCGAATCATCGAAAGCTCACTGATTTCCAGCGCTGTGGAACGAGCTTACGCCGGAATGTTAGCCAGTAAGCAGTATCCTATCTTTTTCTTAATCCTAACAATGGATCCGAAAATTGTAGATGTCAACGTTCATCCTGCTAAAAGCCAGGTGCGTTTTCAGGATGATAGTCAGCTTTACCAGGAGATCAGCTCTGCCTGCAGAGAGATCCTCCTGGAAAGTGACCTCACTCATAAGTTAACCAGTGTGAGAACAACCGATTCAGTACCGGAACGTAGTGAGCCACAGCAGGTTAACTTAGAATTTGAGCAGTATTTTCCCTGGCAGCCGCTTACTTGGAGTAAAGTAGATGCATTTCTCCAAAAAGAAAAACGTATGTCAGCTCCAAGTCCATCTTTTGATTATCGTGACGAAGCATCGGCGGTAGAGGTTCAGCCTGCGGTTGAAGTTGAACTGGAAGCTGCAGAAGATAACAAAGTTGCTGAACCAAAGACCAACATATATCAAATCAAGGATCAGCTATTGAATGGACGGATTATTGGTCAGTTTAGGCAGACCTACATTCTTTTAGAAACTACTAATGGTCTCTGGCTGTTGGATCAGCATATTATTCACGAGCGGATTATCTATGAACAAATCCTAAATAGAGAACAAGCCGCCTTTGTCCAGCAAACAATTCCGCAGACTTTACATTTCAGCAGCGCCGAGGCTGGACTTGTATCCGAACAGTTAGATAAATTAAGAGATTTAGGTGTTGAGCTGGAAGAGTTTGGCACCAATAGTTTTCTTCTACGAGGTATTCCCCAGTATTTTGCTGCCCGAGATATTATTGTTGACGAGCAGCTGATTCTGGAGCTAGTGAACGATCTATCTCAACAAAAAAACTGGCGTGAAAAAGCTGCAGTGACTCTAGCTTGCAGGAGTGCGGTAAAGGCTGGACAGCGTCTGAACGAAAGGCAAATTCATGCGCTGTTAGCTCAGCTGGCCGAAACGGAGAATCCGTTTACCTGTCCCCACGGACGACCGATTATTGTAAGAATTGAAGATAAAGAGATTGAAAGACGTTTTGGTAGGTGATTTAATGCAAAAACCAGTTGTTTTGGTACTGGTTGGACCAACAGCAGTTGGCAAAACAGAAACAGCTCTCACATTAGCACAAGAATTAAACTGCGAAATAATATCCGCCGATTCGATGCAAGTATACCGGGGAATGGACATCGGAACAGCAAAAGCAACTCGATATGAGCAGAGTATAGTCAAGCATCATTTACTGGATATTATTGATCCGGATCAAAAATTTACTGCTGCGGATTACGTCAGCCTCGCTGACAGCTGCATTAAAGAGATTACCGCTAGAAATCGACTGCCGTTAGTGACCGGTGGAACCGGACTGTATATTAATGCTTTAATTGACGGATTCTTATTTCCCGATCAGGGAGAAAACAGAACAGTTCGCAATCAGCTGCAGGCGAGAGCGAAAAGCGATCCTGGTGGTCTTTATCGAGAACTGCAAGAAGTTGATCCTAAGTCTGCTGCAAAACTGCATCCAAATGATCTGCGGCGGATTATTCGGGCACTGGAAGTATACTATACTCGAGGACAACCTATCAGCGAACTGCAGGCAAAAAAAGGCGCAGAGAAGAAATACCGTCCAGTAATGATCGGATTAAATCGAAATCGAGAACTCCTTTACCAGAGAATAGAGGCTCGAGTAGATCAAATGATCAATAACGGACTGATTGATGAAGTAAGCGACCTCCTGCAGAAATATCCTCATCAGCCCACCGCACTCCAGGCAATTGGCTACAAAGAACTGGCCCTCTATTTAAAAGGATATCTTACAATTGAAGAAGCAATAGCCCTGATCAAGCGGGAAACTCGCCGCTATGCTAAACGACAGCTGTCTTGGTTTCGCAGGGATAAACGGATCAAATGGTATGATTTGGATCAAACAGATATAGCTCAGATAATTTTGGATACCAGAGAAAGATTAAGACAAGTCACGTAACCCCAGTTTACGTGGCTTTTTTTATGTCTTTATGAACAAAATGTTTCAAGCTGCGTATATATATTAGGTGAGGTTGCTTTTGTTTGAGGTCTGGTGGAGGGAAAATATGGATAAGGAAGAGATTATCAATTTGGTAGAGAATGGAGAGGTTACGGTGAGTGAGGCTTTGTCCAGGTTGAGAAAGGCATACACAGGAACAGACAAAACGAAAGCAGAGTTAACCCAGAATGAAAAAGTTATGGCTGTTAAAAAGCAGCTAGACAGCTTAATTGGACTGCATTCAGTAAAAGAACTAGTTAACGAAGTCCAAGCCTTTGTCGAGATTCAGCAGCGGCGCAGCGCATTAAACTTGGCATCTGAACCGGTAGTCCTTCATATGATATTTAAGGGAAATCCAGGAACTGGAAAAACTACAGTTGCGCGGATAATTGGCCAGCTGTTTCTCGCCATGGGTGTGTTGCAGAAAGGACATTTAGTGGAAGTTGAGCGGGCTGACTTAGTAGCAGAATACATTGGACAGACCGCTCAGCGGACTAGAGAACAGCTTCGCAGAGCCCAGGGAGGAGTTTTGTTTATTGATGAAGCCTATTCCTTAGCTCGAGGGGGCACCAGAGACTTCGGCAAGGAAGCAATCGATACGATTGTAAAAACAATGGAAGATCAGAGAAACAATCTCATTGTGATTTTGGCTGGATATTCTGCACCTATGGAAGCGTTCCTGCAGACAAACCCGGGATTACGATCGCGGTTTCCCATCGTCATTTCTTTTCCGGATTATTCTAGTTTCGAGCTGTTTAGGATTGCTGAGCAGATGCTGCTGCAGCGGGAGTATCAGCTGACCAAAGCAGCCCGCCGAAAGCTTCTCCGGATCATTGAAGAACTAAAAGAACGGGATACTGAAAATTTTGGAAACGCTCGCACCGTCCGCAATATGATTGAAAAAGCAATTCGCAAGCAAGCTGTTAGACTGGTAAATATTCCCAATGCATCGCGGACCCAATTGATGGAAATTACAGAAGAGGATATCCAGGAGGTGAGCGATGTTTGAAGCGCATGATTGTACTCGGACAGCCTAACGCTGGAAAGACCTTATTTACACTTAACTTTGCAGCATATTTAGACTTGGAATCGGTAACAATCAATTTTACAAACTATGAACGGGGCTGTTACAGTAAAACACTATCAATTGCTGAAGCCAAATCACTATTGGTAAGCGATACCGCTCATCACACCCGAGATATTCAAACGCTCACGCTTACTCTGCCGTGGGGAAAAGGAGAAAAGCAGTTTGAATTGGTTGACACTACTGGCCTAACAGATGGTATCAATCATGATGAAGAAATTCGCAGGGCAATGGCCCAAACCCTAAGATTTATGCGGCAGGCTGACATTATTTTTCATCTCCTTGATTGTGCCAGAATTGCAAAGGTTGGTCTTCTAAAAGGCATAGGGGAAATCGACTATCAGATTGCCCAATTTGGTCAGCTGAAAAGAGGGTACTTAATATTAGCTAATAAAATTGATTTACCCAATGCCAAGGACGGATTAGAAAAAATCATACAAGAATTTCCTGGCAACCGCATTATCAGAATCTCAGCTTTAACACAAAAGGGCTTCAAGGAGGTAAAGAATTATGCCAAAAAGCTTCTCTGAGTGGATCAATCTGCTGCCTAGTTTTGGGGCGATCCTTTTCACTGCGGTGGCTGTAAAATGGCTGGATGATTTTATTGATGGTGAAAGCTATACAGAATCATTTCGAGCAGGTGCAGCATACAGCCTAACAGCGATTCTGCTGGCGGCTGCCCTCGAATTTTCCCTCACCTTTGCACTATTTGCAGCCTGCTACATCATCGGTATGTTTAACAGCTTGAAGATGCGGCTGCCTTCTGGGCTGCCGAGCTGGGCGGAATCGGTTATTGCTTTAATATTAGCGATCATTTTTAGTGGTTTTAAGCAGGTATGTTGGGCTTTACTGATCATAATCAGCGTTCAGCTGATTGATGACATTATGGACTATAAACTCGATCAGAGTCAGAACCGGTCTAATGCAGTGCTTTATTTTGGACTGGAACGGAGCTGGATCTTGTTCTTGTTCTGCTTTTACTTATCACTGAAATTTCAGCCACTGCTCTCCGTGATCGTACTGGCCGCGGCTCTGATTACTGGAAACGTGCTGTTCAGTAAAGCAGGAGGAGGGAGAAGCCTTAATGCCACAACTAGATATGATTGATCTGATCATTCTAGGGCTATTTGCAGTCTTTTATATTAGTTTTACACTAGGTTACAACAAGGGTCGCAAGCGGGGATATGCTGAAGGTGAAATTGAAAGCTTGTTAATACTGCGGGAAAAGAACTTATTATTGGGACAATGCTGTCTATGTGGGTTAAAGCAGGATTCTGATAGCTTATTACCGAATTATGGTAACTTGGATACCGAAGATTACTAATCAAACGGTCGCAGAAAATCTACATTGAAGGAACGTGAATGGTATATGAGTATTATTGAAGCTGCAAAGGCTAAAGTTCAAGACCAATGGTCAGCCCTAGCAGAGGTCAGCAAGCTGAATCAAGCCAAGGTATTAACAGCATTCCAAGAATGCAGGGTAGGTGCCCATTGTTTTACAGATTCCACAGGTTATGGCTACCATGACTTAGGCAGAGATGCCTTAGAAAATGTGTATAAAACTGTTTTTAAAACGGAAGCTGCCTTAGTGCGGCCCCAGATAGTTTCCGGCACCCATGCAATCAATCTTTGCTTATCTATTCTAAACGCAGGAGATCAATTAATTTCGATCAGCGGCACTCCTTATGATACACTGCAGCAGGTGATCGGTACTAAAGGCAGCACAAGAACCAGCCTGATAAAACGGGGAGTAGAATATCAGGAGGTACCCCTCACCGCTGAAGGAAAACTCGATTATGATTTGATCGCCAAAACAGTTACCAAGGATACCCGCATGGTAATGCTTCAGCGTTCTAGAGGCTACAGCTGGCGCCCTTCAATTACCATCGAGGAGATTAAAAAGGCTTTTGCCATTGTTAAGTCCATCAATCCAGATTGTATCTGCTTTGTTGATAACTGTTACGGCGAGTTTGCTGAGCTTCAAGAACCAACGGAAGTTGGTGCAAATCTGATTGCTGGCTCCCTGATTAAAAACCCGGGTGGGGGATTAGCTCCCAGCGGTGGATATATCGTTGGAGACGCTGATTTAGTAGAACTCTGCAGCGAGTACCTGACTGCTCCTGGCATTGGAGCAGAAGTGGGACCAACATTTAATATGATCCGAGAGCTGATGCAGGGCTTCTTTATTGCACCCCATGTTGTAGGACAAGCCTTAAGAGGCGCAATTTTAGCTTCACAAGTCTTTCAAGATTTAGGTTATGAGGTTTCACCGCTGCCCACAGAAAAACGAACAGACATTATACAAGCAATTAAATTGAATTCTCGTGATAAATTATTAGCATTTTGCCGAGCAATTCAATTTGCAGCGCCTATCGATTCCCAATTCGCTCCGATTCCTGAGGATATGCCGGGTTATGATGACCAAATAGTAATGGCAGGCGGAACATTCATCCAAGGTTCGTCAATCGAACTAAGTGCTGATGCACCTGTTAAGGAACCGTACATTGTCTATCTTCAGGGCGGACTGTGCCTAGAGCACGTTGAATTAGCATTAGAAGCGGTAATTAAAACTTTATAAGATATTCCTTACCCTGTGTCCGGATTAGTCGGCACAGGGTTTACTTTACTCTGATTTTGGCAGGATTTTACAATTTAATGTCGAATATTTAAGAACAATTTAAGGAGGGAAATCGATGGGAGCTCGTACTGATCAGTTAACAGCGCCAGCTATTGAATGGGACAAGTTAACCGATGAAGAGATTGTCAGAATTGCCCAGCAGGGTAATCGCGACGCCGAAGAACACTTGATAAGAAAGTACCAGAAAATGGTCTTCATTTGGACCCGCTCATATTTTCTACAAGGAGCCGAACCGGATGATCTGATCCAAGAAGGTATGATCGGCTTGTACAAAGCAATTCGAGATTTTTCCGTCGGTACTTCTTCTTTTTGGTCATTCGCTAAGTTGTGCATCATCCGCAACGTAATCAGTGCCATCAAGGGTACTACACGCCAAAAACATCTTCCGCTAAATTCCTACACATCCCTACATCGTCCGATAAAGGACACTGAAGGTGACCGTACACTTTTAGAAACTTTGACCAACCACAGGGTGGACGACCCTGAAGTTCTGGTGATCAACCGCGAAGAACTGCAGGCAACCAGCACTACTATCCAATCTATCCTTTCCAAATTTGAAAATGAGGTGTTTAGACTGTACATTTCCGGATTTACTTATCGCGAAATTGCTGAGCAGCTCAACACCCACACTAAATCTGTAGATAACGCTCTCTGCCGGATCAAAACCAAAATAGAAAAGAAATTATCGTAGACACAGCGGTTTATCTACGGTAAAATAAATACACTAACAACAGCAGGAAAAATAGTCCAAGGAGTGTGGTCTGTGGATTTTTCTTTACCAGTGGTTGCACTTTTTAGATTATTACTTTCGGTAGTTTTTGGTGGTCTGATCGGATTAGAACGGGAAAGTCATGGCCGTCCTGCAGGATTCCGCACCCATATTCTTGTATCTTTAGGTTCAACTCTAATTATGATTATCTCCGCCTATGGACTCGCCAGTGTTAATCCAAGTTACGACCCCGGCCGCATTGCAGCTCAGGTTATCAGCGGGATCGGGTTTTTAGGGGCAGGCACGATTATGCGGGAAGGTGCTAATATACGGGGACTAACCACGGCTGCCAGCTTGTGGGCTGTAGCTGGAATTGGTTTAGCTGTTGGGATTGGCATGTACTTCGCCGCTGCAGTTTCCACGATTTTGGTTGTGTTCACCTTAATCTACTTAAACAAATTTGAGCTAGGCCACAACACCTACACTATTCGGATCACTACCAGCGACCAAATTAACCAAATGGCAGCTATTATTTCAGCTTTCGCTCAACATGGAGTACATATCAATCAGATGACAATTAATAATCAGGATCACGGCATTGTAACGATTGAGATTACTGTTAATGCGCCAAAAAGGCATCAGCTCCAGCAGTTAATGGTAAAATTGAACGAGCTGGAAGGTATTAGTCGTGCTTCAATCGATAGGGAATAGGAGGAGTAGCGTGCGCTTTTTAGTAACCAATGACGATGGAATATATGCAGAAGGCATACGGGTCCTAATAGAAACTCTGGCTCGCCTTGGTGACGTTTATGTAGTAGCTCCCAATCAAGAGCGCAGTGGTGTGGGACATGGTATCACCGTCAATCGACCCCTCAGGATTGAAAGGGTTTCCTTTTTCTCAGGTATTAAGGAAGCTTATATGATGGATGGCACACCAGCAGATTGTGTTAAACTGGCAATTGAGGCTATGGAGCTGGAAGTTGATTTTGTGATATCAGGGATCAACAATGGGGCGAATCTCGGTACAGATGTTTTTTATTCTGGAACTGTGGCAGCAGCCTTTGAGGGTGCTCTCCAGAACATTCCATCAATAGCCCTGTCCTTATGTAAAAAGTCTGCTGTGGATCAGGGACTCTACCAAACCGCCGCTGAATGTCTGGTTCAAATCCTCACGAAACTCAAGAATGCGGCTGTGACTGGCCTGCTGAATGTAAATGTACCGAATATACCGATGGAACAAGTTAAAGGGGTTAGAGCTACAAAACTGGGTGTGGGCAGGTACAAAAATTTGTTTGAAAAACGCCTAGATCCAAGGGGAAAACCCTATTATTGGATGAAAGGGATCCAATTTGAACTAGAGAATACTGATGAGGATGATTACCGCGCAGTTCAACAAGGTTTCGTTTCAATTACGCCATTAAAGATCGATATGACTAATTATGAACAGTTTCAGACTGTTAGGTCGATATTTAACGAATAACGAAAATTCACTTTCACACCCCGAGAATGGTACCTTGAGACGAATGTTATAATTAGAAAACATCCATACTAGTGTTAAGGTAAAATTTCACCACCGTTAAAATCTGAGCATATGATTTAACAAGGAGGGGTGAAAGTGAACGATAGGTTCCCTAACAATACAGTCAGCCTAGATGTTGAGGAGTTAGGCGAGGTTAATGCTGAATTTCTTGGCACTTTTAGACGGGAAGATCAAGTGTGCGATTACTACTTAGTTACCACTGAATCCGGGCTCTTATATTATTATGTCCCGCGCAGTGAAGCTGAAGAAATAAATGGTAATGCAGAATAATACGTGCTAGAAAGGTATTTTTTTAAGAGAAGCCAATTAAATATATATATAAATCGAAAAGGGGGAATCTGCGATGATAGTGGTTGCCAAAGAAGACGTTCTCAATGGTCTCAAGAAGTTCAAGCGCCTAGCCAAGCAGGATCTTTTAGTAAGTCGGTTTACGGACGATCCAGAGTTCTGGGTCAAACAGGCTGAAGGGCGAAGAACAGCATACAGCAATCTGATGGAAATAGTTAATGATCATGGGGTAGATCATGCGTATCGATATGCCGTTAAAAAATACGCTGGTCTACCTTTTGTTTTTGCAGACAAGAACCAAGAAGCAGAAGTGATTGGGAAAATCCAGGCTCTTGAGATGTTCTTCACTATCTTAGGAGTGCAACCACCAGCAAGAAAAGAAATTAAAAATAAAACGAAAACCAAAGATTTAGCTGCCAACGCTCAGCGTTAAACATAAATCAATATAAAAGCAGCACAGCAGCAGAAAAGCAGTTTGGAGCAAGCTCAAAATGCCCAAACTGCTTTTTGTGTCAACTAGACTATTTTATGCTGCGGAACAATCCGATTACTCTTCCTAAAATCAGTACATCTTTGACAATTATCGGTGCCATTGCTGAGTTTTCCGGCTGCAGCCTAATATGAGTTCCTTCATGATAGAATCTTTTAACTGTTGCTTCCTGTTCATCAACTAAAGCTACAACAATGTCCCCGTTGTTTGCAGCCGCTGTTTTTTCAACAAGAACGTAATCACGGTCAAAAATGCCTGCCTCAATCATACTATCACCCTGAACCCGAAGCATAAAAACCTCCCGATCATTAACAAAGGCTTGGGGAATAGGGAAGTAGTCTTCTATGTTTTCTACCGCTAGAATAGGTTCTCCAGCAGTAACTCGACCAACAACTGGTACATTAACAACAGACAGATTTTGGCTGCTGTCGGGATAAATGTCTTCTTCAGTTCTCAATATCTCGATTGCTCGCGGTTTAGTTGGATCACGGCGGATATATCCGTAATCTTCCAGTTTACGTAAATGCGCGTGAACAGTAGAACTTGATGCCAAACCTACAGCTGCACCAATTTCCCTTACAGATGGAGGATAACCTTTGGTCTGTACCTGATCAAAAATATATTTAAGAATCTTCTTCTGGCGCGCACTTAAATCTTTAGATTTCACTGATATTCCTCCTAACAGAACCAGGGACAATTCTATGGTAATTATACCACAGCGATTTGCAGAAATCAAACTGTAGTTCGATTTTTTTACCAACAAACTCTTGACAAAACATATGTTCTCAGTTATATTAAAGTTGCAATTACGAACAACTGTTCTCTAGGAGGTTGCCGAGATGAAATTGACCGATGGAAGCAAATTGTTATTTAATAATGCCCGTTTATTAGTGATCATTCTTGCTACCATTGTGGTAATTATTCTGAGCCTTGCCGGAATAGGAGTTGCCATGAATAAGTATCAGAGTTACAGTCTACCGAAAGAAGTTACTGAAATAACTGTATCCTACGGGGATACACTTTGGACTATTGCGCAAAAAATTGCTCCAGGCATCGATCCCCGCAGAGTAGTTTGGGAGATTCAAGAGCTGAATCAAATCAAATCGTCCCAAATCTTTCCAGGACAAACTCTACAAGTTCCAGTATACGAGACCAGTAGCTAGCCCTTTATGGGCATTTTTCCTATTTTGCGCAAAGACTATCAGCCAGGTTGTTTACCACATCTAATACAAGATTTGGAAGGAATTGATCACGTTCAAGTAGAACACACTAGGAACCCGATATTTGCCAATTCCATGGCTGTCTTCCGCTTAAGTTGGAAAAATGCTTGAACGCCAATACACAGAATGAAACAGCGTAAACGGCAATTTGGCTGTAGATACTACCGATGGTGATGATGCCGGTACAATAATGTACGAATTAGATACTTGTTTGAAATTTCTTTATATAATTTCCAGATTCAACTTCGTATAATAGATATTATGTAAACTAAAATCGAGAAGCTGCTTTGTTGGCTAATGCCAACAGGTATTTGCGTATTTCTGTAGAATCAAATTATATTCGAGTTACCAATTACCAGTACAATGACTAGGAGGATTGCATGTATACTAAAGAACAACTATTAGAACACATTCAAGAATTAGGCATTAAACCCGATGATACTCTCCTGATTCACTCTTCAATGAAATCAATTGGTCCAGTTGAAGGCCGCGCAGGCACCGTTTTAGACTGCTTCAGCGAATACATGAAGGATGGTCTGCTCATCTTTCCTACCCACACTTGGGCGCAAATTAACTCAAGGAATCCTGTTTTTGATGTGGAAAACGAACCAACCTGTGTTGGGATCTTAACTGAATTGTTCCGCAAACGCCCAGGGGTAATCCGTTCCTGGCATCCCACCCACTCAGTCGCAGCTCTGGGCAATGATGCCGCAGAGTTTGTCGAAGGTCAGGAGAAGTTCAATACGCCCTGTGCAAGAGAAAGCTGCTGGGGTAAACTTTATGACCGGAGAGCTAAAATCCTGTTTATTGGCTGCGGATTAAACCGCAATACGATCATCCACGGTGTCGAGGAATGGAACGATATTCCAAACAGACTTACTCCTAATCCCGAGCCATTAAAAGTGCTGACACCTGATGGTAGGTTGCTTGACAGTCCGCAGTATCGTCACTACAGCCCTCCAGTACCTTTAATTTCGGAGCATTATGTAATCTTAGAAAAACCACTTGTAGAAACTGGAATTGCTACCATTGGCCGCTTAGGCGATGCTAGAACAATTCTCTGCGATGTGGTGCCGATGGTCAATCTAGTTAGTGATTTTCTCCAGCGGGATCCGGATCTGTTCATGAAAACGGATCCTATTCCAACGGAATGGTATGCTGGAGTTGAGCCTAACTACGATATCCTTCTTTAAGCAAAAATACCACCTTCCTAAAATGGAAGGTGGTATTGATTAAATGTAACCTGAGAATGTTTTAAAATCCAATCTCCTAAAATAGTAAGCAGTTCTCGATCTACCCGTCTATTTGGATCGGTGTATGACAGCGGCTCACCGTAGGTCATTTTTAAAATATGGTCTAAACCCTCAAATATATGCAGTTCACTCTGTTCGTCAGGCAGAGCCGCAGCTAAGGCGTAGGCATCATCTGGTTGAATTTGGATATCTGCAGTACCCTGCATAATCAAGACTGGAACTTTAACCTCGGCTAAGACCCCTGCAGGATCAGCAGTTAACCAATCTTTGAGCACATCCCTTTGATAAACAAACGTAAGGATTAACTGCTCAAACTCCGCAGGCAGGTCATATTGAGAGACATCATACTCGGTGTTATTCAAAACTGCCTGATACATATCATCTAACGCTTTCACAGCCCGCTCCGGCAGTTCAGGATCATATATCCCTGCTGCTGCGGCAGCCTCGCTTTGAGAAGTAATCTGGCGCTTAATGGTATCAAAAAAGGGATAGCCAGATCCGGCCAACAGTACAAGCCCCGCCAAATCTTCCCGCTTGCGGGCAACCTCAGAGGCCAGCCAAGCGCCTTCGCTGTGTCCGACAATAAAAAGACTTTCAGCATCAACTTTTGTTAAGGTAGCCAAAAGATTAACTACTGCATCGACGTCATTAATGTAATCACTAAACGAGTGAACCTCACCGGTACTTTCGCCTACCCCGCGTTTGTCAAACCGGGCGACAACAACTCCTCTCGATGCTAAGTAGTGGGAGATTTCTTTGAGATAGTCAGCAGGTCCTGGCATAACATAGCTGTTCCCATCCCGATCAGTAGGACCAGAGCCTGCAACCAGTACTACCCCAGGTAGTTCCCCATCAACTTCCGGAATTGTCATCGTGCCGCTCAATTTAGCCCGTTCAACGTTCAAACTGAACTCCAGTTCTTGAAAATTAAAGCCACCGAAATCATCGAAAACCCTTTCAGCTTCCGGATCTAAAGCCAAATCTACAGCTTCAATTTCAAAAGCCTGCATCGGAATATGCAGCTTGACTAAACTGCGATCAATTTGCTCTACCCATACATCAACGACGACACCTATATTAATCTGAAAATGATCAGTGGCATGCTGCCCTATCAATTCTTCACCAACATAGCTGATTATCATCGGTGCTAGTTGGGTTCCGTAAGGCAGCTGAACCGGTACCACTAAGCTGCTCTCCAATACATCCATGCTGGATTTATCAAAAATCCAGGTAGCAACCATATAGTCTGAAATTACATTGTTGTCTAGTGCTAAGACATTACTGTTGGGCAGCTCAACTGTTTGTCCCAACTGCTTAATCGTATATGCAGTTGAGTCCGCCCACTGCAGTTCCAGATCCAGCACTCCACCGGCCTTAACTGAGAAATTATAACTCACGGGTTTCTTTGGAAAATCAATTCCAGCAAACAGATATTCGCTGTGGATTTCCAGTCCCATCTGTGGATAAACGACAACTGTACTTAAGTTGGTTTGATCCGCTCCTTGAGAAATTTCAATTGAAGTGGTGCCAATTTCAGCACCAGCCTTTCTAATCACATACTCACGTGTTACAGTTTGGGCATTAACACATAACGAGGCACCAATCACTATTGCCAAGGCTGTGAAGAGAATCAACAATCGTTTCGATGCTGTCACATGCACCACTCTCCTTGTTGCTAAATCTATTCAACTAATTTAACCCGATGATAAACCTTCTTACCCTTCCGCACTATCAAATATCCTTCATCGTCAAATTCTTGTTGAGTAACTAAATAGTCATGCTGTTTTATTTGGCGATCTGAGAGATATATTCCTCCCTGCTGAATTAATCTTCTTCCCTCCGACCTAGTACTTACTAACTTAACTGTAGTCAGCAGAGTAATTAAGTCCACTCCCTCACCAAAGTCAGACAGAGATATTTCTGTGGTTGGAATGGATTCGGCATCCCGTCCACCGCCAAACAAAGCTTTTGCTGCAGCTTGAGCCTCATCGGCAGCCTGTTTACCATGGACATTCTTAGTAATCTCATAAGCCAAAATTTCCTTAGCGTAATTAATCTCGGCACCCTCTAAGGCACCTAATCTTCTTACTTCATCCATTGGCAGGAAAGTCAGCAGACCGAGGAGGCGCTCCACATTGCTGTCTTCCACATTACGCCAATATTGATAGAAATCATAGGGGCTGGTGAGATTTGGATCCAACCAAACCGCTCCTGATTCCGTTTTTCCCATTTTCCGACCATCACTTGTAGTCAGGAGCGTAAAAGTCATGCCGTATGCCTGTTTACCTGTCATTTTTCTGATCAGTTCTACTCCCCCAAGGATATTAGACCATTGGTCGTTGCCGCCCATCTGAATTACACAGTCATAGTCCTGGAAGAGCTTATAAAAGTCAAAAGACTGCATAATCATATAGTTAAACTCCAGAAAAGTTAGACCCCGTTCCATTCTTGACTTATAGCATTCCGCGGAAAGCATCCGGTTTACCGAGAAGTGGACCCCAATTTCCCGGATAAATTCAATATAATTAAGAGACCGCAGCCAGTCAGCGTTGTTAACCATCAAGGCTTTGCCATCACTAAAATCTATGAAGCGAGAGAGCTGTTTTTTAAAAGCTTGTGCGTTAGCTTCAATTTCTTCAACGGTCATCATGCGGCGCATATCCGTCTTACCTGTCGGATCCCCCACCATGACGGTGCCTCCACCAATCAGAGCAATCGGTCGATGTCCTGCTCGCTGCATATGGGCCATTGCCATCACTGTTAAGAAATGACCAACTGTTAAGCTGCTGGCCGTTGGGTCAAATCCGATATAGAAAGAAACCTTTTCTTTACCTAATAATTCGCGGATCTCATCTTCATGAGTAGTTTGTTCGATGAATCCCCGTTCTTTTAGAATGTCGAATACATTCACAAATACCAACTCCCTAGTTTATTATTGCTGAATATAAAAAATGGCGGTTACCAAAAAGGACGAGCTTTACCCGTGGTACCACCTTACTTTGCATTAAAAAAATTAATGCCTCTAAATCATGATAACGGATGATTCGAACCCGTGAAGGTTTCCCTTCAATGCTCCAGAACCGTAATTCGAAAACCGTGTGCTGCAGAACTCGCACCAACCGTTCTGCTCTCTGAAATTGTAACCACGTCTTTCTACTTAATTCCTTCTCAGCATATAATCATTATTTACACGATTATGTTCAATAATACCATAATTCCACTGGATAATCAACCAAATCCATACAGGCAGGACAAAACAAACCGATACCGAAGTAAGGTTGTAAACTATATGCACTAATGAAGAGGTGTCTAAATTGCAGAACAGGCAGTATTATCTTAATCCCTATCAAACTGTTTTTCAAGCTAAAGTTACAGCCTCAGAAAAAAGCGGGGATCAATACCACATAGTCTTGGATAATACAATTTTTTACCCCGAAGGAGGCGGTCAGCCTTCCGACAGCGGGTTTGTCGATGAAATCCCTGTCATCGATGTCTATGAACAAAACGGTTTAGTCTATCATGTGCTGCCAGAACTACCGAAAAGCAATCTTGTGGAATGCAGGATCGATTGGCAGCGACGCTTCTATCACATGCAGCATCACACAGGACAGCATTTATTATCAGCAATTTTTTTTAGGGAGTTTGGCTATCAAACCTGGGGATTTCATTTATCTGAGGATTATTCAACCTTGGACATTACAGCGAGCGATTTACCTGACGAATTAGTGAAAGATGCAGAAATTAAGGTTAACCGCCTGATTCAGGCTGATAAAAGTATTAAGACTTATTTCATCTCTGAGTCGGTAAATCTAGGCACAAACCTGCTGCGAAAAGAACCGCAGGTAGACTCCAGCATCCGTATCGTAGAAATATCTGATTATGATGCTGTGCCGTGCTGCGGTACCCATCTTTCTACAACAGGACAAGTTGGCTTAATTAAGATTATGAAAACGGAAAAAATCAGGGGTATGACCCGCATCTACTATCGCTGTGGAGAAGCAGCTTTTAGAGATTACCAGGATAAATTTGAAACCGTTGCTAAGCTGGCCCTTATGTTCTCCAGCTCAGATCAGGATGTATTAGCTAGAGTTACTGGTGAGTTGGAGCGAAAACGCGAACTCGAGCAAAACTACAAAACCATTAAACAACAATTCTTGGCCTATAAGGCAGCTGAGATTGTGTCACAAACAGAAAGTCAGCTGCTTGTTCATCATCTAGGACATCATGAAGACATCGATACTGCCCAGAGTTTGGCCAGGGAAATCTTAGCTTTAGGCAGCTTTTTTGTGCTGATAACTGTCGGTAATCGTGTACTGCTCTCCCACAACCTTAACGCAGAGATTAATTGTGGTTTGATCGTTAAAAATCACGGACTGCCACTAGGTGGCCGCGGAGGCGGCAAGAAGGATTTTGCTCAAGTGTATTTTCCTTCCCAAACAGAACTCGACGCATTTATCACTACTGTCAAAACCCTGATATAATAGAACAGGACCCAAATTAGGGCCCTGTATTTGTATTATTATTCTTCAACTTCTTTTGTAACAACAATAATTTTGAGTGTTTCGTAGTGTGTTTCGCCTGTTAATGAGCTTTCCACTGCAATATTAATCTTGCCCTCTATGTATGACTCTTCCCCGGCTGCTGCAGCATTAAACACAACATTATAACCCTCGTTAGATTCAAGGATACCAATAGCGTCGTTTTCTATTGACCACTTAATAGTGCATTTTTTAAGCTCTTGAGCGAATGCATCTTTAACCACGACGCTGATTGTGACTTCCTCACCGAATTCCAGTGTATACTCTGAGGTTTTCAGTTCCTTACCATCAACCTTAAAACTGATTTCGGCAACGTCATTCCACGGAGAAAAAAGAGTACACCCCGAAAAACTCAGCAACACGACCGCCAGAACTAACAGCTTTGCCACCTTTGTTTTCATTACTGTTTCGCCTCCTTTCTCGATTAATTGTTTTAATTGTAACTTAATATTGTTCTGCCTGCAATGCTTTATACTGCATTAAGGCACTACAATAAAATTAATTCGTTAGCGTTTATGCAAAAATAGGGGTTTTTGGAAAAAATAGTTGCTTAACTGCATTCAAAAGTTGTTGGTGGGTACACTAGTGGTGAGGTGAGACAGCATTGAAAAAATGGTGGCTGAGTTTGCGTCCTTTTAGTTTTACCGCTTCTATCATACCCATGCTGCTGGGACTTGCAATCGCTGCAGAACAAACTGCGATTAACCTAGTAGGTGCGGCACTTGCTGTCGCGGCTGGATTAACACTCCACATTATCGCAAACATTTTTAACAGTTATTACGACTGGAAATACGGGCATGATCGTCCCGGCGACCAACAGGTGGTTCCCCTACTGCTGGACCCTAGACTTGGCGAATCAGCGCTTTACTGGTATGGGGTCTGTTTTTTTATTCTCGGCATTATATTAACTATTGTTCTCGGCATAATGTATAACTCAACCGTTTTTTTAATCACTCTCGTTGGTTTGTTTAATGCCTATTTCTACACCGCACCTCCGATTGCCTATAAAAAAAGAGGATTGGCGCTGCCGTCGGTTTTTATTTCCATGGGAATCCTGATGCCATTAAACACTTATTTTGTACAAGTCAGCAATCTCACCCTTAAAATTCTACTGTGTCCGATCCCCCTAGCTGTATTAGTTACCGCAATTCTGCAGAGTAATGAACTGCGGGACTATGGTGCTGATCTCAGGCATGGCATTCGCTCATTAACAGTAGTGTACGGCATCAAAGTCGGAATTAAGTTTTATCAATTCCTAATCTTATCGCCTTATATCCTGACCCCCCTCCTAATATCTGCTGGGTTAGTTCCATGGTTTGGAGGTATAGTTTTTATAACCATCCCATATGCCTTGAAGCTTATTCGAAAAGCAGACCTCCATGAGTTTATCAGCCTTGATGCTGCCACCGCAAAACTGCATGCTGCGTTTGGTATTTTATATACGATTGCACTAATCATGCAGTGATACCGTTGATTACTCTAGTTACCAGCAAGGATTCCTACTTTCAACAAAGAATAATAAGAAGGAGGAGGTGAATTCGTGCGTAAAATCCAAATTATAGCTGATACAGGATGTGACCTACCAGACGAGATAATTCAGAAACACAACATCCACTTAGTTCCAGTTAATGTCCATTTTGGAGATAGAATATATCATGACCGCATGGAGATCAGTGCCGCAGAGTTATATCAGATGATGAAAACAGCCCCCACTCCACCAACAACCAGCCAGATCAATCCAGATCAATATTTCCAGGCATTTAAGGAGTACGCAGATCAGGATGTCGACATCTTGGTAATTGGGCTGTCACTTAAACTCACAGGATCCCTGCAGAGTGCCCAGATAGCAAAGGATATGCTCCAAAATGACAGAATTCATATTTTTGACACCAAATCTGCGTCCCTTGGTACTGGGTTGTACGTGTTGAAAGCTGCAGAATATATTGCGGAGGGCTTTTCCCTTGACAAAATTATAGCTAAGCTCAAGGCCTATCAAGAGCAGGCATACGCTTTAATAGTTTTATCCTCTTTAAAACATCTGCTGAAATCAGGTCGATTAAGTCGCCCTGAAGCGGCCCTTGGCTCCATGTTGAATATAAAGCCGATACTGGGTTTCAATGACGGCGAAGTAGTTGCCACGGAAAAGGTGCGTTCCCTAAAAGGAGCGCTGTCAGTTATCATCCGGCGCTTTAAAGAACGACAGATTGATTTTAGTACCAGTACCTTAGGGATTGCTCACGCTAATTGCCTAGGTCTCGCGGAAGATTTTGCTGCGGAGGTAGAAAAAAAGCTACAGCCAAAAAGAATTATTATTAATACTGCCGGTGCTGCCATTGGCGCCCATGTCGGTCAAGGTGGGATTGGGCTATTCTATTAAGAAAAAGCTAACCAGCGTTAACATGCTGTGTTAGCTTTTCCATTTAAGTACCTAACCTGCTGCGGTGCAAAGAGTTTGGCAATATTTTCATGACAGGTCAAGAGCACTATTTGATGCTGTTTGCTGATCAGCTTCATTAATTCAACTGTATTCATTAACCTTTGCCGATCGAAATTTACCAAAATATCATCAGCGAAGATTGGTAGCTCTACTTTTTCAGCTCCGATCTGCAGCGCCAGCGCAAATCTTATTGCTAGATAGAGCTGTTCTACTGTGCCCCGACTTAACTGATGGGGAGCCAGAATCTCACCATTTGCAGTTTCGATCTTTAATTCCTTCATGCCGATGGGAGCGTAAACCCGGGTATAGCGGTTATCGGTGATTGCTGCAAAATACTCACTGGCGGCTTTGAGAACCCGTGGCTGGCGTTCCCGTTCATATTTACGGCTTACGTGCCCTATCACCCACTGACATGTCTTTAAGCTGCCCCATTTTACCGCCAGCTCTCTCGCTTTTGCTTGCAGTACTTCCCGCTCAAGCTGATATTCTTCATGCTTATAACTCTGCTCAATCATTTCCTTTTGAGCAGTCAGACCTCCAATGTTCTGCTGGAGCTGATCAAGTCTTAAACTCAGCTGTAGGATATCAGCTTTTAAATCCTCCTGCTGCTGCATTAGAGTTTCTTTATCTGTTCCTTCAAAGAAAACCACCGCATCCTTGTATTCAGTGCCAAAATATGTTTGGAGAACAACCTCCAAATTAGCAGCTTCCTGGGCCAGCTGTTCACGCTCAGCCTGAACTCTGTACCAATGGGCAATCTGTTCAGGATCATTAGTCTGACATGCCTGATAAATCTCTTTTAACTGTTGTTCTAACAACTGCTTTTCTTGCAGTAAGTTCGGCAGCGTCTCCATAACCTGCAGATAAGTTTCTACTTCTGTTACAGTTAAATCGTCCGGCAGGTGATACCTCTTCAGCAGATTTCTTAATTGTTCAAGAAGCAACGCTTTTTGTTGGTGCTTTGCTGCTAAATCCTGCCGATAGGCGGTGGTTCTGGCCTCCAACTGCATCAACTGCTGGGACAGCCGATTAATTTCCTGTCTTAGCTCTTCTTCCCGAAGTAGTTTTTGTTCAAAACTCAGCATTTCAAATTCAGGATTTGTTATGCCAAGTTTAGTGGTTAACTCTTTTAGAGTATTCCGGTGCCGAACAGCTGCTCTGTTGCTTTTGACCAGCATGGTTCCCAAACTAACAGCTATTAGTACCAGCACACCGGCTGTGATTCCCATACCTAAGTTGTAATTGGAAGAAGAAAACAGAAACGCTGCTACCAACCAACCACAAACACCTACAGCGCCCAGCAGCACACTAAGCCGATTAAAACCTGGTTCAGGATTAGTATCTATCTGTTTCAACTGCTCGAACAACCGTTTGCGAACCAAAAATTCATCTTCACTACCATCAATCTGATCTTCTATTGCTGTAATCTGGTTTTGCAGCTCACGACACTCAACGGCTGCCTGCTGGTACCTTTCTTCCGCTACATTTACCTGGATCTGTGCCTGCTCGATCTGATCTGCAAAAGCGGAAAACTCCGATAATAACTGCTGGTATTCCCGATTCTCTAGAAGCTGCAGTTCTATTCTCGGGTCAATTTTTGCAGCAGCCTGGTAATAAGCACTATTAATTCGCTCCAGCTCGACCTTAGCTTGTGTCAATTTTTCAGCGCCATCGACTGGCAGATTTCTATTAGGAATCCGCTCCAAATTCTGCTTAATCACTACCAGCTTCTGCCACTGAGGCCAAGCTTCAAGCATTAACTCTACTCGCTTAAGCGTCTGCTTCTTGACATCAAGTTCGCTCCTAATTTCAGCAGCAGCCTTTTTGGCAGCGATGATTTGACCTTTCAGTTGGCGATACTCATCGGTAACCCTGCTTGATTCCCGCAGCTTGCTATTGATTTCCTGAAGCTGATCCAGAACCTGATTTAACTCAGGCTTGCGGCCGCGGGGTTTGTAAATTCTGTCCATTGCGTTAATCAATTTACCTTCAATATCTGCTAAAGAAATAGTGCTGCCAATCCCTATGCTGTATAGAAGAGAATTTAAATCATTGTTATCCAACAGCTTCAACTGCTGTAATTCATCTAAACCAAAAGCATATACTGTTTCAAACAGCGATTGGGAAATCCCCCCTAACAAATCGTTGATTTGGTTTTCTGAAAGTGAAATACCGCTTTTGAGATCTTCAATGATTAAGGCTCCACTAGAGCGGCGGTCGGGAACTCTACTGACTAAGTATTGCTGTTCGCCATCAATAATTCTGAGCGAACCGCCGTGGTTCCCACCCTTTATGGGTTCGTAGCGCTGCTGAGACCCCCGTTGGTAAAATCCATATAGGCAGCTGCGCACAAAGTTCAGGAGCGTGCTTTTGCCGGAGCCGTTTAGTCCATAGATAACGGTTAAATCTGGTTCTAAGTCGATAGTTAGATTATGCAGAATTCCAAACCCATCAATCTTTATTTGTTCTAATTTCATCTTAGTTCTCCCCCGTTAAAAGCTGGACAGCAAGCAGCTTAGCTTTTTGCAGCAGTTCCTTTGTGCTTAATTCTATCTGACTGATCCGAGCAATATCAGCTGCAGCTGCCGCAATTTCGTCATCTAGAGTTTCCGTATCTGCTTCCAGCTCTTCGATAAAGGCAATTACCTCTGCCAAAAAGTCACCCCGCTGCCTTAGATTTGACCAATCAATTTCTGGCAGAGTTTGATCATCAATCCCGGTTACCCAGATAAAATTTTCAAGCTCCGGTTCGCCTTCCCGCAGATCACTCAACAAATCAGTGATTGTATCAGATTCTTTCAGCAGTTGATAACAGCCGCTTGCACCTGTTAGCGTTACATTAAGCATGGTGCCTACTGGGTAATCTGCCCTGTGCTCATCTTTATTCTGATTAAGAGTTGTAAATAATTGTTCAGGTGTAGTTAGTGTCAGATCAATCCCAATATCTTTCCAGATAATGTCCTGAAGTGGTACAAATTCGGAGGAGATTTCCATATTTCTATCCACATCAACCAAGTAACAGCCTTTTGGTCCTGATTCCCCTCGGTGTCGACCCTGAAGAATACCGGGATATTGGATAACACAGTTATTTTTCCATTCCTTAGCAGAATGGACATGGCCAATAGCCCAATAATGGTAGCCTCTAGCTGCTAGGTCAGACAGAGCAACCGGTGCATACCCAAATTCCTGACTGCCTACATCACAGTGCAAAACCGCTATATTAAAGCTGCTGAAATCAGGGCGGGGAAACAACTGGCTCAGATCGCCAACATGGGTATTAGCATAGCTGATTCCGCTGAGCGTTACCTGCCTACTTTTGTAAACTTGACGGATAACATCCACTTTATCGGTACCAAAGAGATAAAGGTTCTCAGGCATGGAAAAAACAAAGTTCGGCAAAAATCCCGCATCATGATTACCTGTTACCATATATACATCGATTTCTGCTTTATTTAAGCGAGCCAGCTGGTCCACAAAATGTTTTTGGGTGCGGAGACTCGGTCTGTTAGTTTCAAAGACGTCACCAGCCAAGACAAGAAAATCCACATCGGATTCAATACAAAAATTTACTAGATTGGAGAAAGCGGACAAACTCGCATCTATTACTCGTCTGCTCAACCGCTCATGTAGTTCTGTAACACCGGCAAATTGACTGCCGAGGTGCAAGTCTGCTGCGTGGACAAACCTCAACCCCATACTACCCCGTACCTCCTGTTATTCGTTA
>JAAYLQ010000021.1 GCA_012521805.1 Bacillota bacterium
TAACAGTTTTTTCTTAAACATTTTTTCTCCCCCTATATTTGAGTGTCACTTTAGATTATAAAGAGGCAATGTAAAGCCTACCATCAGAGTAAAATCAAATGTATGTAAAGTTGAATTTGGGCATAAAAAAAAGGACTAAGACTCTTTGTATTAGCCTTAGTCCCTATTGAATTGATTATCTACTTCCTCGCTAGGCGCAGGCAGCTGATTTCCGGATGCGTCTTGAGATACCGCAGATGCCACAAACTCAGGACCAATCCTTTGAAAATACTGGAAATGCTGATTGCCCACCAAATCCCTTCTAAGCCGAGGGCAGTTGACGAAAGCAGCAGCGCTCCCGGAATTCTTAGGAGGTTGAAAACAATGCTGACAATTGAGGGAGGAAAACTCTTGCCGTGACCGATAAAAGCTCCCGCGGTAACAATCTCAATGCACATCCACAGCTGAGACAGCCCCAAGATTTTTAAATAGACAACTCCTTGACTGATAGCCTCCGGTTCCGGAATAAAGATGGCAAAGATAGGTCCTGCCCCAAAAATCAGCAGAAGGGTGGCAAAGACTCCTAGAACAGAAACAATCCCGATTCCGACAAAGTAACCTTTGTAAACCCGATCCCATTTTTTTGCGCCGTAGTTCTGTCCGATAAAAGCGCTCATGGCTGTCTGAAAGCCGCCAGCAGTCAACCAGGAGATGGATTCAATCTGGGAGCCTACTTTCTGCACAGCAATCGGCAGCGGACCCCACTGGGCAATAATCCGAGCTATCACCATTGCAATCGTGGTAAAGAAGGCGCTCTGCACAGCCATGGGCAGCCCTAACATAACAATGCGCTTGAGATAATTCCAGTCGGGTTTTTCCAGAAGGCGCAGGCCGGAGAAAAGCTCCGGACGCTTCTTAGTCTGCAGGAAAAACACTGCCGACGCAATAAATTGGGCAATTATACTAGCAAGAGCAGCCCCTGCGGTTTCCAACCGCGGGAATGGCCCTAAGCCGAATATGAGAACCGGATCCAGAATAATATTAGCCGCCAAACCCACAACATTGATCTTAAACGGTGTTCTGCTGTCACCGGCACCGTTGAAAATTGCTGTAAACACAGGGTTAACTGTGAAAAAAGGCATACCTAAAGCAACAATCAGCAGATATATCCGGGCCTGTTCTTCGACAGATGGACCTAAGCGATAAAATCCAATCAGCGGTTGCCGAAAGGCGATCAGCAGTGCTCCGTAAATTACCGATAGCACTAGGATCAACTGCAGGCTGTGGCCCACGTAGCGCTTGGCTTCCTGTTCGTCCTTTTTCCCAATCGACTGAGCTACACCCACCTCTGCTCCGACTCTGGCAACCAGAATCACAGCCGAAGCCAGCCACGTGAAAAAGCTGGCAGTTCCTACCGCTGCCACAGCATCAGAACTGAGCCGGCCAACCCAAATCATATCGATCAAGCTGTAAGCCATCTGCACAAATGATGTACCGATAATCGGCAGTGCCAGTTTTGTCAATCTGTGGAGGATACTGCCTTCAGTTAAGTCAATAGTTCTGCTCATTTCTATCTCTGCACTCCATCTTTTTCTTTGTATGCTTTATCTATGATAGCACAGATATAGCCTGCCTGCATCATCAATTTATGTGTGCCCTTTTGTGATATAATTAAATAAATCTATATGCGCCTGCCGGGAAGCATAAGCGAGGAGGATAATTCTGCTGTTCCCAGGAAGTTTTCGAAAAACTGGCAGCCGCTGGATTAATCCTGCTGACCTGATTGTGTGGGGGGGTAGTTACATGAAACAGAAAGGCGAGAGCACACTCCTGGCATCTGTTCTCCTCAGTTCTCCTGGACCCTTAGTGCTCGGCATCGCCCTGTTTTTTGGCCGTTCCAGTACCCAGATTGCGGATTTTGTCCGCCGCACGGCTGAGCTGAGCGCAATTGTTGTGTCATGGATCGTCTTTCGGTTAATCCATAAAGATGCAGATCCTGATCCAGAGCGCAAGCTGACGCTAGAAAACATTGCAAATTTATGCGTTGGCACAGCAATGTGCCTCTCGGGAGCAGCGATGCTGTTGATTGCCTTCTTGTCACTCGAGAGCGAAAAGGGCAATGTGATTCCTGCCCTGATAATTGCTTTCCTAGGAGTTGTCACAAATTCCTTTTTCTGGCTGCGCTACCGCAGACTGGACCGGGAACAGCCAAATACGATCCTGTCAGTCCAAAGCAGACTGTATCTGGCTAAATCAATAGTCGACACCTGTGTGGTAATTTCACTAGCATTTGTTGCGTTTGCTCCGGCATCCCTCCTCACCGGCTATGTGGACTTGGGTGGCTCAGTAGTTGTTGCTCTCTATCTGATCATTAGTGGAGCGGGAGCGATCCGGGAACGTAAAAAAATAGAAGCGAAACATACTTAATTTTTCCGCTAAAAAACCCCGCCATTTTTATCCATAACCTACCGAAATAAATCTATAATATGTTATAATAACTTGGTTAGAAGGTAACCACGAAATTATGAAACACAATTACAGAAAGGACTTTGCCTGTGAATCCCATTTCTGGACCGAAAGCACTAACGGATTATATACTCAATCAAACTGCTATAAAGACTAAAAAAAGCAATCTCACTTTAATTTTACAGGGAATACTTGCAGGGATGTATATTGCCATAGGTGCAGTTGGAAGCCTAAAGGTTTCGGCTAGTTTCGCAGCCCCGGGGTTAGGTGATTTCTTGGGAGCAGTGGTCTTCCCGGTAGGAATTATTGCCATCATTGCAATGCAAGCAGAACTGTATACAAGTAACTGCATGATCATGACTTCGGTATATGCTGGTAAGTCTAAAATTAAACAGATAATAAAGATCTTGTCCCTGGTTGTGTTTGCTAATTTGCTTGGAGCTATTGTTGCTTCTGCATTGACCGTTACCTCGGGACTGTTTAGCGAAACCGCGGTCAACTTATTGATTGACAAAGCTATCTATAAAGTCAATCTGCCAGTGGGGCAGTTATTTGCTAGTGCAGTTTTTTGCAACATAATCGTGTGCACAGGAGTATGTCTGGCCTACGGTTCCAAGGATGAAATTGTTAAAATTATTACCCTCTGGCTGGCAATCACGGTATTCGTTCTTAGTGGAACAGAGCACGTTGTGGCTAACATGTATTATTTATTTGCAGCAAAATTCTACGGTGGAGCTCTTTCAGCTAAAGGGATTATCTATAATCTCTTCATATCTGGAATTGGCAACTTTATTGGTGGTGGAGTTGTTGTAGCAAGTGCCAACTATTTATTAGCTTACAAAACTCAGGGTCAGGGTTAAATATCTGCTTCAAAACCCGGTATACACAAAGGTACGCCCCATCAAGGCTGGCGTACCTTTTTTTCATACAATTTCAGTTAAGTTTTCTTCTTGGTTTTATGGAGCATCGCCCTCTATCACATTAAATCAATACTTCCAGTAGATAAAGAATGATCACAAATGAAAAGTTGATAACTGTAAACTGAATCAAATAGGACTTAACACTGGTTGAATTGTGTTTTTTATACTCACTAAAGGTAATCAAACTAGCCAATGAGGCAATTAAAGTTCCACATCCTCCGATATTCACCGCAGGCAGCAGTGCATGATAATTATCAGTAAAATGGGATAACAAAACAGCACTTGGTACATTGCTGATCAACTGGCATGATAAAATACCGAACAAGAGGGTATTCCTGGGCAGAATCTGAGAAAAGAACTCATTTACCGCTGGTATCCTTGCCATATTGCCGCTGAATACAAAAAAGGCAGCAAAAGTAGCGAGTAGTGGATAGTTCACTGTTTTTAATGATTTTCGATCGAATATAAACAGAGCTAAGGTAATCACGATAGTCCCAATTAGATAAGGAATTATCCGAAAAACAATTAATATACTGGCGACAAAAAGTACGCTGTAAATGATAGCAAGTCGAATATTTAAAGTGTATTGGTTATCACTTTTCAGTTCTAATGGTATCGGTTTTACGAAACAGCAGATACCAATAATCAGAGTAGATGCCAAAAAGCTTGGAAGCATGATTTGTACAAATTCCAAGGTATCAATATTATAAAATGCATATAGATAAAGGTTTTGTGGATTACCAAATGGAGTCACCATTCCACCTAAGTTAGCTGCGATGTTCTGCATAATGAATGTAAAAGCCATCGCCTGCTTATTATCTGTGCTGGTTAAAACAAAATAACCGAGGGGAAGAAAAGTGAGCAGCGCCATATCATTAGCTAAAAACATAGAGCCAATGAAGGTAATGAAGACCAATCCTAAGGTAGCGTTGCGAAGATTATGAAGTCTGATAACAATGTTTCTGCTTATAATCTCAAATACGTGGATATTGGAAAGAGCCTCTACTACCGCTAAGGTACAGTACAGCGTTGCTAAAGTATTCCAGTTAAAATAATCCAGATAGCTTGCATCCACTGGGACAAAGAAACAAGTAATCAGCATGGCAGTGATTGCGATGATTAGGACAATCTGCTTTTTGGCTGCTTGGGTAATCCAGCAGCTGACCTTTGTAAATTGCTGCAGTTTCCCTGGATCTTCTGGAGAAATTACAGTCTGTTTGCTTAGTACATCTATTGTGTTGTTTTTCAAGCGGATCACTCCATATTCTTACTCACAGAGCAGAATTATAGCAGATTGCCTGGGAGAATACAATTAGGTGTATGCAGCCAGCCAGATGACCCGGCGCATAAAAAAACTCACCTTTGAGTACTGTGTACTCAGAGGTGAGTTCTCCTTGAAGGGAGTTTTACAGCTGCTTTCTTTTAAAAATTAATACTGCCGCCGCAAGCAGAGCAATCGCTGCAGCCACTGTAACGCCAATCGCATAACTGAGAGAAGAAAACATGATCGAGTTGGTGACCAACTCCATGTTTTTGCCTGCAAGCGATAGAGGATTGTATTTCCATGCTTTAGGGAAAATATTTAAGATCGCCAAACAGACAGCTGCCGCACCAGTCAGCAGCAGGGCGCCATAGCTGCTGGCTGCCAGTGTGGATGAACAGAGCAGTACAGCCAATATAAATACTCCAAACAGCCACAGGCAGAATACAGAAGAAAATAGATTGGCTGAATAATCATCGGAAAATAGAAATACTGTGTAGCCCCAAGTGGTAACAAAGGCTGTGGCGAGGCTGGCAGTCCAGATTGTGAGCATGGCAGCAAATTTCCCCATAATCACTGCCGTGCGGGACAAACCCTTGGTTAAAAGATTAATCAGGGTACCTTTGGACAGCTCGGACGAAAGGACGCTGCTGAAAACCAGCACGGTAACGATTAGTCCCATTTGAGTTATGTTTTTATAGAACTGTGCCCAGGAGTCAATAGACGAAGGCTCGGGAAGACTGATTAAGACTCCCTCCGGCATAAATTTTTCCAGCAGTTCCGGTGTCAATTTGGCTGTAAGAGGATTCATTATGCCGAAAATGAAAAAGACAACCAGCATGATCAACAGCTTATATGTCCTGATATGCTCTACCATTTCTTTTTTGAAAAAAACACGAAAATGGCTCACTGAACCACCTCCGCAAACAAGCTTTCCAACGTCGGTTCCACAACTTCGAATTTTTCCGGAGTGATCTGCTTGGCAGCCAGCAGATCGATTAAAACCTGACCCCTTAGAGAGTGATCTTCAATGGTGATTGCAAGAACATTTTCCTCCTGTACCACTTTCACACCAAGTTGCTGCAGTTCCTCACTCGCGGAAAACTCGGCAGCCTGATCCGCAGTGGCAAACTTAATCATGAAACTGTTACGCTGATACTGCTTTTGAATTTCGCTTATAGTCCCGGATAAAACCAGTATACCCTGATCAAGAACCGCAATTCGATCGCATATTCTTTCTACATCAGCAAGGATATGGGTTGAAAATACTACGGTTGTCCTGCCCTTGATCGAAGCTAGAATATCTAGGATCTGCTTACGGCCGATGGGATCCAGAGCAGATGTCGGTTCGTCACAGATCAGCAGTTTCGGCTCGTTGAGAAGCGCCTGGGCAATTCCCAATCGCTGCTTCATTCCCCGAGAAAATCCGCCGATTCTGCGGTTCACATCCTTAAGTCCCACCAGCTCCAGCAGTTCTTCACTCCGCTCTTTGATTTTCTTCGATGGCAGTCCAGTTATTTCGCCGCACAATTTGAGATATTCCATAGGCCGCATGTAGCCATAAAACTCCGGTACATCGGGCAGGAAACCAATATGGCGGTTAGTTTTGGTGTCCCCATAGACAACCTCCTCACCGCACACCTTAACGGTGCCGCTGTCAGGCTTTAATAAGCCGACTACGATCCTCATTGTAGTAGTTTTACCTGCGCCGTTCTTACCAACAAAACCGAAGATTGAATTTTCCGGTACGACCATGTTGAGTCCCTGCAGTACTTGATGGCTGCCGAAGCTCATCCTGAGATCGCTGATTTCTAAAACACTCATCAATCCTCACCCCGTCCAAAGATAAAGTAAGCAATTGGACCAATAATCTGGATAAAAACGACGACCGGAATCCAAAATGCGCGGGTGCCGAAACGGTAGTTCCTGTGTTTCAACACATGACGTAAAGCAGCAAGCATCAGTGCCACTTCAGCAATAATTAATGGAAGCAGAATCGGCCAGTACTCTTTGAAAACATCCACATGATCACCCCATATTCTTGAGATTTTGTTCCAATCTGCTGACCAGATTTCTGAACCGGTGATTGTCCTGAAACCTTTCAAACACTGGGTTTTTGATCAGAGCATCCACCAGGTCACCTATTAAAACTGCCTCATTTCGAGGCGGTTTGACTCCTAAATCTAAATCGCTGAACCAGCTGTGTACTTTATCAAAAAACTGATCGCCTTTAAATTCCAGCGGATATATATCGGAACAGACAAGGCTTACAAATTTTTCAAGCATGTCCAAAGCCTGCTCATCAGCACCCATCATGGCATAGCCCTGGGCACAGGTGTGATAAACCCCAAATAAAATGGCCGGATGCAGAGTTTCAATCTCAAACAGCGCAATTAAACCGAGTGTTCTTGCTGCTATCTGATTGTATTTGTCATAATCATCGATGTTCAGCATCAGGTAATTTGGTATATCACCCAAAATTCCCATCAGATGCCGGAAAATCCCCACCTGAGTGGTTTCTTTTGCCCGCTGGATATCTCCTGTTAGATAATACGCTGAGGCTAAAACAACTTCTTCACCCAGTATAGGATCGTTTACCCCCTGCATCAAATCAATTACTGCTGCAGGATTACCTAAATTCAGCTCACACAGCGCTTCAATCATAACAGCCTGCTTAGCAAGGGATACATCCTGGCTTTCTTCCTTGATTTTAATGCAGAGATCCCTGACCTTAATTTGAATCTCGGTCTGCTCTTCCTTGCTTGGAGCCAGGTGCAGATGGTTGATCAAAAGCACACACATCTGCAGCAGCAGTGGATAACAGGAATAGTACTTTTTAATAATCTCACAGCACTCAGCCAGCACAGCATCAAACGGCAGTTGTGAAAATTTTGCTGATAAATTATGATACAGTCTGCGGATATCTTCTTTGGTCATCCACGGCTCATAGCCGATTAATTCATCAATGCTGATGTTAAAGTATGCGGCCAAGTGGGGCAAAAGGGTTATGTCGGGATAGCTCTGTCCGGTTTCCCATTTAGAAACAGATGCTTTGGAAACCCCCATAAACTTCGCTAATTCCTCCTGGGTGATCCCTTTAGTCCGGCGCCCCTGCACAATAGCCCGAGCAATATTGATTTCTTTCACGCTGTTCACCCCTATGTTTATTATAAGGGTGTTAAGTAGAGGAGACAATGGATTGACAGTTGATTTTAGTTGACAAAATCAACTAACAAGAAACTAAAACTTTAATAAAAAAGGACCGCACTGCGGTCCAAACTCTATTATGCATTTACTGCAATACGCGTCAGTGTTCCTGACGGTTGGTTTAATTCATTTAGATCAATCTTGTTCATGCGGCAGAAATAGTTCAGGAAGTTCTGAACAAACTGCTTTTCTTTCGGGTCATGCTTCAGGGAAACTAATGTCTTCAGCATCTGTGCTACCCAGATATTGTTCATGTAGCGGTTGCGGCCTGCATTCCAAGTCATTTTATCTGGATACCTTTCATTATAGTAATAGTTCCAGAACAAGATCTGTTTTGACTCTTCCTCTGAAAGGCGGATCCTGTAGTGGGAATGGGCTGGGATATACCCATCATCACATAATTTACCAATAAAGTCTTCAGCGACCATAAATACCCCAACAACTCGTCTGGTTTGTTCGGGTAAGTCCCGCTCTCTTTGCGTAATTACACAAGCACTGTTAGGATACAGCCGAGCAAGACGATTAGGTTTGCCTTTATTGGCACCACTTTTGCAGACACCGGTAAACACCTTCCACTCGGAAAAAACCTGCTCTTGTTCCTCGGGATCGATCCAAAAAGCAACCTGGCTGGCTGGGGAAATTCTGTTGCTCTGAATCAACTTTTCTAATTCAAGAGCGCGCCTCCGCTCCTCGTATTCCTGTTCCCGCTGTCTCTGCAGCTCCAGCTCTTCCGCCCGCCGCTCCTCCTCAAGTTCCTGCTTAACTTCTTTAACCTGTTCTGCAACCTCTCTATCTACCAGGAAGAGATACTTCCCAAGGGCATCCGGATAAAGAAACTTCTTACTGCCTGATTCAAAGTTTACCTCGATCCAAGAATCGGTAACTTCAATCACTGTTCCGGTGCCATACGTCTCATGAGTTACCTGTTGATTTACCAACTTCATAAGTGATTCCTCCGTATCTATCATACGTATAAAACCGCAGCATTTTAAGGATAGTTGAGTATTTCACATATATCATAACACAATTTGATCAATAATGCAAATTTAAGTATTGACACCAAGGAACAGCCAGTGTATAATTATAATTTATTTAAAACACATGGACGCATACGTGCTTTACGATCCGTATCTCCAGCCAAAATCATTATGATAAATCATCAGCTTTGTCATTCCTCCGTCGATGGTAATATTTTCTCCAGTAATAAAACCAGCCTGTTCGCTGCAGAGAAACATCACCATATGGGCAATGTCCTCAGGTTTGCCGATTCTGCCGGCTGGGTGCTGTTTTAGATCCTCTGGATCAAACTCGCCGTTGGTAGTATCAATCCAGCCAGGGCTGATGGAATTTACCCTCACTTTACCAGCTAAACTAACAGCTAGAGCATGAGTTAGAGCTGCTATGCCTCCTTTAGCCGCTGAATAGCTTTCTGTATCAGGCTGGCTCATTCGGTCTCTCGTAGAGGAAATATTGATAATCACTGCTCCCTGGTTAAAATTATCCTTGAACAGCTTTGCCAGCATGAACGGCGCAGCAACACCCACCCGCAGCACATAATTAAAGTCATCGTAGGAGCAAGTTTCAATACCACCCCGGGATAAGCAGGCATTGTTTACCAGAAAATCAATTTTGCCGTAATCTCTAATCACCTGCTCAGCAAATGCCTGCAGGGTCTTCTCTTCTGCTAAATCCCCCACAAAATAATCATTCGGCATTTTGTCAATCGTACAGACATGTGCGCCAGCCTTTCTAAATTCCTCGCAGATTACTCTGCCAATTCCCCTTGCACCGCCAGTTACCACCGCAACTTTATTCGCAAACATAGTGAACCTCCTTCAAATTCTATGATCGTCAAAGCCTTGAGCAGTCTTCCCAAGGCTTTGACCTTATCTCAGATTGATGTCAACATTGCTGAAATGAGCACCAATCATAATCTGGTTTTTGCCATCACCGACTTGACCTAAAGCCGCAAACTCATTTTCACCGACAGCCTGGTCCAGCTTCACGTTTCCACCCAGTTTACCGAAGTTTACTTCTACATCAAAAGTAAATCCGCTGGAATTGCCGTCTAGGTTTAACACTAGATTCGAGAAATTATGTTCTGAACTGAGGCTGCCGCCGAAATTCTCAAATTCAGTATTAGTGAAATCAAAAGTACCGTCTACACTACCGCTGAGATTTTTAGTCTGCACTGAGCTGAAACCTGCAGAGAGTGCTACTGCTCCTGTTAGATCAGCCAAACTGATCTGGTTATATTCTGCATCGATTGCAAGATCTAAATGTTTTGGCATTGTAATTTCATAGCTGGTCTTTACACTCTTTACAGCTTTAGGCCTTTCTGCTTCCAAAAGACTCAACTCAGCACGATCTGCCGCTTGTTTCAACTGCAGCTCCAAAGCTTCTGCATAATTTTGAGCATCCTCCTGATTAACTGCGCTGACAGTAATTTTGCCGGTAATGGTGATCTGATCAGTATCAATACCGTACACATTGATCATACCTTCCTTACTGACCACAGCTAACTCTGCTAAATCCGCAGCAGACATCGTTAAGACCTCTGTCTTTGTATGGGACGGATAACTATTGTTGTCGTTATAAGTTATGTTGAACTTCAATCTACCAAACTCTTGCTCGGCGCTGCCTATCACTCCGAACCTAAGATCTAAGCCAGCCAAAATTGTAAGGGCAACCAAGATCATCAAGGTAATTCTTCTGTTCCGCATGCTCGCTCCCTCCTCTAATCATCAGTCTCGATCCAATTTTCCAACAACCATGAACTTAAGAGAAACAATCCGAGAGTGGCTAACCAGGAACCTACCTCAGCTGAATAATGATATGCTATTTCCGGCGTATAGTTTGTGTACTGCGCGATTACATCCAATCTGAACAGCTGTTCAATATGAATTGGTGGCAGCCATCTGAACAGCGGATCTAAAATGATTCCAACTCGCTCCACCAGCCATGTAGCTAGCAGTAATGTCCACAAAGCTGCAAGTCCCCGAAATCTGCCAACCAGCTTGCTGACGATAAATGCCAGCTGCACCAAAATGATAAAACTCGAAAACGTCGCCAGCGCTCCCAGATAAAGCAGAAACCCATTTCTTAAAAACCATGTTAAAGGTACTGCTTGGAGAAAGGAGCCATAATATTCGTTAATTGGACCCAAGAAAAACAATAGAGCAGAGCCAACTAACGCTGCCAGCACAATAGTGAACTCGATTAGAAGTGCAGTCCATTTTGACAGGGTAATCTGCCATCCCGGTATTGGCAGCAGCAGTAGTGTATAGGTTGTCTTTTCTCGCCATTCAGTCCGCAGCGTCTGATAAGTCTGCCACATCAGCCAGATTGGTAGGAATGTCAGGGGAATGGTCATCAGTATAAAAACCATTCCAAGCGACCAACCTGCTTCGTACCGATAGCGCAGAAATGCGATCCAAACAATAGATAAACCGGAATTAAACAATATCGGTAGTTTGCTTGCTTCTAAATCCTTCCCCAGCAGACGCAAAAACCGTTTCATCAGGCATAAACCTCCTTAAACAGCTCATTCATGGACTTGCTGTGCTTAATTCTTAATTCCTCGGCGCTGCCGCTTATATGCACGCGCCCTTCGCTTAGAAAGATTACAGAATCGTAAAGACGCTCGGTTTCATCGACAGCATGGGTAGAGAGGATCATAGTTTGTTTTTCACTGCGAAACTGCCGCACGATTCCCTCCACAATCCGATCCCGTGAGGAAGGATCTATGCCGGACAGGGGTTCATCTAAGAGGACCAGCTCCGAATTCCGGGAGAGTCCCACAACCAGCTTCAACCGGGCGCGCATCCCCTTCGATAAGGTACTTACCTTTTTTCTCGGATCCAGCTTCATGAATTCTAACAGCTCTTGTTCCCGCTCTTTCTGCCAATCATCGTAAAAGGCTGATATAAAATTCAGGGTTTGTTGAACTGTCATCCAGTTATAGAGATGATCTATTTCAGGTACAAAGGCTACAGCAGATTTGGTTTTTCGTGATGGCTTACTGCCGTTAATCGTAACTTGACCGCTGTCAGGCTTTACCAAGCCGGCAATACATTTGAGCAGTGTAGATTTACCACTGCCATTTGGACCGAGCAGCCCCCAAATCTCCCCTCTAGTAATTTTTAAGTCAATTCCGTCCAAGGCATCAACCCCAGGATAACGTTTCCGCAGACCAGCAATTTCCACAATATATTTTTGGTCAGTCATTCTTCTTCACCCCACGTTTTTCAAAAATCTCCTCATTTTTTCCCAAACCCAGTTTGATCAACGCCAGGATACTATCATCACTGCACCCCAAAGACCTCATTGAACGGATAAAATCTGCAACCAGCTTATTAATCATTTCCCCTCTCGTCTTTTCCACAACATTTGGATCTTGGCAGATAAATGTTCCCTGTCCCCGCAGTGTTTCGACTAGACCTTCCGCTTCCATTTCTCGATAAGCACGCTGCACAGTATTAGCATTTACATGCAGCTCGGCAGCTAGATCCCGCTGCGATGGCAGTTTATCTCCAGCAGCAAGCACACCTGTGGCAACCTGCCGTTTTATTTCATCTATAATCTGCAGATAAATTGGCACTGCAGGATCAAAATCTATACGCAAATCAGCACCTCCACCACAACAATAGTGCACTAGGTGACTAGTGCACTATTAGTATATGTTTGTTTTTGGATAATGTCAACCCCCTTTTTCTTTTTCCAGAGCAATTAAAGGAGAAAACCATGGGCATGACTAAATTGATAACTGCATTAAAGAAACAGGAGCGTGAATCAATGATCCTTAATCAGATAAAAGCGGAACTGCTTCAATTTGTCGAACCTGACAAGGCAGAGTTTTATCCCAAATTTTTCCAGGCCGAAAAAGGAGGTTACGGCGAGGGAGACCAGTTTATTGGGGTGCGGGTGCCGTACCAGCGGAAAATCGCCAAAAAATATTATCAGCAGATTACCTTACCTGATTTAGAGCGGCTGCTGCACGATCCAGTTCATGAATACAGATCAACTGCCTTGATTATGCTTGTCAATAAATTTCTGAAGGCAAAGCAGGAAGCAGATCGAAAGCGGATCACTGAATTCTACTTAGCGAATCTTGACTATGTCAACAACTGGGATTTAGTGGATGTATCTGCTGACAAAATCTTAGGAGCTTACCTTTTTGATAAAGACCGCTCACTGCTCTACGATTTAGCAGCGTCGCGTCACCTATGGAGGCAAAGAGTGGCGGTCATCGCTACCTTCTATTTTATTAAGCAGAACGATTTTGAAGATACCCTCAAGCTGGCTGAAAAGCTCCTAGACCATGACCACCATTTGATTCATAAAGCTGTTGGTTGGATGCTGCGGGAAATCGGCAACCGCAGTCTGGAGACTGAATTAGAATTTCTGGAAAAACATCATCACAGAATGCCCCGCACAATGCTGCGCTACGCGATTGAGAAATTTGAACCGGAATTAAGGCAGAGATTTCTAAAACAATCACTGTAATTCAACAACAAAATATTTTGATAAAAATGATTGACAACAGCACTGCTATTTGATAACATTTTTGTTGTGATTGATATCTCCGAATACTGGTAAAAGTAGTGGGGGAACCGTTTTTTGGGGTGAATCTTGTTAAAGAGGGGCAACTTGGTCGCCCTAACCCGTCAGCTAACCTCATAGGAGTGAACCAAGCGTATGATAGGTTTTTGCCTATTGTGCGCTTTTTTTGCGCCTAAAAAAATGAATGGAGGTATCGTTATGGGAACATTGTTGAAACTCAGCATTGTACTAATTGCGGGACTAATAGGTGGACGGGTGGCACGTTTTTTTAAACTGCCAAATGTAACAGGATATATCATTGCCGGTTTACTCGTCGGTCCCTCATTTTTTCATGTGATTACTGCTCAAGACAGCGTTTCCCTGGGAATAATCAGCGAGTTTGCCTTAGCTATAATTGCCTTCAGTATTGGCAGTGAATTTGTGATTAAGGAAATTAAAAAGGTAGGTAAAGCTGTGGTAATTATCACCATCGCAGAGGTTATTGGAGCTGTTTTTATCGTCTTTGCCATCATGTATTTCCTGTTTAAGCAGTCATTTGTTTTCAGCATCGTAATCGCATCTATGTCTGCTGCTACTGCTCCAGCAGGCACA
>JAAYLQ010000022.1 GCA_012521805.1 Bacillota bacterium
ATGGTGCTTGAGCATCGCTTAGCCGAGGTTATCAGCCGGTTATCGATGCCAACCCCAGAGGATGATTTGGAAGCATTAGATCATGAATACCAGGAGCTCCTGACTCAATTAAAGGCACTGCGCTCCCAAAGCACCTGACTTAGGTGCTTTTTTGCTCCCTTTATGAGTGGGCATATTTAATTTAAAATAGGGTGTAAGGGTAACACTAATACATATTACCAAAGGGGGAGAACTTCAAATGGCATTCAAATCGCAGATACCTGAAGATCGGGAGCTTCTAAAGCCGCCGGTTCTGACTGAGGATTTTACTGTATCTGATACATGGCGTGTTTTGAGAATTCAATCCGAAATTGTGACCGGCTTCGATGAATTAGCCCATATTGGCAAAGCGGTAGCAGTTTTTGGATCTGCTCGCACTCCTGAAAACCATCCTATTACAAATTAGCCCGCAGGACAGGGGAATCCTTGGCAAAATCTGGCCTGGCGGTAATTACTGGAGGTGGTCCAGGCATCATGCAGGCGGCAAACCAGGGCGCCAAAGAAGCAGGTGGACTTTCCATCGGCTGCAATATCGAACTGCCTTACGAACAGGTGGCTAATCCTTATCTAGATATCAACATTGAGTTTCGCTACTTTTTCGTTCGCAAACTAATGCTGGTCAAATACGCCCTTGGCTTTGTAATCTTTCCTGGCGAGCTGGGAACAATTGATGAGTTGTATGAAGCTTTAACATTAATTCAGACAGGTAAAATCGAACGATTTCCAGTGATACTAATGGGTTCCGAGTACTGGCAGGGCCTGGTTGAATGGATGGAAACTAAAATGCTGGCTGAAGCAATGATTAACCCAGAAGACTTAAATCTGCTGAAGATTACTGACGATCCGGATCAGGCGGTGGAGATTATCCAAACTACTATCAAGATTTAGATTTCCAGCAGGTTAAGCCAAACAAATGCAGAAGCAATAATTAACGCAGATTCTGCTAGGGAGGAAGACAGAATGCGGATTATTACTTCTGTGTTGATAGTGGTTTTGCTGTTGGTTGGGGCAGGGTATGTCTTTGTTGAATTTTTCTATCCAGATCCTGATCAAGTGGCAGCAGCATATTTAAACGCTGTGATAGAAGGGGATTATCAAGTCCTGGAAAGCTACTTTCATTCGCAGCATCCTGCTCCCCAGGTTTCGGAACTAGAAGCTGCGTATGCAGATTTTGCATCCGCTTATGGTCTCACGAAAACAGAATTAGTCGGAATCAATCCAATTATAAAAAGTTTTACCGAAGCAGATTACATAGTTGATCTCCGCTATGAGAGTGAGTATTTCGATCCTTTAATGGTGCAGTTCCAACTGCAGCTGGCCTGGGACGGTGTGCTGTCTTGGAAGGTTAAATGGGCAGACGTTCTGCCGCTGCCCCAGCACGGACTCAGTGCTCGCTACCGCCGCACTCGGTTATCATCAACTCGGGGCAGCATTTACGACCGCCAAGGCAGGCTGCTTGCAGGTAAAGGCAGTGTGGTTGCCATCGGCGTCCAGCCGAGCAGGATCACTGATCCAGAACTGCTCTTTGAAGTAACTGCAGAATATCTTGGTTTAAGCAGAGAGTATGTCCAGAGCCAATACCAGGCTCCAGGCATTCAGGATCACTGGTTCGTGCCGTTAATTACAGTGAGCGAAGAGCGCTATCAACAGCTGGATCCAATTTTGCGCCCAATACCAGGCATATTCTTCCAGAGGAGGCACGTCCGGGCCTATCCCTATGGCAGCGCTGCCGCACATCTTACCGGATATATCGGAGAAGTTACCGAGGATATGATTAGTCAGTATCCCGAACAGGATTATCAGGTGGGAGAAACAGGGGGAAGGGCTGGACTAGAGCTGGGTTTAGAGCCTCAGCTTCGGGGCAGGCCTGGCTATCGTTTATTTGTAGATACTGACACTAGAGGAAGTGAGCTGTTTTTAGAGCGGACACCTGTAGAAGGAACAGATATTGAGCTGTCAATAGATGCTGAGTGGCAGCAGCTGGCATACGAGGTTTTAGGTGATCGGAGAGGTTCCTTAGTAGTATTAGATGCAGAAACCGGTGAAGTACTGGTTTCAGCCTCGACTCCCAGCTATGATCCAAATGAATTTGTCCAGGGCATTTCTCATGCTCGCTGGCAGCAGTTGAGCACAGACCCAAATCAACCTTTGTTTAACCGCAGTCTGCAGGGACGATATCCTCCCGGCTCAGTATTTAAGGTGATTACAGCTGCGGCAGCTCTGGATCTCGGCTTGGTTACTGTCGAGAGCGAATTTGTAGATTCTGGTGAGCTGAAGGTAGAAGGTAATGTAATCCGCAATTTCCAAAACGAAGTGTTTGGTGAGCATCTTTTTGCCGATGCTGTGATCCATTCGATCAATACCACTATGGCCGAAGTCGGTTTGATGGTTGGTGCTGAGAATTTGAGCAGCTACTTTGCTAACTGGGGTTTAGATCAAGAGCCGGATTTCAAACTGCCTATTACCTCGGGTCAGATTGGTGACCCTGCCCGCAATCAGGTGAGTCTGGCGTGGACTGCAATCGGACAGGATCGGGTACTGCTCACCCCCCTTAACACTGCAGCAATCTTTACTGCATTTGTGAACGATGGATTGGTTCCTGAACTGACTCTTTTCAAAACTGATGCTGCAGCATCAAAACAGCGGGTGCTGGAGGCTGAAACTGCTGCAGCAATGCGCGGCTTGCTAGAGCAGGTAGTGGAATCAGGCACCGGCAGACAGGCTGCTGTAGATCAGATCCAAATCTGCGGCAAAACTGGGACTGCAGAAACTGGAAAAGGTACATCCCACAGCTGGTTTGGTGGATATGTCGCCGATATATTTGGCAGAGACCTAGCTTTCGCGGTGTTAGTTGAAGATGGAGGAGTCGGTGGTCAAGTAGCAGCGCCCATCGTGGGAGAGTTTTTTACTCGTCTAGTGGCAGAAGTTGGATCAGGAGGAAATTAGATGCGGATTTTGATTGTAGGGGCAGGCAAACTGGGATATAAGCTGACGGAAGCTTTTACCAGCGAGCAGGACAATGTAATCGTAATAGATAAGGATGAACGAGCCCTGGAGCGGGTCAGCTTAAACCTTGATGTTATGACCATTAGGGGAAATGCAATTCAAACTGAGATTCTTCAGCAGGCAGATCCAAACAAGATCGATCTGGCAGTTGCTGTTACAGGCAGTGATGAAACCAATATGGTGATCTGCATGTTGGCGAAAAAGCTCGGGTGCAGGCAGGCAGTGGCTAGAGTCAGGAATCCAGAGTATGGCGGCCAGCTGGAGTTTCTCAAACAGGAATTAGGAATCGATTACATTGTAAATCCAGAATTTGAGACTGCGAAGTATATTGCGGAGCATCTGATGAAAGGAACCGCAGTTTATGTCGAAGCTTTCGCAGCCGGCAGGGTCGGAATGATTGAACTGCCAGTTAAAAATATTCCCAAACTGAGCGGCAGTAGGCTTAGGGAACTGCGGATTTTTGAATCCGTTTTAATCGCAGCTGTTTCCCGTGAGGGAGAAATGTTTATTCCCCATGGCGATACTCTGCTGGAAAGTACCGATACCATTTATTTGTTTGGTGAGCAGCAGAGCTTAGAGAAGTTTATCGCTGCCCATGTTGAGCAGGGGGAAAAGCGGCTGCCTAAAAACGTGATGATCCTCGGCGGTGGTAGGGCTGGATTCTATTTAGCTGACCGCTTGCAGCAGAGGGGAATTTCGGTTAAGATTATTGAACAAGATGAAGCCCAGTGCCAATATTTGATAGAGAATTTAAAGGATGTCCTGGTTATCCACGGGGATGGCACGGATCATGATTTACTGCGGGAGGAAAATTTTGCCAATATGGATGCGCTGGTAACTTTAACCGGCAGTGATGAGGAAAATCTCCTGCTGGCTCTCCTCGGTAAACAGCAGGGAATTCCCTCGGTAGTTGCTAAAATCAGCCGTTCCAACTTTATCCCCATTATTGAACAGCTGGGAATTGATCGAGCTGTAAATCCAGTCTTGATTTCTGCCAGTGAAATTCTCCGGTTCGTCCAGGGCGGCCAGATCGCTTCAATTGAGCTTTTACTGGATGGTCAGGCTGAGGTAGTAGAAATCATCATTGAGGCAGGTACTGGTGTTATCGGCCGCACGCTTGCAGAATTGGATCTGCCAAAAGGGGTGATGATAGGAGCGATAGTTCGCGATGATCAGGTGATAATTCCGGATGGCAGTTCAGAGATGGCTGTTGGGGATCGGGCGATCGTGTTCTGTTTGCGGGGAGATCTGCCCATACTGGAAAAGCTGTTCTACCGCCGCAAGGGAGGCTTTTTCCATGAATTATGGCATAGTTCGAAGAGTCCTGGGAAACATTCTCAAGATTGAAGCTGCCTTAATGCTGATCCCAATCGGTTTATCCTTAGTCTGGCAGGAATTTTCAACAGCATCAGCTTTTATCTGGTCAGCATTAATTACACTGGCTGTTGGAATTGTATTGGGAACAGCTCAGGCTGATTATACATCAATAAGAATTCGGGAAGCACTGCTGATTGTAACTCTTACCTGGGTCTCAGTGGCGGTGTTTGCTGCACTGCCATATCTTTTTACCGGCACAATCACTGATATAACTAAGGCGCTTTTTGAATCGGTATCTGCTTTGACCACAACCGGTGCGACAGTTATTGATGATGTTGAGAATCTGCCCCGGGGACTTCTGTTTTGGCGCTCACTGACCTTGTGGATCGGTGGCATGGGGATTTTGGTGCTGAGCCTAACAATTCTCCCGACCTTGGGTGTAAGTGGTCTGCAGATTTATAAAGCAGAGCTGCCTGGACCAGTTGCTGATAAAATAGTACCTAAATTAGCTGATACCGCAAAAATTCTATACTTTGTTTACGGCGGTATGACGGCGCTGCTAACAGTACTGCTGATATTTGGTGGTTTGAATTTTTTTGAAGCGCTGCAGTTCTCCTTTTCGACAGTAAGCACAGGCGGGTTTTCAATTTATAATACCAGTATAACTCGGTTTAGTTCTAACAACTTTGTGATGTTTATTATTTCTGGCTTTATGATTTTATCCGGAGTTAATTTCAGTTTGTTCTATAATCTACGGCAGGGACGCTTTAGGAGGGTTATGCACAATACCGAACTGCGCTTTTATGCAGCCCTGCTGGGAATTGCAGCAGTTGCTGTTACGTTGAATCTCTACCAGAATGTTTTTAGCTCGCTGTTTGATGCTCTTAAACATGCTCTGCTTCAGGTAAGTTCCATAATAACTACAACCGGTTTTGCCAGCACAAATTTTGATCAGTGGCCAGCCTTCAGTAAGCTGATCTTATTTTTGTTAATGTTTACTGGGGCAAGTGCTGGTTCAACTACTGGCGCAATTAAGTTGATAAGAGTAATCATTGCCGGTAAATTTATTAAGCGGGAAATCGCACAGCTGTTTCATTCCCATGCAGTAGTTCCCATTACTATCAATGGGCAGGTGGTGCCCGATGAGACAATCCGCAGTGTCTGCGCTTTTCTGTTTTTGTACTTTGCGGTATTTGCCGTCAGCTCTGTCCTGCTTGCTTTGGAAGGAGTAGGAATGGTCAGCGCTGCCAGTGCTGCGGCTGCCGCGTTAGGAAATGTTGGCACTGGTTTTGGAGTGGTTGGCCCAACCCATAACTACAGCCAGTTTTCGCCAGCAGCCACTGGATTACTGACCATTTTAATGCTGTTAGGACGCCTGGAACTGTTTGCTATGATTGCAATTTTCACTCCTAGTTTTTGGAAACAATGATTAACTCGGGAGGGTTAGAATGACGAAAATATTCAAGCTGTTATTTCACAGAGTATTTTGGGTTGCCATTGGCATTGCCCTGCAAGCAGCAGCATTAATCGTAATGATTTACCGCTTTCAACAGTACTTTGTTTATTTTTATGGAATCAGTTTGTTTATCAGTATGGTAGCGGTTATTGCGCTTGCTAACGGCAAAAGCAAGGCTGGTTATAAAATTGCTTGGATTATTGCGATTTTGCTCTTTCCTATTTTCGGCGGAATCTTTTACCTGATGTTTGGTGGCAGTAGAACTGGCAAACGCACTCGTCAGAAAATGCTCAGCATCAATGGAAAAATGGCCGAGGTGCTTGATGGTAATCAGAACATAATAAAAGCGATTGCTCAAGAGAATATCGATGCCGGACGCCAGGCGGAGTATATTCAAAAGTATGCCTACAGTCCACCTTATACCAACACCTATATTGAGTATTTTCCTGTCGGTGAGGCGAAATTTGAGCGCATGATTGAGGAGTTGGAAAAGGCCGAGCACTTTATCTTCTTGGAGTATTTTATTATCGAAGAAGGTGTAATGTGGGATACTATTTTAGAGATTCTTCAGCGCAAGGCAGCTGAAGGGGTTGATGTGCGGGTTATCTATGATGATATTGGCTGCATTCTTAAACTACCTTATCAGTATGATAAGAAACTCGAGGCTATGGGCATTAAATGTGCCGTCTTCAATCCATTTCGTCCAGTACTATCCCCTCGGTTAAATAACCGGGATCACCGTAAAATCCTGATTATCGATGGTCATACCGGTTTCACCGGTGGAATTAACCTGGCGGATGAATATATTAACGCCTACGAAAAACTTGGCCACTGGAAAGATAATGCGGTGATGCTGAAAGGGGATGCTGTTTATAGTTTAACAGTGATGTTTTTAGCGGTATGGGACTATTTAAAGGGTATTGATGAGGATTATGAGCAGTATAAACCGGAACGCTTTGGGGAGCAGAAATATCCAGTTGATGGCTATGTCCAGCCTTTTAGCGATAATCCCCTTGATGATGAGGCGGTAGGGGAAACTGTCTACCTTAATCTAATTACCAGAGCAAAAGAGTATGTATATATCACTACTCCCTATTTGATCATAGATGCCGAGATGATGACCGCCCTCTGCAATGCCGCAAAACAGGGTATTGATGTGCGGATTATTACCCCTCATATTCCTGACAAGTGGTATGTTCACGCGGTAACTCGCTCGAATTATGATCAGCTCCTCCAATCTGGGGTTAAGATTTATGAGTATACACCAGGCTTTATTCATGCTAAGACTTTTATTGTTGATGACGAATATGCTGTAATTGGTACAATCAATCTTGACTACCGGAGCTTATTCCTCCATTTTGAATGCGGGGTCTGGATGTACCGCAGTTCAAGTATAAGGCATATCAAAGAGGATTTCCTTGAAACATTAACTAAGAGTGATGAGGTTACATGGGAAAAGTACCAGCAGGTAGCTTGGTATCGTCGGATTGGTTGGGCCTTATTGAATTTATTCGCACCATTGATGTAGAATATCAGTAGGGATGTTGACCAGCTGGAGCAGCCAGTGGTAAGATGATATCAGGTTTAATTTTAACTAATCTGTATACATATATGTGCTAAAGGGGGGTTTGTGCGATGAACAATATTGATCCAAACCGTGCTCTGCAGCTGCCTAGAGGTGGCGTCATCATGGATGTGGTGAACGTTGAGCAAGCCAAGATTGCTGAACAGGCAGGAGCCGTGGCAGTTATGGCGCTAGAGAGAGTGCCGGCAGATATTCGTGCAGCCGGAGGTGTGGCGCGGATGGCTGATCCGAGAATTGCCGAGGCGATTCTCGAGGCTGTTTCCATTCCAGTCATGGCAAAATGCCGTATTGGACATATTGTTGAGGCACGGGTGTTAGAATCAATAGGTGTAGACTGCATCGATGAGAGCGAGGTTTTAACTCCCGCAGATGACAAATATCACATCAATAAGGCGGAGTTCAGTGTGCCGTTTGTCTGCGGCTGCCGCAACCTTGGTGAAGCTGCCAGACGACTTGGGGAAGGAGCAGCAATGCTTAGAACCAAGGGCGAACCAGGAACCGGAAATATTGTTGAGGCTGTACGCCATATGCGGCAGGTTCAAGCTGACATCCGCATGCTAGTATCCATGTCTCGAGATGAAGTGATGAGCTATGCTAAAGAGATTGGTGCGCCTTTTGAAATACTGCTGGATATCCGAGACCGAGGCAGGCTGCCGGTGCTGAATTATGCTGCAGGCGGTATTGCTACTCCGAGCGATGCTGCTTTGATGATGGAACTTGGTGCCGATGGCGTTTTTGTTGGCTCAGGTATTTTCAAGTCTGAGAATCCAGAGAAATACGCTAAGGCAATAGTGAAAGCTGCCGCAAATTATCGCGACTACAATTTAATAGCAGAGTTATCGAAGGACCTTGGTCCTGCTATGAAGGGGATTGAAATCGATCGCCTTGAGGTGAGAATGCAGGACCGCAGCGAGTAAGCTGTTTCAGGTCTGAACAAATCGCCCAAATGAGTCTTGCGTTTTGCATCGATTCTTTGGGCTTTCTTATTACTCAAAGCAAGCATTAACAGGATGTTAGAATTGAAGGATAAATCCAGAATATGTAGAAGTTGGTAATTAAAAGTGATAATTATTAAGGTGTTGACCAGGGAGCTGAGCTGACGGAGTTACATGTAGTAAACCAGATGCGGGATTTTGGAGTCGCGTTTATATCAAATGTACCATGGGGCACCCACATTTGTGGTTTTTACCAGGAGCACCTAGATTATTTGGAAACAGCGATTCCATATTTAGAGACAGGTTTGGAGCACAATGAATACTGTGTTTGGGTAATACCAACTTGGCTGACAAGTGCTGATGCGTATGCTTTGTTGAAGGAAAAAATACCTAATTTTGCTCAATACCAGGCTCAGGGTCAGATTAAGATCTGTACTACTAACGAGTGGTATCTGCGTTTCGGGAAATTTGAACCCCATGTTCTGGTGCAGGCTTGGATGAAAGAGTACAACAAGGCTATGAGCGGTAATTGGGATGGAGTGCGGATCCTTGGAACCCCATACTGGCGCGGACATCGAGATTGGAAATCGGTTGTCGCGTATGAGAATTTGATGGAGGAAAAGGTTGGCATGCTCAAACTCTTAGTGCTGTGCTTGTACGATATAACTGATTTGGAAATTTACCAGATCCTAGACTTAGCCAGCAGCCATAAGTTTGCGTTTGTTAAATGTGATCATGATTGGAAATACTCAAACAAAGTTGCTGAAGTTAATCAGCTGAATAATCTGGCAAAAATGGTAGCTGGAATCGTGCATGAGATCAGAAATCCTATGACCGCAGTGATTGCCCTGATGCAGCTGCTCCAGGGCAAAGAAGAACTGCAGGGATATCAAAACTTGTTTGGTTCGATTATCGATGAGATGCACCGTGCAAACGGCATAATTGCCGAGTATCTGTCAATGGTTGGACAGAAACAGCGGACGGTGCAGAATCGAAATCTCAATCAGATCCTCCATAACCTGATGCCGCTTATTAAAGCTGAGGCCAGCAAGCAGAAGAAGCAGGTCAGGTTTTTTCCCAGCGAAATCGATGATATCGCTGTAGATGAGAAAGAAATCCGGCAGGTTTTATTAAACCTTGTTCACAATGGTTTTGAAGCTATGGAGCGGGATGGAATTCTGCAGATCAAAACATATATGCATAACGATAATGTTGTTTTAGAAGTTCAAGATGACGGTCATGGAATTCCGCCTGAGGTTTTACACAGATTAGGTCAGCCTTTCTTGACCACCAAGGAAGGCGGTACAGGCTTGGGCCTTTATGTTACTTTTAAGATTTTGAAATTCTATCATGCGACTGTTAAGGTCGACAGTTCGCCAATGGGAACTACCTTTAGTATAGCTTTTCCATCGGTCTGCGGGGAAAATCAAGCTACTCCTTCTACGCCTTCAGCTTGATGTGTTCAGCTTTAATCGAATCGGGAGTAAGATGGACGATTCCTGCAGTAATCGGATAGGAGAAGCGCCGAGGTCCAGCACTGCCGGGATTAAAGTACACCACGCCACCCGTTTGCTCCAGCAGGGGTTGGTGGGAATGACCGAAAATTACTAGATCAATTCCCTGTTCCCGGGGATTAATCCTGATCAGCTGGCGGTTGTGGGTCACATAGATGCGGTATCCCATAATTTCTACTGTTTCAGATAGTTTCAGCTTCGGAAAATCATATCGAGAATCGACATTACCAAGCACAGCTATTGTTGAGCTGATTGCATTTAAATCAGACAAGACTTCAGGTCTACCGATATCACCGGCATGAATAATGAGATTTACTTTGGAAAATATGGAAAAGATCTCTGGTCTTAACAGTCCATGAGTATCGGATATAACGCCGATAGTATATTTTTCCATTGAGCACACCCCCAATAAGGTGAAACTTGCGGTAATTTATTATAGCTTAGCATGGACAAATTATCAATTAGCTTAATGGGATAAAGGTGCTGTCATAGACCAGGATGAAATGTGGTTGAAGATGCTTGTGTATGAATGAGGGTGCACTTCGGTGCATCCTCTTTAGTTTGCTCAGTACTCTGCATATTTTCGGGGTTAAGAGTAAAACTATATTTAAATATCAAGCTCAATTAAAGGAGTTATTCATTGTGGAGCTGCAGTTACCGGTTTACTTAATTTATCCCGTTTATACAGCAGTTATTGCCCTGGCGTTAATTCTAGTGGTTCCCAGACCTGAGATTAAACGACTGCTGATTTACGGTATTATCTTTGGAGCGATAATAAATGCAGTACTGATGGCAGTTCACTCGTCCCTAGATCTGGGCGGCCATATTAACTATGGCAGTTTTGGTTTAGGTAATTTTTCGTTGTTTCCGCCTATAGCCTGGACATTATGGTTTATAATGTTCTTCTATTTTCTACCCGAGCACTCTATCCTAACTGCAGTATATATAGTCAGCGCAGCTGCCTACGCTATGTTCTTTTCTAATGTTTTAGTTAATCTGGAGGTGTTCGTATGGAAAGCGGGGAGGGTAATTTACCCATTTTTCCTTTATTTGATTTGGTTTACGATTGCAGCATGGGGGTATTTCCGCATCAAGGACAAGTTTCAGCAGTAATTTTGAAAACAACCTCAGCTACCTGGGGTTAATTTTTTGCCCTTGACATTGACGCTGCGTAAAGGTCTAAGATAATAAGTGGGGGAGGTGAGCGGTATGGAGTACACAGTAAAGGAGTTCGCCGACTTAGCTGGCGTCAGCGGTAGGACCCTCCGGTACTATGATCAAATTGGGATTCTCAAGCCGGCAAGAATCAACGAGTCAGGGTACCGGATTTATGGATCTGAGGAGGTAGATCTGCTGCAGCAGATTCTCTTTTTCGCGAACTTGGCGTTGAGTTAAAAGAGATTAAAACTATTATCAGCGACAAAGAATTTGATAAGATCAAAGCACTGCGCCAGCACCGCAAGAGACTCCTCGAGAAACGCAGAAAACTGGATCTGCTTATCAGCAATGTTGAGCGATCCATTGCTGCTTATGAAAGGGGAATTGCTATGTCAGACAAAGAAAAGTTCGAGGGTTTCAAGGAGAAGCTGATTGAAGAAAATGAGAGAAAATATGGTAAGGAAATCCGGGAAAAATACGGGACAGAGGCTGTAGAACGCTCGAATCAGGCTTTTATGAATATGACTGAGGAACGGTATGCTGAGTTTACCGAGTTAACCAGTCAGGTGATTGAAACGCTGAATCAAGCATATGCCCAAGGAGATCCAAGCAGTGAATTAGCGCAAAAAGCAGCGGATCTCCACCGCAGATGGCTGACCTTTGCTTGGGGTGGAACTTATAGTAAAGAGGCACATGCAGGGGTAGCTCAGATGTATGTTGATGATCCCAGATTTACCGAGTACTATGATCAGCATCAGCCAGGACTAGCAGTATTCCTGCGGGAGGCGGTTCATATCTATACTAAAACTAGCTAAGCGGCGGATAGTTACGCCGCTTTTCCGTGTGTGCC
>JAAYLQ010000023.1 GCA_012521805.1 Bacillota bacterium
AAAACATACAAACCATCCACTATTACTGTTCATAGCAACTTAATAGATAATCTAAGAAAAGCTGACGATTCAGTATTTGGCACGAATGGGGGTGAGTATGATCGGCGGATATCATTCGCCACTATTTGGAGACGTATTGTGGGCTAAAAAGAGTGACAGGCAGGGTGTCTTCCAATGGCTTCCCTTGAAGCAGCACCTTTTTGACACCAGCATGGTAATGCAGCTTCTGTGGGAACATTGGTTGAGCTTACGACAAAAGCGAGAAATTATTAATTCTTTAAGTCAACCCAGCGAAGAATTGGCCAAGAATCTAGTAGGTTTCTTGGGCGCTATACATGATCTGGGTAAGGCCACCCCTATTTTTCAAAGCAAGCCAAGTTTTACTTCATCACGGGATTTGGACAACGAGCTATTAGAAAAGCTTGAAAGCAGCGGTTTTACAGATATAACGGAATACTACAGCCGCATAATGGATCCTTCTGCAACGCCCCATGCCATTGCCGGTCAAATCTTGCTGGAAAGCTACGGAGTTTTGTCGGACATTAGCTCTATAGTGGGTGCGCATCATGGAAAACCTCCCGATAATAGATCGGACCTTGACTCACAGCTATCTTCCTATACAAACAATTACTTCCAAGAGCAAAACAAAGACAACCCAGTTCATCGCAGATGGGTAGAGACGCAACAAATGATTTTTAATTTGGCACTCACTACGAACGGTTTTGCATCAGTAGATGAGCTTCCAAGGATAAAACAGCCGGGTCAAGTTTTATTGAGCGGCTTATTGATTATGGCAGATTGGATTGCAAGCAATGAGAGTTATTTTCCTTTAATTGATCTTGATACAACGATGGTTGACGATATGGAACAAAGAATAGTCTCGGGTTGGCTGAAATGGTATAGGACTGTTCCCAGAATCGAGGACGACCATAGAGACAGCATCTCAGGCTATAAAGAACGATTTAATTTTGAACCCCGGGATTTACAAGTTAAGTTCTATGAAGTTGTGCAGCAAACGAATGATCCCGGAGTTTTCATCATTGAAGCACCGATGGGAGTTGGAAAGACTGAAGCCGCTTTAATGGCTGTAGAACAGCTCTCAGCGAAAACCAAAGCGAGTGGCATGTTCTACGGACTTCCTACTCAAGCAACATCTGATGGAATGTTTGACAGGATCAGTGCATGGCTGGACAGTTTAGATGATGAGAAAAAATCCCTTCAGTTGGTTCATGGAAAGGCAGCTTTAAATGAAAGCTTCTCATCTTTACCTCGCTCACAAATCAATGATGAAGCCGATGGCAGTGTGATTGTAAACGAATGGTTTGTTGGAAGAAAAACAGCTGTTCTTGATGATTTTGTTGTTGGTACAGTGGATCAGTTTCTAATGACTGCCCTCAAGCAAAAGCATTTAGCATTAAGACATCTAGGATTCAGCAGAAAAGTTGTTGTTATCGATGAAGTACATGCCTATGATGCATATATGAGCCAATATTTATATCGAGCACTACAGTGGATGGGAGCGTACAAGGTTCCGGTGATCATTCTGTCTGCCACGCTTCCTGCCAGCACACGCATTGAACTGATTAAGCACTACATGCGCGGTCGCGGAATTAAGTGGAGGGACGTGAAACAGCCTGAAGGCTGGGATACAACCACCGCTTATCCTTTAGTTACTTACACAGATGGATCAACTGTCAAACAGTTTAGTGGTTTTAACTCTGAAAATTATGCCAGGGTAGCCATTGTTCGCATAGACGACAACGATTTAATCAGCACACTTTCAGAGTACTTGCAGGACGGCGGAATTGCAGGTGTGATAGTTAACACAGTAAGAAGAGCTCAGGAGATTGCAGAATTGTGCAGTCAGCATTTCGGAGAAGACATAGTTGAGTTATTGCACTCTAACTTTATTGCTGCTGATCGAGTAAAGAAGGAGCTGAAGCTGCTCCAAACAATTGGAAAAGATTCGGTTCGACCATATAAGAAAATTATTGTAGGAACACAGGTTATGGAGCAGTCTCTGGACATTGACTTCGATCTGCTTGTCACTGATTTGGCTCCTATGGACCTACTGATCCAGAGGATAGGCCGCTTGCATAGACATTCATCGGTTAGACGCCCTGAAATGTTGAAGGAACCAACGGTGTTTATTCTTGGCACAAGCGAAACTTTTGAGTTCGACCAAGGTTCTACTGCTGTTTACGGCGATTATTTGTTAATTAGAACTCAACTTATTTTGCCGGAATTCATTAGTCTCCCTGGCGATATTTCTCCGCTAGTGCAAGCTGTTTACAGTAATGACGATTTTGCGGTAGCGGATATCCTTAGGGAGAAATATGTTTCATCTAAAAATGAGCATGAATCATCGATTTCCCGAAAGCAGAGTAAAGCTGTAGTGTTCAGATTGGGTACCCCTAGTTTCTCGCCGAATAAAGATTTGATTGGTTGGCTTGACTGCAGCACTCCTTACGAATCTGAAGAGTGGGCTGTTGCTCAGGTCCGCGATACCCACGAAACCATTGAGGTGATTGCCTTGAAAAAACAAGGTGATGGCTACACAATCTTTGGCGAAACGGCTGATTTATCAGTTCAAATAGATGATCCAGGTGTGCAAAAATTGATCGCCCGTCAGACTCTTCGGCTTCCGCTGATACTTAGTGCCCACTACTGCATTGATCAGACGATTGAGGCACTTGAAGATTTCAATAGAAAATATTTGCCTTCTTGGCAGCATTCAGTTTGGCTTAGGGGTTTACTGGGAATTATCTTTGATGAAAACAACGAGTTTATTCTCAATGGACACCGTTTGAAGTATTGTCAGAGGTTGGGATTGACTTGTGAGAAATTAACAGATGGTGAGGAGGGAAGTGATTGAGTCGTTTTAACTTGCTGGAGGAACCTTGGATTCCGGTTATGGCAGATGACATGGGCTCAACAGAAGAAGTGTCTTTAATAGAGCTGTTTCTGAATGCACACAAATACAAGCAGCTAGCTGGCGAAATGCAGATGCAAAATTTCGCTATTCTACGTCTGCTTTTGGCTGTTTTGCACACAGTTTTCTCAAGATTCGATGCGCGGGGAGAACCTTATCCCTATTTAGCTTTGGATGAGAAATTTCGACAGCTGCAGGAGGTGGATGAAGATGACTTAGAAGAGCATGAGGAAAATCTAATGGCAACCTGGGAGGCTCTCTGGAATCGAAGATCTTTTCCGGAGATTGTTGTCGAGTATTTGCATAAGTGGAAAGAACATTTTTACCTTTTTGACGATAGGCATCCTTTTTATCAGGTGACTAAGGAGGAATTGCTCAAACGGCGAATTAAAGCAGGCCGTGGAAGCAACCCTACACAGATTTGGCCGAGAACATTCAACCGGACCATTTCTGAAAGCGGCAACAAAATAGCTCTGTTTTCGCCTCGGTACGAATCCGATGGAAATAAGGATATAATTATTGAACGTGAATTAGCCCGGTGGCTTGTGCTATACCAGGGTGTAGTTGGCACTGGTGATAAAGCGGTCTATGAAGAATTCAAAGGAACCAATTCGAAGGGCTGGATTTATGATATCGGTGGGATTGCATTGCGCGGAAAAAATCTCTACGAGACTCTACTGTTAAATCTGGTATTAGTACATCCCGAAGAAAACTACCGAACCAGTATCCAAAAGCCCTGTTGGGAATATACCGGTGAAGAGATAATAGATAATCTTTTAAAGGGCTATGTTGTAGATAATTTGGCTGAACTTTATACAAATTGGAGCAGAGCTATTTATATTGAACCGGAGGCTGAACTAGATGAAAATTTTTATATCAGCACAGTAAAACTGCCGGAAATTAATCACCAGGATCAGTTTTTAGAACCGATGACTTTGTGGAGGTACAATACTCAAGGTCCAAATAAAGATCATTTTACTCCTCGAAAGCATACAATGAATGCTTCGTTCTGGCGTTCGTTCGGAACAGTTTTCCTTACCAAGGAGTCCAACAACAAAAGACCTGGGATTGTTGATTGGTTTTATAAGATTGCCAAAATCGCCGGCGAGACCGAAGCTGTTTTTGAAAGCTACGGGATGGAATCCGATGGTAATGCAACGTCGTGGCTGCCCGTAGACGAGTATTTTGACTTTCTTGATATCAACGAGTTTGTTCTTGCTGATGTGCAGGAGGATGGATGGGTAGCAAGGATCGATAGAGAGGTCGAAACGGCGAAAGAAGTGATTGAAAACGTCCTGCGTCGGTTCGTTAATGAAGTAAAGCGCATTCGCAATATTGACAACAATGATTATGTTAATAAGTTAATCCAGAAAGCGTATTACTCTATTGACCAGCCTTTTAGACATTGGCTCAATTCATTGAAAGTAAATCAGGATAAGGATGAGCGCATTAAACAGTGGCGCCTTGAACTCAGAGATATCGTACGAAAACAGGCTGATTTTCTGGTTCAATCTGCAGGGAATCGCGATTACAAAGGAATCTATGACAAGGACAAGCTTTTCAGCAACATTGCCCTTGCGTACAATCAATTTGACTACTCGCTAAACAAAACCCTAGGTTTTTTCTAAGAATTTAGAAAGGAGGATTGAATGGCTACCCAATCGATTACTCAAGATATTTACCTCGTAACTGAAAACATACTGAACCGGATTGTAGGTGAGCTCAGTTCCAGCAATACCAAAGCCAATTTGGCCAATCTGCGGCAGTCAATCAATCGCGATGTTCACAGGGCTATCGGGGTCTTCCCAATTGTTTTTGCCAACATTCCTGAGGAATATTTGGGAGAATCGTGTGAACTTACTTATGGTGAGCGGGCGATCATTTTAGCACTTCAGCTATTTGCGCTGCACCAACAGGGGAAGGAGCAGCTTGTTCACGCAAGCCGCAGGTCAGATGATGAGAAACAGTGGAGTAATCTCGGCTTGTCCTTAAGCTCTTTGCGGGTTAAAGATGAAAGCGAAGCGATTGATCGCAGGTTCAATGCAATGATTACTGCAGCAAACTTTGAAGAACTGGCTAATCATTTACGACATCTTATTAAGCTACTCGCCAGAACGGATACCAAGGTGGACTATGCGCAGTTGGCACAGGATTTGTTTTTGTTTCAAATCGGATATCAAAATAATATCCGTCTTAAATGGTCGCGGGATTATTACAGACATTTCAATCAAAAAAAGGGAGAGGAAGGTAGCGATGAAAGATAATAGACGTTTATTCTTAGATGTTCATGCTATTCAAACTGTCCCCCCATCGAATATCAATCGGGACAATACCGGCAGTCCAAAGACAGCTCAGTATGGTGGTGTGACGCGGGCAAGAGTTAGTTCTCAATCTTGGAAGAAAGCGATTCGTCAGTACTTTCTGGAATATGGTGAGTTGAAAAATGTGGGAGTACGGAGTCTAGAGATTGTCCGTTACATAGCTGATAAAATAAATAGTATCGATGATTCGATTGATTATGACGAGGCTCTGAAAATGGCCCAAAAAGTACTAAACAGTGCAGGTGTTTCAACAACAAAGGACGGCAAGACCAAAGCGTTGTTCTTTATAAGTTCTAGGCAGGCTGAAAACCTGGCTCGTGCAGCAATTGACGGAAATAGCGATAAGAAAGAGCTGCAGGAAATGCTTGCTAATGACCCGGCCATCGATATTGCGCTATTCGGTCGTATGGTGGCAGAAGATCCAAAACTAAATGAAGATGCTTCTTGTCAAGTAGCTCATGCTATTTCGACCCATGCGGTGCAGACAGAGTTCGATTTCTTCACGGCTACAGATGATTTTTCTTCATCTAATGATGCCGGAGCGGGGATGCTGGGAACAATAGAGTTCAATTCTGCAACTCTTTATCGCTATGCCAACGTTGCTGTACATGACTTTTGTAGACAGATTGGCGATACAGGTATGGTAGTGAACGCATTAAAGCTTTTTATTGAAGCTTTTGCTAAGTCTATGCCTACTGGCAAAGCAAATACCTTTGCCAATCAAACGCTGCCACAAGCTGTTTTAGTATGTCTTCGCCAAGATCGTCCGGTTAGTTTGGTCAGTGCCTTCGAAAGGCCGATTCGCTCAAGCGATGGATATGTAGAGCAATCAATTAAACGATTGGTAGATGAATACGAGAATGTGAAGCAGTGGGTAGAAGAACCTATTTGCGCATTTAGCTTAGGCATAGAGAATTTTGCTGGAAACCAAGGCGGTTTCAATGAATTGCTGGAACAGCTGAATGAGAAATTGAATGAGTTAATTGTGCTGTAAGTTGGTGAAGTGTGATGAAAACTATAATGTTAAAACTGGCTGGACCGATGCAGTCGTGGGGAACGAGCTCTCGTTTCGAGAATCGCTATACAGATCGGTATCCATCAAAGAGTGCAGTAGTTGGAATCTTGGCTGCCTGTTTTGGGTATTCCAGAGATGACTCTCGGATAGAGCGACTCAACGATTTGGATTTTGCCATCAGAATCGATCAGCCGGGTGAACTGCTCCATGATTATCATATAGCCCGGAGATTTAAGTCCAACGGAGAGATAGCTCAGACCTATGTTACTAACCGATACTATCTCCAGGATGCAATTTTTGTGGTCGCGTTGGGCAGTAATGATGTAAACTGGATCACAGAAATAGAATATGCACTAAAATACCCTTACTTCCAGCCCTATTTGGGCCGGCGTTCAAATCCAGTAAACGCAGATTTCTTTCTAGGAACATCTGACACGGATGTTATTAGTAGTCTTGAAGAACTTCCGTGGCAGGCATCGGATTGGTACAAGCGTAAAAAAAATGGGAAGGTAAAACTTTCAATATATGCTGATGCTCACCTGCTCCCAAACTCACCGCGGCTAATGGCGCGAGATCGAGTGATTACATTTTCACAAAGAGAACGTATGCATGGTTATAGGGCTGTAGGGAGAAAGGATATTGAATTGATGCCGCATACCGATTCATCTGGTCACGATGTTTTTAGCGCATTTTAGGAGGGTGCTATGTACCTATCACGCGTAAAGATAGATATAAAAAATAGGCGAAAAATTAGAGATTTGAACCATTTAGGAGCCTATCACAAATGGGTTGAAGACAGTTTTGTTGATGAAATAGAATCCGGTTTTCGTACTCGTAAACTATGGAGAGTAGATCAGATAGGAAGTGACAGCTATTTATTAGTATTGAGCAGGGAAAAACCTGATCTGCAGAGGCTGGAAAAGTATGGTGTAAAAGGAAGTGCTCAAACCAAAGACTATAGACCACTGCTAGACCGATTGCGTGAAGGAGATAAGCTTAGTTTTAGGTTGGTTCTTAACCCTGTAAAGTCTATCAGTAGTGGTAAAGAATCTGGAAAACGCGGCCGCATAATCCCTCTCGTGACAGCTGACCAGCAGCTGCAGTATCTGATGGACAGATCTTTCGACCATGGATTTTCGGTTAAATCCGATGAAGTAATGATTACTGGTAGAAGTTTTGAGATTTTAAGGCGAAAGAATAAACAATCAGTAAAAGTTTGCATAGCAGCTTACGGAGGGCTGTTGACAATTGAAGACTTGGAACGCTTCAGATCAGCATTGGTCAACGGAATAGGCAAGAAGAAGGCTTATGGGTGCGGTTTATTAACAGTCATTCCGGTGAAAAAACAATGAAAAAACACGTTGGGGCGAAAAAAACGGAACTCCTCGAGCTGCCGCGGGTAAGTGACAGAATTACTTTTCTGTATGTTGAGCATTCAAAGATAAATCGCCAGGATAGCGCTATTACCGTGACAGACAGACGCGGCATAGCGAGAATACCTGCGGCTATGATTAGTGTACTAATGCTCGGACCGGGCACCGAAATAACACATAGAGCGATGGAATTGATTGGTGACACTGGCACCAGTATTGTATGGGTGGGGGAACGAGGAGTTCGTTTGTATGCACACGGCCGCGCCTTGACCGGGTCTAGCCGCCTTATTGAGAGGCAAGCTGAGCTTGTCTCAAATCGGAGAAGCAGATTAGCGGTTGCAAGAAAGATGTATCAGTTAAGGTTTCCCGGTGAGGATGTATCTAACCTCACTATGCAGCAACTGCGCGGGCGGGAGGGAGCTCGCGTCCGCCAAGTCTATCGTGAATATTCCAAAAAGTTTGGTGTGGAATGGACTGGTAGAAAATATGATCCCGCTGATTTTGAAAGCGGGACTCCGATTAATCAAGCGCTTTCGGCAGCCAATGTAGCACTCTATGGATTAGTATACAGTGTTATTGTGGCTTTAGGTCTATCTCCTGGACTGGGTTTTATTCATACTGGCCATCAACTTTCATTTGTCTACGATATAGCAGATCTATATAAAGCCGATACAAGTATCTTAACAGCATTTGAAGTAGTGTCCCAACTAAAACCTGGAGATGACATTGGTCAAAAAACACGGTTACGAATGCGGGATACTTTTGTGGATGGCAAAATAATCAATGCAATAGTTCGCGATATTAGGAGCTTACTGGAGGTAGAAGAAGATTTAGAACAAATACCTGGAGCACAAGTCATTCATTTATGGGATGAAAGTGGTCACTTGGTTAGGTACGGAGTTAACTACAGTTATTTTTAGTAGGGCTGGATAAAAATGGCTATGACAGTTATAACCATAACAAATGCGCCGATGTCGTTAAGGGGAGATCTGACCAAGTGGATGCAGGAAATAGCTACAGGAGTTTATATAGGAAATTTAAGCTCTCGAGTTCGTGAAGAATTGTGGGAAAGAGTCATTCAGAGTGTAGGCAGGGGACAAGCAACTATTAGTTATGCCACAAATAACGAACTTGGCTACCAGTTCGCTACGCACCGAACCAAACAGACCAATGTTTCTTTCGATGGCATTCCTTTAGTTATGATACCAAGGGAAGAAAGTCATTTGGCAGATAATTTAAAGTCGGGATTTAGCAATCAGTCTAAATTTCGGCGTGCTAGAAAGTATGCAATTAGAAGAAGACGAGAACCAACGCCCATTAAAAGACAAACCCCAAACACACCCTATATAGTGCTGGATATTGAGACTGATGGTATAGACCCTTCAAAAAACAATATTATCGAAATTGCTGCGCTGAGGGTTGACTCAAGCGATACAGAAGAGTTTCACTGCTTAATTAGGAATGAACATGAATTACCAGACGAAATTGTAAAATTGACCGGGATAACCGATCAGATTTTAGCGAGCGAAGGGCGGGATATTGCGGAGGTCTTAAGTGATTTTATGCAGTTTATCCAGGATCTTCCGCTCGTGGGTTACAATGTTCACTTCGATATCGATTTTATTAACCAAGAACTTCATCGTATTAACAAAAACGCGATAAACAATAGGAAGATAGATCTACTGGGTCTGGTAAAGAAAGAAAAAATGTTTCTTAAATCCTACAAATTAGCAGATGTACTCCCTGTATATGGCATAGTGGAGGAAGTCAAACATAGAGCCCTTCAGGATGCCCGTCTGACATATATTTTGTCAACAAAAGTGAATGGATTTCGAAGCTTACTGGATCGCAAATCCCGATGAATAAGGGCTCTTTTAAGTCTTTCCCGCATACGCGGGGGTGATCCTTGATAAGAGAATTGATAGCCAAAGCTAAGACGTGCTATGAATAGTCAATAGTTATTGTGCACTTTGACAACCACATAGTAATTCCACACTAATTAGTAGAACCGGCTGTCTGTAGACGCTAACATAAAACTGATCCATTTTTGGGGAAAGCGCTGACGTAAAAGTGATCCACTCTGATCAAATTCCTGTACATTGAAGGTACCACCACTTCGTGTACAGGAGGTAAGGAGATG
>JAAYLQ010000128.1 GCA_012521805.1 Bacillota bacterium
AAAATGACCTGTGGTTCTCCACAGGCCCGCACTTATTTGATTCCTTCTTTTGTCCGCACCCACTTAATTTTGCCAGCTGCTATTTCATCTAAGGCTATCGTAACAGGTTTGCAGTGTTTCGTTTCCACAGTAGCTTCAGCTCCGGATAAAATTTGGCGGGCACGTTTAGAAGCTGCAATTACCAAAGTAAAACGATTGTCTACATGCGCTAAATTTTTCTCAATTGCCATTTAGATTACCCCCTCTGCCATAACTTCATCATCTCTTCCAAATCAGCTCGTGCAACTCGATAGCGTTCAGCATTGATGATGGTAATTAACCGTTCTGCAGCTTTATCCAAATGATCATTGATAATAAAATAATCGTAGTCAACAATATATTTAAGTTCTTCAACAGAACGTTCTAGCCTCTTGATAATCGCCTCCATGGGATCTTTCCCCCGCTTGTTGAGGCGGTTGCGCAGTTCTTCCCAAGTAGGAGGCAGTAAGAACACTAATACTGCATCTGACATCTTCTGCTTAATCTGCAGAGCTCCTTGAATATCAACATCCATAATTACAGTGCGTCCCTGCTGAATTTGTTCCTCGACAAATGTTCTTGGTGTCCCATAACGGTTGCCGACAAATTCAGCCCACTCTAAGAATTCATCTTCTGCTATCATCCGATCAAATTCTTCATCCGAAACAAAAAAATAGTCGACCCCATCTACTTCGCCAGAACGCGGCGGCCTAGTAGTGGCACTCACTGAGTATTGTAGATTGGGGATACGAGGAATTACACGATTCATTAGTGTATTCTTACCTACGCCGCTTGGTCCAGATAATACAATCAAAAACCCTTTTGAGTTCACCTCAATATCCCCCTCACTTCATTACCATACCTGAATTAGCCTCCTCGGCATTGTCTGCATTAACTTCCTTTATCATTATATCATTCTTTGCTGTCTAGTTGGGTTTCCCCTGAATTCGCTTGCAATCTGTGTGCCACAGTTTCAGGTTGAACTGCCGAAAGGATCACATGATCACTATCAGTGATGATCACAGCTCTAGTTCTGCGCCCATATGTGGCATCAATGAGCATACCCCGCTCTCTCGCTTCCTGAATAATCCGTTTTATCGGAGCTGATTCAGGACTTACAATACTAACGATACGGTTGGCAGCAACGATGTTACCAAACCCGATATTGATTAATTTGATTTCCACTGCTAGATCCTCCTTGCTACCATGATAGCCTGTCAGCCTAGGCGCTCCAACAGCGCATTAATTTGCCTCTTGCCTAATCCCTGAACGCGGCGGTTCTCATTAATGCCGATTTCTTCCATGATCTTTTTTGAAGTTACTTTGCCAACCTGCGGTAAGGACTGAATTAAGTAGGCAACCCGCATTTTCGCCACTACTTCATCGTCCTTAGACTCCAACACTTCCTGTAGAGAAATCGAACCACTCTTCAACTTAGCACGAAGTTCAGCCCGCTTACTGCGCATCAGCTGAGCTTTTTCCAGAGCTTTCCGCTTTTCTGCATCGCTAAGTTTTGGCAGTGCCATCTTTTTCACCTCCTTGCTACCAATTTACCTATTCTCAGCTATAACAGCGGATTGTTTTATTCAAGATTCTGAACCTGTTCACGGATGCGTTCGATTTCACTTTTCAGTTCTACTACAGCTTTAGTGATCTGCAGATCGTTGACCTTAGATCCAATAGTATTAACTTCTCGATTCATTTCTTGTATGAGAAAATCTAATTTTCTTCCAATCGGTCCAGTCTCCTTGAGTATCGATCGGAACTGATAGATATGACTTTCTAAACGGACGATTTCCTCATCAATGCTGCTGCGATCGGCAAAAATGGCAACCTCCGCTTCAAACCGTTCCGGAGTGAGGCTTGTCCCTGTAAGCAGCTCATTCAAACGTTCTTGCAAGCGGT
>JAAYLQ010000129.1 GCA_012521805.1 Bacillota bacterium
GCATGCCTGGGTACATTCCCCTTGGCATTGCGTCCCCGCCGCATAATCCGGTCCTCAGCTTCTGTGAGATGCGGCTGTAAAATCGCTAAGAATTCGGACTGACTGGCAGCCTTCACGTACCGAACAGCATGTTCATGCAGTTGATGCATAGTCTGAATCTGCGAAATCAAACGCAGCCGCACATACAGTTCAAAAACAGCGTCGCCGATGTATGCCAGCACCAAAGGCGGAAGCGATTCTGGTTCGAATTCCTGATCCTGCAGGTCAATTATCTTATTCATGATCTGATTTTCCACCTCGGGCCGTTTGGAGTATCTTCAATAACTATATTTAATTTGGCTAATTCATCCCGAATATAATCAGCAAGTTGATACTGCTTTTGACTGCGCAGCTCTGTCCTCAGTTCCAGCAGCAGCTCCATTAAGGGCTGGGTCAGCCCAGAAATCTGAACCTCATCCGGTCTGATAATCCCTAAAATATCACCAGCCAGCTTGGAAAACAGCTGATACGCCTCATGAAGAACATAGTTAGCTTCCAGGCTGTTATTGCCTTTGGCAATATAGCTGTTTACCTGATGGAGCAGCTCAAACAACACTCCAATCGCCATAGCGGTGTTGAAGTCATCATTCATCGCTTCAATAAATTTAGCCTCGGCGGTGCGAACCGCATCCAGCAGCACCGCTTCATCACCGGAAAGCTTCCCGATTTCACCTTGAGGCTCATCAATCAGCTTTGCTAAGCCATTTACGCAGTCATTAAACCGCTGCCAGCCCCGCCCCACCTCTTCTAGTTTTTGATCATGGTACTCCAGTTCAGAGCGGTAGTGGCTGGAGAGTATATAGAAGCGGATCAGTTCTTTAGGATACTTAGCTGCCACATCCTTAACAGTAATAAAGTTGCCTTGAGATTTGGACATCTTTTCATGTTTCAGATTGAGCATCCCGTTGTGAAGCCAGTATTTTGCTAACGGTCTGCCGGTAGCTGCTTCAGATTGGGCAATTTCATTTTCATGATGGGGAAAGATCAAATCGCAGCCGCCGCCGTGAAATTCAAATTCAGGTCCGAGATATTTGTTGGACATGGCTGAGCATTCAATGTGCCAGCCGGGCCGACCTCTGCCCCAAGGGCTATCCCAAGCTGGTTCATCAGGTTTTGCTTTCTTCCACAGGGCAAAGTCCATGGGATGTTTCTTATCAGGATCCACTTCAAATCTGGTTCCCGCCTGAAGCTGGTCAAGTTTTTGATTTGAAAGCTTGCCGTATTCAGGAAAGCTGGTTACATCATAAAAGACATTGCCGCTGACAGCGTATGCATGGCCCCGCTCAACTAAAGTCTCGATCATGGCAATAATTTCTGGAATATGTTCGCTCACTTTAGGATAGATATCTGCCCGTTCTACTCCTAAAGCATCCATACTCTCAAGATAGTCTTGGGCATAATGGGCTGCCAATTCTAAAGCATCAATACCTGTTTCTTGAGAGCGGTTGATAATTTTATCATCAATATCGGTAAAGTTCTGCACATGATAGGTTTGATAACCCCGATAGCGCAGATACTTCTTAATCACATCCCAAACCACACTGGGCCGAGCATGACCCAGGTGAGTCTCGCTGTAAGGAGTAACACCGCAGACGTAGATACCAATCCGCTCACCATCACTCTTAAGCTCTTCTTTCTGCCGCGTTAAAGTGTTATAAACTCTGATAGCCATTGATTCACCTTCTTTTACAAAGCATTTAGTTTTTGGTTATCGATCTGCTCCTGCAAATGATCAATCTTGTTTTCTAACTCCTGAATTCGTTCCACTAATTTTGCCACCTGCTGTGCACATGGATCAGGTACATCAGCATGGTCTAATTTATTAACCCGCTTGCCGTTAAGGACAACAACCTTGGCCGGTACCCCCACCACGGTAGAGTTCGGCGGCACACTTTTCAGCACAACTGCGCCCGCTCCGACTCTGGCATTTGCTCCAACTGTGAAAGAGCCCAATACCATTGCACCGCACGCGATTACCGCTCCCTCTTCAATGGTAGGATGGCGTTTACCTTTTTCTTTACCGGTTCCCCCCAAGACAACTCCCTGATACAGGGTAACATTATCCTTGATTACAGCTGTTTCGCCAATCACCACTCCCATGCCGTGATCAATGAATACTCCTTTACCGATCTGGGCACCAGGATGGATTTCAACTCCGGTTAAAAAGCGATTGATATGACTGATAATTCGAGCCAACAGCTTTAATCGATGGCGGTGGAGCCAGTGGGCGATGCGATGTATCTCAAGTGCATGAAATCCAGGATAAGTAAGGAGAATCTCCAGGATGCCGCGGGCTGCCGGATCCCTTTCCTTAATCGCTTGGATATCCTTACGAATAGTATCCCAGATATTTCTAATCATTGTTTACCCCCTTCGCAGGTCAAAACTTCTTGAAACAAAAAGCCCTCAGCTCTGATACAGAGACGAGGGCTCGCGGTTCCACTCTGCTTCCTAAACAGCCCTAAGGCTGCCCAGGCACTTTGTGTGTAATAACGTCCACAACCCGGTCAATCCTACTAACAGCCGCGTTCAGATTGACAGATCAAGGGCGCAATTCGATTTATCTGCTCAGAAGGTGCTTCCAGCCGCCGACACCTACTCTCTGGCTGAGCATCAATAAACCTACTAATCCCTCTCATCTCTTTTAGCTTTTCAGTTTTTTGGTTATGCTATCATTATTATATCCAGTAAGTAAAACCATGTCAATCAATGGACAGTGGAGGGTACGCGTCAAGCTTTAGTAGGCGAGAGACCTCGCCACAATTGGTGTTCATAAAGCTGTGCTGAAGCCGCTGAGGTTCCGTAGAGCTATCACCCAGGGTTTCGTAGAGTACCCTAAGCTAGGCA
>JAAYLQ010000130.1 GCA_012521805.1 Bacillota bacterium
ACTACATCCTCTCATAGTTGGACTGTGAGTATTTATTAATTCTCCTTTTCTTGCCTTTATCCTACAAATTATTATTTTTGCCGTGATAATCTCCATGATGCAGATGCACCTAACAGCAGCAGCATAACCGCGGCCGAGCCCTGAGGGATACTGCTGGGCAGACCGGGAAAGACAACTACTATTGAACCCACAACGATTCCCAACAAACAGTAATAGGTCCAGCCGTAGAAATTAGCCAGAAAATATTGCGTTAAACGGGAGAGCAGCAGTGCGCTGCCTGCTCCAGAAATAATTACAGGTATTAGGGGGATGATGTTAAATTCTGCCAACGATCGCAGCAGAGTGGAATAGGTACCAGCAATCATCAGTAAAAATGATGAGCTGACTCCAGGGACCACTGTTCCGGCAGCTACTAAGAATCCAGACAGCACAGCCTGCCAGCCGGTAATATCATTTTCGCTAACGACAGGACTCTGCGCCTTACCGGCAAGCAAGAGCGGAAACAGAATTATACCCAGACCAATTACAAAGGTGCAATAATAGCGCCGGTCAAAACCCTTTTCCTTTGCCAGATCAGCCAAAGCTGGCAGGCTGCCAGCCAACAAGCCGATAAATAGATATTTAACCAGCAGTGGATGATGCGTCAAAAAGTAGTTTAAAATTTGACTTAAAACTAACACACTGATTACCGCTCCCAAAGCAAGCGGCAGTCCAAATTTGATATTCTCCCGCAAGTTTTTAAAGGGATGGGCGATGACGGCAATAATCGGTTCATAAATTCCAAAGATTACTGCCATAACACCGCCGCTCACTCCAGGAATAATCATGCCAACACCAATCAGCATTCCTGCCAACAGTAGCTGGAAGCTGTCCTTCAAATCTCTTACCTGAATAACCATCCTCTTCCCCCTCACCATATTCGGTTGGGACTATCTTCTTGCGATCGATTTCTGCAGCTCGATAAAGAGCAGCATAATCAAACACATTCCAAGCACTATTAACCATTGGCCACCGGTCAAGATTGCTAAATCAAACAGCTCCCGTAAAAACGGTACAAAAACAACAACTAACTGCAGTGCCGCAGAAGCTAACACACCTCGCCACAACCACGGATGCTCTTTTAGCCGCAGGTGAACCACGCTGTGGCGATCGCTTTGAAAACCTATTGCAGCAAACAGCTGGGACAAAGATAGGGTGAGAAATGCCATGGTAGTTCCTACCTGACCGCCACCCCCCAGTCGAAATGCAAAGAGGGTTACTAATGCCTCGACAGCACCGACAAAGACGATGCGCACCCAATCTTGAACACCTAATAATGGAGCATTGCTGTCCCGAGGTTTTCTTTCCATAATATCCGGCTCTGCTGGTTCTGCGCCTAAAGCCAGGGCTGGGAACGTATCTGTCACCAGATTGATCCATAGGATATGGACAGGTGCCAACAGCCTCCACCCAATAATAGTGGATGTCAGGATCGCAATAACCTCTCCCACATTAGAAGATAGCAAAAAGCGAACTGTCTTATGTATATTCGCGAAAATACGTCTACCTTCCTTGACAGCCGATACAATTGTAGCGAAATTATCATCAGTCAGCACCATATCCGCTGCCTGCTTTGATACATCAGTACCTGTAATACCCATACCTACACCGATGTCAGCAGTTTTAAGGGCTGGTGCGTCATTAACCCCATCACCAGTCATCGCCACGATCCTGCCTTTGCGCTGCCAAGCATTCACGATACGGCTCTTATGCTCAGGAGCAACCCGGGCATACACAGCAATATTCTCGACCTCATGCTCAAGTTCAGCATCGGACATTTGATCCAAGTCAGCTCCAGTCACTGCCCTGCTGTCATTAGTCATAATACCAAGTTCTTGGGCAATAGCTACCGCAGTTACTTTATGGTCACCAGTAATCATCACCGGCTTGATGCCAGCAATTTTACAAGTAGCGATTGCTTCCTTAGCATCTGGACGGGCTGGGTCAATCATCCCAGTTAGACCGCAGAAAACTAAATCATTTTCCACAGCTTCAGGATTAGCGAAATCCGGTTTCTCGCTGGTATCCTTATAACCGAATGCCAGCACCCGCAGTGCCCTGCTGCCCATTGCCTCATTTGCGGCAGCAATTTCGTTTCTCCGCTCATCGGATAGAGGAACGACTGTTCCACCTTGGTTTTCATGGGTG
>JAAYLQ010000131.1 GCA_012521805.1 Bacillota bacterium
CCATGAAAATCGGTTAGTGGGGATTGTTACTGTTGACGACGTTATGGATGCTCTGGAAGAGGCTGTAACTGAAGATATTCACAAGATGGCTACAGTAGGAGAACTGAATACGAGTGTCTTAAATGCAAAGCCGTGGATGCTGTTAAAGAGCCGCCTGCCTTGGCTGCTTGTTTTGGTGTTTGTAAACGTATTGTCTGGGGCAGGAATGGCATATTTTGAAGATACAATCCAGTCTATAGTAGCTTTAGTATTTTTCCTGCCGCTGCTGATCGATAGTGCGGGCAATGCTGGCTCCCAATCATCCGCATTGATTATCCGCTCAATGGCGGTTGGCGATATTGATATTGGAGATTGGGCCAAGCTGCTTCGTAAAGAATTGACAGTTGCTATTCCTTTAGGGCTGCTTCTTGGATTGGCCAGTTACTGCATTGGATTTATTAGAGCCGATTTAGGGGTTGCTTTAGTGGTGGCGTTGTCCATGGCTGTAGTTGTGCTGATGGGCAGTCTAGTAGGCTTACTTTTACCGTTTCTGTTAAAGAAACTAAAGCTAGACCCCGCTATTGCCAGTGGTCCATTGGTAACTTCGATTGCAGATATTATGGGGGTGATGATCTATTTCTCCATTGCAACCTGGTACTTCGGGTTATAGCATCGATTGATGAAGGCGTCCTAGCAAGAAACATGGGACGCCTTCGGTTTTTCTATTCAGTTACATACCGGAGCAGATAAACAACCTGGTCAGTCGGGAGCATATCCAGGGTGAGCTCCGCTTCTGCTAATGATTTCACCTTATCTTTGGGAAAGAGCTTGGTGAATTCCTCAACTCCGGCAATGTCGAAGTCGAGAACTTCTGTCTTATAATGCATTGGCAGAACCGCTTTGGGATTAAGCTGCTGCACTACCTCATATGCTTGCTCCGCATCAATTGTATAAGTTCCTCCAACCGGAAGCATCAGTATATCTACTTTGCCAATTTGCTCAATTTGTGACTCTGTCAGTACAATGCCTTGATCTCCTAGATGGACAATTTTCAAGTTATCAATCGTAAAGGTAAAGATCAAGTTGCTGCCACGCTTGTCTCCACCAGCATCATCGTGAACAGAGTCAACACCAGTGATCTCAACATTCTTGACCCGATGCGTTCCAGCTGTTTTGATCACCGTGGGTTCTCCACCTACTCGATCTACAGCGTTGTGATCAAAATGATCGTGGCTGACTGTTACAATATCCGCTTGATCGGTTATCGGCTGATAACCAATATCTGGATAAGGATCAGTGATGATAGCTGTACCGTCAGATGCGGTGATCTTGAAACAAGCGTGTCCCCACCATTTAATCTTCATTTTAACGCCTCCTCGTCTGGGCTAGGCCCTTGTTTTGTTTTTTCCAATAATATTTAAAGTATAACCCGCCTTTAATCTGGCTGGGATTATCCTCGTTGGCGCTAATTGTGCCAGTGATCAGCTTGGTTTCTTCCGCTAAACTATAGGAAATGATTTCTGCTAATTGTTTTGGATCAGCGGCGTCAGGATTAAGCTGATTAACTATGTCAAACAGCTCCCGCTCCAGCTGATTCCGCTTAAAGAGATACGTATTGAGATCTATTACCCGCCCCTCGATAATCATGCGGTGCAGGTGCTCCCGTAAATGCCAAAAGGCAAGGGCTTGTTCTTGATCTGCTTCCGAAAAAACAAGTCCGCCTTGATAGCCAATCAGCCAATAGGGTTTAAACACTGCGATGCATGGGGTTGAACTGCCAGTTAACCAATAAGTAGGATTGGCTTCACTAATTTCCGCAGCATAACTTCCGGTGGTATGATCGCCAAAGATAAAGCCTCCATGCATGCAGACACTGGTTAGTGAATGGCGGCTGAACGGGTCTTTTAGCTCAGGATCATGCCCTCTTAAGATGGCGATCATTGTTTCAATGGTAATCTGACCTTTAGCTGCTGCTAATTTATCTTGGCAGTACTGCTGCCGCTGTTTGGAACCACTGAAATGGGTAAATACCGGTTCAGAATAACAGCGGGCAAAATTAAAGTCTGCTTCTGAACGGCACCAGCCCTGCTTAACTGCATTTGCGATCAGCTCTGGATGGGCAAGATCGAAATCAGTCTCAATGGATAAGCGGTTAGAAATGGCGCGGACATCCTTAACTTTTTGAGCTGCCCAATATTTTCCAGCAGTTTCAAGGACCCAGGCTGAAGTTCGATCAGCAATTAAGAATGAGTTGTGGTAGGTAAAGCGCCTTTGATAGCCGCAGTTGCCTCCCTGACCGTATCTTTCCAAAAGATCAATCAGGCAGTATAAGGCTTCATCACTAGTTTTGCAGCGTTCTAATGCAATCCGCAGCATATCCATTCCCAGCAGACTGGGAGGTCCCAGCTTTTCTTTAGTGAATACTGCTTCGTTTCCGATATTTAACCCCCATTCATTGCAGCCCATTTCAGCGCCCCAAATCCAGGAAGGTTTAAGCAGCATCACTTCGTAGGTTTCCCGAACTTGATCGATTTCAATATAAGTGCATTTAACTTTGGCACCTTGGGGATGAACTTGGCGCGGTATGCGAATCATGATATGGGGTTCGTTTGGCTGTCTGTCGCTGTTTTTGGCAAACAGCACTGTTTTATTTTTGGTACTGTTGCCTAATGCGACAAATGTATCGCACATACTTTCTGCCTCCCTGGAAAACAAGACTTCAGTCCTAAGACGTGATACCACTTTTAAGAATAAGATAAACTGAGAGCTGAGGAGACCTGCTCTTACTATGTGGTAGGGGGTAAGGAAATGAGTGGTAACATAGGTCTGGATCTCGATACCATTTTGCTGGCGTTGATCCTGATAGTTGTTGTATTGATTTACTTCGCACTATAGGAACCAGCGAGTGAGATTAGGCAGATCTTTTTCCTGCCTAATCTCATTTTTTACCAAAAAAGCTGCTACCCGGAAGCCAAATAGCCTTTATCAGCCAAAGCTTGCTTAACTTGATCGAGGATTTCAATTCGGTCTGCTTCGATTGTGTGCAGGTGGGGTCCGTCAGTTAGAATCAAAAGCGGCTCAGCCTTATATTCAGCTAATTTTTCCAAAAATAGGTCTACATCGAAGCGAGAAGAGATATGGAGACTAGCGGTGATCTCTCCGTAAACAGGATGCTCGACGATTACATCTTGGACCCGAGCGCCGTGATCAACGATTATATAGAGTTCTTCCCGGATTTGCTCGTGGGCGCGGGAATGTACAGCTGCAATCTTTTGTCGGATCATAGTTTTGGCGGGAAGATTATACAGATATCCTCGAGGAGTGCCAATGATATCTTCACCTTGAGCCCGCAGCAGTGCAATATCAGAGACAATCACTTGTCTTGTTACTCCAAAGTGTTCACTCAGCTGTCCGCCGGTGACAGGTTCCTGTGACTCCTGAAGCAGTTTCAAGATAGAAGCGCGCCGGTTTATACTGTTCATGAAAACCACCCCTTCGTGCGCTTAGTTATTAAATTGCTTCGCTTTGAGTTAAATTTTTCCTCTATTGCCTAATATCTTATCAGGTGTATAGACAGATGACAAATGTTTTGCTAGAATTGTCATAACGGGGGTGAAGCAATGCGAACAAGGACTCAGGTGCAGGAGCTTTTATACGGCGCTTTATTAGCTGCTCTGGCAATTTTAATTCCCACAGTTTTCCGGGGCTGGCTGCAGGTGATTGTTCCGCCGTTTTCGGCGACTCTCGGGAGCCATGTACCAACGATGCTGGCAATGTTTATCAGTCCGATGACAGCGGCTTTGGTGGGAGTTGGTTCCGCATTAGGATTTCTATTAACTTTAGGACCGATAGTTGCCCTCAGAGCTGCGGTTCATATTTTGATTGGAGTTATGGGAGCTCGACTTACCCGGAGAGGAAAGCATCCTTGGTTGGTGCTCAGCTTGACCGCCCTGCCCCATGCGGTAGGAGAGTCTTTGGTGGTTCTGCCTTTTGGTTTTGATTTATATCAAGCATTCGTGGTGGTTGGTTTAGGAACACTGCTGCATCACAGTGTGGATGCTGTGCTTACAGTGGTGTTGAACAGCAGCTTAGCAAAGGCTGGGGTTAAGCTCAACAAATTAGTGCCAGATAGTTGCGATCGCAATCACACTATGCTAAGATAAGGGCGAAAGGATTGATTGCGTGAAGAGATGCCCTGACGAATATATCAGCAGATGGTTTTCGATTTTACACCGCTTATCTCTGAGTCACATTTACAACGGTTTAAAGGAGTTAAAGATCGGCAGCGGCCAGGTTATGTTCCTGCTGGAACTTTACTATCAAGATGGAGTTAATCAGGAGGAACTGTCCCGCCTGTTAAATATTGATGGGGCAAATACTGCTCGAGCCATAAAAAAGCTGGAACAAGAAGGATACGTAAGACGGGAGCAGGATCCAAATGATAAACGGGCTTATCTGATTTATCTTACGGAAAAGGCTGCAGCGATGAAACCGCAGATCTTCGAGTTAATCAGGTCTTGGGAGGAAACACTGCTGGAAAACTTATCTCGAGAAGAAAGAATAGTTTTTAGTAGTTTGCTAAAAAGGATTGGACATACAGTTGCCGATAACCTGCGCTGCCAGGGTTGCGAATTCCACTGTTAGAGTTCCCAGGTTTTCACTCATAGTTAGTGAAAATCTGGGAATTTTATTTATAGTTGCGATCGCAACTATTTTATGCTATTCTTTAAATGTGATTAAATAAGTAATAATTTTAGTGAAGGGGTTACATAAATGGCGGAAAGATTTCTGGTTATCAAAGATCTTCATGTTAATGTTGAGGATAGCCCTATCTTAAAGGGATTAAACCTCGAGGTCGGCAGGGGTGAGGTTCATGTAATTATGGGTCCGAATGGTGCTGGCAAGTCTACATTAGCCAACGTGCTGCTGGGACACCCCAAATACGAAGTGACGGCAGGTACTATTGAATTTGAAGGAAAGCTGCTCAATGATTTAAAACCTGATGAGCGGGCTAAATTAGGACTTTTCCTCTCCTTTCAATATCCTGAGGAGATTCCAGGGGTTACCATGGAAAACTTCTTGCGGATGGCAAAAATTGCTCAGACGGGAGAATCGATTTCGATTACCAAGTTCAACCGGATTCTGCGGGAAAAAATGGATCTGCTGGCAATGAAACCTGAATACGCTTCCCGCTATGTCAATGATGGGTTTTCTGGTGGAGAGAAAAAGAAGAGCGAGATCCTCCAAATGCTGGTGCTTGAGCCAAAGCTGGCAGTACTTGATGAGACTGATTCCGGTCTTGATGTCGATGCGGTGAGAGTAGTGGCTCAGGGAGTGAAGCAGTACCGCAGCAGCGAAAATGCGATTGTAATAATTACCCATCACAGCAGAATTTTGGAATATATTCAACCGGATTATGTCCATTTTCTGATCGATGGCAGAATTGCCAAGAGCGGTGGACCCGAATTAATTGCAGAGATCGAGCAATCAGGATTTGCTGCTTTACAATCCCAGTCAGGGAGGGCGTAACTAGATGCGGAAGAAGACTCAGGTTGCTGATGTCAATCGATCCCTTTACGACATCAAAGATAAATTTGAATACAGTTTTAAAACCGATGGTTTAAATGAAGACGTAATCAGAGAAATTTCAGCCCAGAAGAATGAACCCGATTGGATGCTGGAATTTCGCTTAAAATCTTTAGGGATTTACCACAAGCTTGATGTGCCGCCTTGGGGTCCGGATATCTCAGGGTTAGATATTGATAATATTATCACGTATGTCAAACCGAAAACTGATTTAAATGTTACCTGGGATGATGTTCCAGAGGACATCAAGAACACTTTTGTCCGACTGGGCATCCCGCAGGCAGAGCATAAATACTTAGCAGGTGTTGGAGCGCAGTATGATTCTGAAGTGGTTTACCACAGTGTGCAGGAAAATTTCCGCAAACAAGGTGTAATTTACCTGGATATGGACACCGCTGTTAAAGAATATGAAGATCTAGTGCGGAAGCATTTTATGAAGTGTGTTCCGCCAAGCGATCATAAATTTGCAGCTCTACACGGAGCGGTGTGGTCCGGGGGCTCTTTTGTTTATGTTCCCGCTGGTATTAAAGTGGAAATTCCCCTTCAGTCTTATTTCCGGTCTAATGCACCAGGGGCAGGTCAGTTTGAGCACACTTTAATTATTGTCGAAGAAGGTGCCTCACTTCACTTTATTGAGGGCTGCTCTGCGCCTAAATACTCGGTTAACAATCTCCACGCTGGCTGCGTGGAACTTTATGTTAAGGAAGGCGCTTTTTTAAGATACAGCACTATCGAAAACTGGTCTAAGAATATGTACAACCTGAATACCAAGCGGGCAATTGTGGAGAAAAATGGAACAATCGAGTGGATTTCTGGTTCTTTTGGTTCCAAGGTTTCTATGCTTTATCCCATGAGCATTCTTAAGGGTGAGGGAGCAAGATCCGATTATACAGGTATTACCTTTGCGGGAGAAGATCAGGTGCTGGATACTGGAACTAAGGTTGTCCATGCAGCTCCTTATACAACTTCGAACATCAATGCCAAGTCGATATCCAAAAGCGGTGGAGTTTCTGTTTACCGCGGTGTGGTTCGGGTTCTGCCTAATGCCCATCATGTTAAATCAAGCATTTCGTGTGAATCTTTAATGCTGGACAGCGATTCTCGTTCTGATACAATTCCGGTGCTGGATATCAACAATGATGAAGTAGATATCGGTCATGAGGCAAAAATCGGCAGAATTAGCGATGAAGTGATTTTCTATTTAATGAGCCGGGGGATCAGCGAGGAGGAAGCCAGGGCAATGATCGTGAGAGGGTTCGCTGAGCCGATTGCTAAAGAACTGCCGCTGGAATACGCTGTAGAAATGAATAATTTAATTCGGCTTGAACTAGAAGGAACGATTGGATAGGAGGGCGGCTGTAGAATGAGTGTTGTGATTAATCAACCAGTCAATACCTTACCGGTGCTGACGTACCGCTGGCTGAAATTAAATGAATTAAAATTAAGCGAACCGATTGGGATTCCAATCAAACCTTACAGCAAACAATTTGTGGCTAATTTAGATGCTGTCAAGCAAATGATTGAAATTGATACTGGTCCTCCTGCTGCGGAGATTCAGGTATTGGGTGCGGGAGTTTCGTCTCAGCTGACCCGCTTGAGCCAAACATCGGCGAATACAGGTATCCAAATAATCGTTCCTCCCAATACTGTAGTAGAGCAGCCGTTAGAAATTGCTTATCGTTTGGATGCAGATGACTGCAGTGTAATAGACAATAATCTGATCATAGCTGAGGCTGATAGTCAGATTACCCTTATTTTCGATTACAGTTCCGCTCCTGATGCAGCTGTGGTGCACAATGGCTTGACCCAAATTGTTGCTAAATCTGGATCAGTAGTAAACATCGTTAAAATCCAGAGAATGCAGGATCAGGCGGTTCATTTTGATGCAGTTATGGCTGAAATAGAACCCCACGCTCGGGTCAATTTGATCCAAGCTGAATTGGGCGGTAAGCTTGCAGTGACAAACTATGTTACAAACTTACATCAAGCAGCCGACACTAAAATTAACTCATTATACTTTGGGGACCAGGATCGTGTAATAGATGTCAGTTACTTAATGAACCATATAGGCAGGCATTCCACCAGTCAGCTCACAGCTCGCGGTGTGCTCAAAGACCGGGCGCGCAAAGCATTTAAAGGCACCCTTGATTTCAAAAAAGGTGCCAGCCGGGCGGAAGGCAGTGAGCACGAATATGTACTGCTGCTCGATCCAACTGTGAAATCTGACTCGGTACCGCTGCTGCTCTGCGGTGAAGAAGATGTAAAGGGGGAGCATGCAGCCAGCTGTGGTAAATTTGATCCGGATCAGCTTTTTTATTTAATGAGCCGCGGATTTGACAAAATCCAGGCTACAAAGCTGATCGTAGAAGCAGTCTTTAGTCCAGTGATCGGGGAAATTCCAAATGATAAACTGCAAACAGTTATCAGCGAAGTGATCCAGCGGAGGTTGGCAGGTGAATAGAGTGGATATTGAAAGAATTCGCCGGGATTTTCCAATTCTGGCTCAAAAAATTAACGGCAGGACCTTAGCGTACCTGGACAATGCTGCAACAACCCAGAAACCCCAATCTGTTATAAACGCTGTGAAGGAGTATAACCGCAGATTCAACGGTAATCCCCATCGAGGTATTCATCATCTTGGGGTGGAAGCTACCCGTCTGTATGAAGCAGCTAGAATGAAGGTGAAAAACTTTATTAATGCCGATTCTGCCCAGGAAATCATCTTTACTAAGAACGCAACTGAAGCGCTAAATCTAATTGCTTACGCTTATGGTATGACCTTTTTAGAACCTGGTGACGAGATTGTGATCACAATTTCCGAACATCACAGCAATCTGGTCTGCTGGCAGCAGGTGGCCAAAGCAAAGGGTGGGGTGCTGAAATATTTATATTTAAATGACGATTACACTCTTGATTGGGAAGAAGTGGAACGCAAGATTACTGATCAAACTAAGATAGTGAGCATTGCCCAGATGTCTAATGTGTTAGGCACTATTTATCCTGTACAGGAAATAGCCGCTTATGCCCACACTAAGGGGGCTGTTGTTGTGGTGGATGCAGCTCAGAGTGCTGCCCATATGCCCAGCGATGTGCAGGTGCTTGATGCTGATTTCTTTGTTTTTTCCGGGCACAAAATGCTGGGACCGATGGGGATTGGAGTATTATACGGAAAAAAAGAGCTGTTGGAAATGATGCCGCCTTTTCTGTTTGGCGGCGATATGATTGAGTATGTTGCGGAGCAGTCTGCTTCCTTTGCGGAGCTGCCCTACAAATTTGAAGCAGGAACGCCAAATGTGGAAGGAGCGGTTGGACTTGCTGCCGCCATTGACTACTTAAACCAAATCGGTTTCAAACAAATTCAAGCACGCGAGTTTGAATTGACCCGCTATGCCCTCTCCAAGCTGGCGGAACTTCCTTATGTTAAAGTATTTGGACCCACTCATTTGGTCAAAAGAGGACCGGTAATTTCGTTTGCTGTTGACGGCTGCCATCCCCACGACACCGCTTCGATTCTTGACCATTATGGAGTTGCAGTTCGGGCCGGGCACCACTGTGCTCACCCTTTGATGCAGTTTCTCAATGTGCCGGCAACCAGTCGAGCCAGCTTTTTTTTCTACAACACTAAAGCTGAGATTGATGATTTGATTGATGGTATTAAGCAGGTAAGAAGGTGGTTAGGGTATGGATCTTAATGCAATTTATACCGAGTTGATTCTGGAACACAGTCAGCACAGCGGCAATAAAGGTTCCCTGAAATGCGCTAACTGTCGTGAGCGGGGCTATAATCCAAGCTGTGGTGATGATATTACATTGGAATTTTGTTTTAAGAATGGTAAAATAGAAGCGGCGGCTTTTACCGGTACCGGCTGTGCTATTTCGCAAGCGTCTACCTCGATCATGATTGATTTAATTAAAGGGAAATCAGTGGACGAAGCCCTCGAGCTGGCAGATATATTTCTAGGCATGATCAAGAGCGAGATCCAGGAGGACAATCAACTTGAGATTTTAGAGGATGCGGTTGCGTTTAAGAATATCTCGCATATGCCGGCGAGGGTTAAGTGTGCGGTACTGTCGTGGAGAACGCTGATGCAGGCGGTAAAAAAAGCAAAAATAAATCAAGTTGGGATGGCTCACAATGGCTAAGGAAATCATTTTAGCGGAAAATGCTGGTTTTTGTTTCGGTGTGAAGCGCGCTGTCGATATGGCTACTCAGTATTATGATTGTGAAGGCGTCAGGGTTAATACACTTGGTCCTTTGATTCATAACAATGATGTAATTAATCGTTTGGCAGAACACGGTATTCACGCCATTGATCAGGGGCAGATTGACAGCTTAGACCAGAATGATGTTGTGGTGATTCGCTCCCACGGTATCACTCCGCAGCTGCATGCCCAGATTGCCCAGACTCAAGCGAGAATAGTAGATGCAACCTGCCCTTATGTTGCTACAATTCATAAGAAGGTTGAGCGCCATTATCGCTTGGGCTACCAGATTGTGATTGTTGGGGATCAGAGTCATCCGGAAGTGATCGGCATCAACGGCCACTGTGATAATACAGCGATTATTACCCGGGATGGCAGCGAACTCCCTGATTTTGATCCTGACCAAAAGATTTGTGTAGTATCTCAAACTACCGAAAGACTGGCCAATTTCGAGCGGGTCTTGGCTGTTGTGAAAAGCAGGTGCAGAGAAGTTGCTGCATTCAATACAATTTGCTCTGCGACCAAGACGCGGCAGGAAAGTGCTGCTGCAGTCGCTCAAATTGTAGATTTAATGATTGTGATTGGCGGAAAGAACAGCTCAAACACAAAAAAACTGGTAGAAATATCAAAAGCAAACTGTTCAAACACTATATTTGTTGAAAATAGTTTAGAGCTGCCGCTGGATCTGATTGCCCAAGAGCAGTTCCAAAAGATTGGGATTACTGCTGGTGCATCTACCCCGGACTGGGTTATTGAGGGTGTGATTGAACAGATCCAATCCATCAGCAGTTAGTAATGTAAGGAGGACGATTTGTGTGGGTTTATTAAGTGGTAAAACAGCTATCGTTACGGGTGCCGGTCGCGGTATCGGCGGAGCTATTGCCAGGGGCCTGGGGCGAGAAGGTGCAAATGTGGTCTTAGTCAGTCGTACCCGTTCTCAGCTGGAAGAGCAGGCAGAGATTATTGAGGGCTATGGCGTGGAAACATTAGTGGTGACCGGTGATGTGGCATCAGAGGCAGACGTCAAAAATGTTGTAAAAGAGGCAGTGAGCCGCTTTGGCTCAGTTGATATTTTAGTAAACGCTGCAGGAATTACTATGGTTTCTAAATCTGAAGAACTGTCCCTGGAAAACTGGTTTAAATGCATCAACATTAACTTGACCGGGACATTTTTAATGTGCCGCGAAGTCGGTAAAGTTATGATTGAACAGGGTAAGGGCGGTAAGATTGTTAACATTACGTCATTAGTAGCTCACACCGGAATTCAGCAGCGGGCTGCTTATTCATCGAGTAAAGGTGGAGTAATGCAGTTAACACAGACATTAGCAGCTGAGTGGGGTCGGTATAATATTCAAGTGAACAACATCAGCCCAGGTTATATCATCACCGAGCAGGTTCGCGAACTGATTAACCGCGGTGTGCATAAACCAGAATTGATGGCCAAACGCACTCCAGCAGGGCGTATGGGGGAAGTTGATGATTTGGTGGGTCCTGCTGTCTTCTTATGTTCCTCCATGTCTGACTTCGTAACTGGGCATACTTTAGTAGTGGATGGCGGCTGGTTAGCAAATGGGCATTTAGATTTATATTAATCCTCAGCAATCAGCAGGGTTTAGACTGATCAAAATTGAACTACTAGGAAAAATTCTAGAAGAGGTGCCTGTTTGTGAGTTTAGCTGATCAACAATATTTAACAATCGTGCGTAATATCCTCGAGCATGGGTATTACGATCAAAATCGCACAGGAACTCCCACCTATAAGCTGCCGCATCAGATTATGCAGTTTGACTTAGAACAGGAGTTTCCGATTTTAACGACCAAGTTTGTGGCATTTAAGTATGCGGTGCAGGAAATGCTCTGGATCTGGCAGCAGCAGAGCAATGATGTTACCTGGTTAAATGAGCGCAACATTCATATTTGGGATCACTGGACTGATGAAAACAATACGATTGGGAAAGCCTACGGATACCAAATCAGAAAGTATAAGCAGTTAGATAGCCTGATCGAAACTTTGCAGACTGATCCGCAAAACCGGCGGATGATTGTGTCCTTGTGGAATGTGGAGGATCTGCCGGAAATGACCCTGCAGCCGTGTGCGTTTTTAACTATGTGGGATGTGACCGATGGCAGGCTGAACTGCATGCTTGTCCAGAGAAGCGGAGACATGCCCCTGGGAGTACCCTTTAATATGACTCAATACGCAGTATTAGTTCATCTGGTGGCACAGGTAGTAGGACTGAGGGTAGGGCTTTTCACCCATGTGATTAACAACGCCCATATTTACGAAAATCAAGTTGAAGGTATCAAGCTGCAGTTGTCGAGGGCAGATCAAGCTTTTGATGCGCCTAAACTGTGGATTAATCCTGAGATCAAGAATTTCTATGACTTCACAATCGATGATATAAAGTTGATCGATTACCGCCACTGCGGCAGGATTAAAATGGAGGTCTCGATTTAGTGCTGGTAATTATAGCTGCTGTAGCAAAAAATAGGGCTTTGGGAAAGAACAATCAACTGCCGTGGCATCTGCCTAATGATTTAAAGCGGTTTAAGCGGATCACCACCGGCCGTACCATCATTATGGGTAGGAAAACCTTTGAGTCGCTGCCGGGGCAGCTGCCAAACCGCAGGCACATTGTTTTAACGAGGGATGAGTCCTACCGCGGCGGCAGTTCTGATGTGGTTATTGTGCATTCCATTCCAGAACTGTTGAAAATGCTCGATCCCAGCACTGAAAACTTTGTAATTGGTGGTGGTGAGATCTATGCGCAGCTGCTGCCTTACTGTGATAAAATGTATCTTACCATAATAGATCAAGAGATAGAGGCTGACACTTATTTTCCAGTGTTTGATGAGGATGAGTGGGAGATTATCCACGAAGAACCAGGGATGGTAGATGAGTGCAATCCTCTGCCTCACCGCTTTATTACTTATCAGCGTAAAGAAGCATAACAAATCAATCGCCTGTCAGATTGCTGTCAGGCGATTTTTTTTGCCTCCAAATGGATAAGCTAATCTTACTCCGGGAAAAATAGTGATTGACCATTCCTGACCTTGAAAACAGGAGCAGTATGTTGATATTTCTCTGCGGTTCGTCTTGAAGGTCAAAAATAGTCAAATTTGCTCAAAAGGCAACTTTGACTTTCCCTGACGTATTGTTTACAGTATAAGTAAGCAAAAATATGGAGGTGGAGTTTGAATGTATCATCTCAGACCACTGCGCAGAGGAAGAATGCGGCCGAGATTCGCGGATGATTTGTTCCGTGATTTTTGGATGTGGCCAATGACCAGCTATGGCTTTAAGGTTGATATCAAGGAAGACAGGGATCATTATTTGCTGCAAGCTGAACTTCCCGGCATGGATAAAAGCAATATTACCTTGGAGCTTGACGGGGATTACTTAACAATTGGTGTGAGAAGCGATGAAACTGTCAGCCAAGAAGAAGAAAATAGATATATCCGGCGGGAACGGAGGATGATGAGCTGCGAGCGGCAGTTTTATGTCGGAGATGTAAGCCCGGAGGATATTCAAGCTCGGTACCGCAACGGCATGCTGGAAGTAAAGATTCCGAAAACAGATCAACAAGGCAGCGGCAGACGAATAATTGAGATTGAATAAGCTAAATATAGGGTGGCGCCATGCCACCCTATTTTCATGGAAAAGAGTCAGCAGTATTGGGCTGTCAGCTGTTCGAACTGCTCCTGGGTTAGTGCTGGTGGCGTTTCGGTAAGAGCTTGATCCTTAACGCCAGCAATTTCATTATGGAATAATTTCCGCTCTTCTTGATAGATGATCCCAGTGAGCACACCGTCTGCTTCCATTACTTTAGCTAGAGCCTGGAGCCGATCGGACGGTTGGTAATCTTCCTGTTGATCGAGGTTGATGATCCGCTCGCGGAACCAGTCAAAAGTATTGATTTTATTGAAAGTGACGCAGGGACTGAACACATTGATGTGACTGAAGCCTTTGTGTTCAATCGCAGCCTTGATTAGATTGGTCAGCTGCTTGACATCTCCGGAGAAACCCTGGGCTACGAAGGATGCTCCAGCAGCTAAAGCAATTTCCAAGGGTCGGAGGTGCATCTCTGCTGAACCTTTCGGTGTTGTCTTCGAGACAAACCCTTTTCTGCTGGTTGGTGAATACTGCCCTGTAGTGAGGCTGTAAATGTGATTGTCCATCACTATGTAGGTAATGTTCACGTTTCTCCGGGCGGCATGGATAAAATGGTTGAGTCCGATACCGTAGCCGTCACCATCGCCGCCAGCGGCAATCACTGTTAAGTTGGGATTAGAGATTTGAATACCGGTTGCTACTGGAATTGACCGGCCGTGAAGCGAATGGAAACCGTAACTGTTAAAATGCTGACTGATTTTCCCGGAACATCCAATTCCCGAAACTACCACCATAGATTCTGGGGGCAGCCCTAGCTGATATGCAGCCTGCTGCAGGCAGCCCAGCACGGCAAAGTGACCACAGCCGGGACACCAGGTGGGGCGGGAACCCCGATAATCTGTCAACTTATAGCTCATTGTAACACCTCATTTGCTCTGGCAATAATCTCACTTACGGTGAAAGGATTGCCATCATAACGGTTGTGTGTTTCATATTTATTGTGAAAACCAACTTCCTGCTGCAGCAGCATCCGCAGCTGACCTGTATAGTTATTATCAAATACCAGGCATTTCCCGGCCGCCTCGATGCGGGGGCGCACTGCAGCCGCTGGGAATGGCTGTAAGATATGCAGGTGAAGGTGGGCCACTTTTTTACCAGCTTGTTCCAGCTGCACTCTCGCTTCGCTGATCTGGGCGTAGGTGGATCCACAGCCAATCAGCAGCAGATCAGGCTGGTCAGGACCGTAGTATTTAGCTCCCCACTCATCTGGTGAGAAATTAGCCAGTTTGCGAAAACGCTTCTGCATCTGAGAAACGCGGTTGTAGGGATCTTCTGCCTCTTCCCGGCCAAGTTCATCATGTTCATTAGAAAGGGCGACATAGGTGCCGTTTTTCTGTCCGGGAATCGAACGGGGAGATATCCCGGAATCTGTCAGAGCATAGCGTTTAAACTGACCGGGTTCTAATGTTGCTAACTCGCTGTCGCTGATCAAACCTGATCGCTTAACTTTAATTGAGTTATAATCAAATTTAGGAACTGACTGCTTCGACATGCCTAAAAATAGATCGCTGGCAACCAGCACCACACATTGGTACTTTTCAGCAAGATTGAATGCTTCAGCCATATAATAAAAACACTCGCTGATTGTAGCGGGAACCAGTACAATTCTAGGAATTTCGCCATGGGACCCATAGAGCATCTCGTTATAATCAGACTGCTCAGTTTTCGTAGGCATTCCCGTTGCAGGTCCAGCCCGCTGGACATCAACGATCACTAAGGGTACCTCAGCAATTCCTGCTAATCCGATAGCCTCCTGCATGAGAGAAAAGCCCGGACCAGAGGTAGAGGTCATTGCCCTCACACCGGTATAGTTAGCACCGATCGCCATGAGGCAGGCTGCGATTTCGTCCTCTGCTTGAACAACTTTTCCTCCATATTCCGGCAGATGGCTGATTAACCAATACATAATTTCAGTCGCTGGTGTAATGGGATAGGCAGCTAGGAAGCGGCAGCCGCCTGCTAACGCTCCAAATCCCGCAGCTTCATTACCAGAGATCAGCATTGGGATTTCTGATGCTTTGTCAGCAGGAAGATTGTAATGGCGTTCCTCACATTGCTCGCGATAATAGTCATAGCCCTGCTGAATCGCTGATTTATTCATGCTGACTACTTTTTCGCCTTTGCTGCCAAAGCGTGCTTCGACCATATCATAGAACAGCTGGGGATCAAGATTAAGGACAGCTGCTGTTACACCTATGGCAACCATGTTTTTAATGATCACGTTGCCAAGTTGTTCAGCAATTTTACTCATGGGAATCCCGCAGCTGGCAAACTGCTCTAACCCTTTGGGTTCAAATTTGCTGTCGTAGATTACCAGCGAG